>NZ_JBAKHE010000003.1:0-437551 GCF_049065885.1 Brucella sp. IR068 | reverse complement strand
GAAACCGTCAAGGTCAAGGACGGCTATGCCCGTAACTTCCTGCTCCCGCAGGGCAAGGCTCTTCGTGCCAACGAAGCCAACAAGAAGAAGTTCGAAGGCCAGCGCGCCCAGCTCGAAGCCCAGAACCTGGAACGCAAGAACGAAGCCAGTGCCGTTGCTGAAAAGCTCAATGGCGAAAGCTTCATCGTCGTGCGTTCGGCTGGTGAAACCGGCCAGCTCTACGGTTCCGTTTCGACCCGTGACATTGCCGAAATCATTTCGGCCAACGGCTTTACCCTGCACCGCAACCAGGTTGAACTGAACCACCCGATCAAGACGATCGGCCTGCACGAAGTCTCGATTTCGCTGCATCCGGAAGTTCAGGTTCAGGTAACCGTCAACATCGCCCGTTCGACTGAAGAAGCCGAACGTCAGGCAAAGGGTGAAGACCTGACCTCGATCGAAGCCATCTACGGCATCGAAGAACAGCCTCTGTCGGAAGAAGTTTTCGACGACGAAGACGAAGCTGAAGATCAGGCTTAATTAGCCACCTATTATCCGTGGGAATGCCCGGCCAAGCGTCGCTCATTCCCATCGTGGTAAACTTTATATGATCATGCCCGGCGGCCTTCGCCGGGCATTTTCTCTTTTCAGATCGGTAAAACTCCCTATTCTGTTCATTAGTGTTGGATTGCAGAGGGTGCCGACGGAAACGTCTGCGTTGCTTGGGCTTTCCCAAGGCCGATTGACCGACTGGGATATTGCCTGAAATCTGATGACAGAGCGGCTCTGATACCTTGCACCGCCGCCTGCCATGCAAACGCATGGACGTGCACTCGCTTCAATCCTGGAGAGGAGATGGGGCCGATGTATGGAATGTTGCGTACTGTTCTTTCGCATATGATTAAAACCGGTGACCTGACGGTCACCGATTCGGAGGGGTCGCGATTTCAGTATGGCGACAAGACCGGCGCGCCGGTTCATGTTCAGTTCAAGACCAAGCACGCCGAGCGCGCCGTTGCGCTCGACCCGGAACTGAAGCTTGCCGAATGTTTCATGGATGGCGAGATCGATTTCCTGGAAGGCGATATCTATACGCTGCTTCAGGTGGTGTTCGAAAACACCGGGCCGACGGCAGCGACCGAGCCATGGATGAAAGCCGCCGGAAAACTGCGCGTGCTCTTCCGCCGCTTCCAGCAGATGAACACGATTTCGCGTTCGTCGAGCAATATCAAAAGTCACTACGATCTCTCGGGCGAGCTTTACGACCTGTTTCTCGATCCCGACAAGCAGTATTCCTGCGCCTATTTCGATCCGCCGAACGCCACGCTTGCCGAAGCGCAGCTCGCCAAGAAACGCCACATCGCCGCCAAGATGCTGGTAAAGGAGGGCGACAAGGTTCTCGATATCGGCTGCGGCTGGGGCGGCATGGGGCTTTATCTGGGTCGCCACCTCAAGGCCAATGTCACAGGCGTAACCTTGTCCGAAGAGCAGCACGCCATCGCCAACCAGCGCGCAAGGGATGAGGGGCTGGCCGACAGGGCGAAATTCGAGCTGACCGATTATCGCAACATCGACGACAAGTTTGACAGGCTTGTTTCGGTGGGCATGTTCGAACATGTCGGCGTGGGGCATTTCGCTGAATATTTCCAGCATGTCGCGCGGCTGATGAAGCCGGATGGTGTTTTTCTGCTGCACGCCATCGGACGGGCCGATGGGCCGGGTGCGACCAATCCATTCATCCGCAAATATATCTTCCCCGGCGGTTATATTCCGGCGCTTTCGGAAGTTCTGCCGCATATCGAGAAAGCTGGACTCTATGTCACCGACATAGAAATCCTGCGGCTGCATTACGCCGAAACACTGAAAGCATGGCGAGAGGCGTTCATGGCCAATCGCGACAAGGCCAAAGCGCTTTATGACGAGCGCTTCTGCCGGATGTGGGAATTCTATCTGGCCGCATCGGAAAGCGCGTTCCGCTGGCAGAACATGATGGTGTTCCACATCCAGATCGCCCACAAGCAGGAATCTGTTCCGCTGACCCGCAACTATATCGAGGCCGAAGAAAAACGCCTTAAACGTCTCGACAGTGCTCCCAAGGGAGCCAATAGCGAGGTGCGGGCGGTCAAGAAAAGTATGAACGCCTGAAACCATTCCCGCCAATCGGAGAGTCGGTCCGCGTCAACAGCGGACTGACAAAACCGAGATCGAAACTGTGGATCAGTGTGAATCATGGTATAGCTTGTCTCTTCCAGCTGGAATCACCCGAAGCTTCGTTGCGTTTGGCATCGCTTGAGGGCTAGCTGGTTGCATCAGGGACAGGATTTGGAATCATGGCGGAAGCGGCGGTACGCAAACTCGACGACGCGCGGGAGCAGAAAGACGCGCTCTATCGCGAAGCACCCCACAATATTGAAGCGGAACAGGCGCTGCTCGGCGCCATTCTGATCAATAATGATGCGTTTTACCGGGTATCGGACTTCCTGAAGCCTACCCATTTCTTCGAGCCGCTGCATCGTCGCATCTATGAGATCACCACCGATCTCATCCGCGTTGGCAAGATGGCCAATCCGGTGACGATGAAGACCTTCCTGCCCACCGAAGGCAAGGTGGGCGATCTCACCATATTCCAGTATGTGACGCGCCTCGCCACCGAAGCCGTCACCATCATCAACGCCGAAGACTATGGTCGTGCGATTTACGATCTGGCGACGCGCCGCGCGCTGATCGGCATCGGCGAAGACATGGTGAACGTTGCCTATGACGCGCCGGTTGACATGGCGCCGCAGGAACAGATCGAAGATGCCGAGCGACGCCTGTTCGAACTGGCGGAGACGGGACGGTATGACGGTGGCTTCCTGCCCTTCAAGGACGCGGTGACGACTGCCGTGGACATGGCCAACGCCGCTTTCATGCGCGATGGCCATCTTTCCGGCGTTTCGACCGGCATTCATTCGCTTGACGCCAAGATGGGCGGCTTGCAACCCTCGGACTTGATCATCCTCGCTGGTCGTCCGGGCATGGGCAAGACCTCGCTTGCCACCAATATCGCCTTCAACATCGCCAACGCCTATGAAGGCGAACAGCAGGCCGACGGCTCGATGAAGGCCGTCAATGGCGGTGTCGTCGGGTTCTTCTCGCTCGAAATGTCGGCGGAACAGCTCGCAACCCGTATCATTTCCGAGCAGACGGAGGTTTCCTCCTCGAAAATCCGCCGCGGTGACATCACCGAAACCGATTTCGAAAAGCTGGTCGCGTGCTCGCAGGTGATGCAGAAAATCCCGCTGTATATCGATCAGACCGGCGGTATCTCGATCGCCCAGCTTGCAGCACGCGCGCGTCGCCTGAAGCGCCAGCGCGGCCTCGACGTTCTCGTCATCGACTATGTGCAGCTGATGACCGGCTCATCGAAAGCTTCCGCACAGAACCGCGTGCAGGAAATCACGGAAATCACTACCGGCCTCAAGGCGCTGGGCAAGGAACTCAACGTTCCCATCATCGCGCTCTCACAGCTCTCCCGTCAGGTGGAAAGCCGCGACGACAAGCGCCCCCAGCTCTCCGACCTTCGTGAATCGGGCTCCATCGAGCAGGACGCCGACGTGGTGCTCTTCGTGTTCCGTGAGGAATATTACGTCAAGAACCTCGAGCCGCGTGACGAGTTCGATCCGAAATACGAGGAATGGAAGCAGCATTTCGAAAAGGTGCGCGGCACCGCCGACGTGATTATCGCCAAGCAGCGTCATGGTCCGACCGGCACCGTCAAACTCGCCTTCCAGTCTGAATTCACGCGATTTGCAGATCTGGCCGAGGGTTCTTATCTGCCGGAGCAGTATGAATAAGTTTTCCCAAGTCAAAGGACGCGTCTGATGGCCAAGGCGCGCGTTCAATTCATCTGCCAGAACTGTGGCACGGTCCATTCGCGCTGGGCGGGCAAGTGCGACTCCTGCGGCGAGTGGAACACGCTTGTCGAGGAAGGCACCAATAGCGGCATCGGCTCCGGACCCGGCGCCATGTTGTCCAAGCGCAAGGGACGCGCCGTGGCGCTGACCTCGCTCTCCGGCGACATAGAAGACGCGCCACGCATCATTTCCGGCATAAGCGAGCTTGACCGCGTGACAGGCGGCGGTTTCGTGCGCGGTTCCGCTCTTCTCATCGGCGGCGATCCTGGGATCGGCAAATCCACCTTGCTGACGCAGGCAGCCGCCGCCCTTTCCAATCGCGGCCATCGCATCGTTTATGTTTCGGGCGAAGAAGCCGTCGCCCAGATCAGGCTGCGCGCGCAGCGTCTGGGTGTGGCATCGTCAGCGGTGGAGCTTGCCGCCGAAACCAATGTCGAGGACATTATCGCCACCATTTCAGACACCAAACGGCCCGATCTCGTCATCATCGATTCGATCCAGACGCTGTGGACCGACATGGCGGATTCCGCACCGGGAACCGTGACGCAGGTGCGTTCCTCCGCGCAGGCGCTGATCCGCTATGCCAAGCAGACGGGCGCCGCTGTGGTGCTTGTGGGCCATGTCACCAAGGAAGGCCAGATCGCCGGGCCTCGTGTGGTAGAACATATGGTCGATGGCGTTCTCTATTTCGAAGGCGAAGGCGGGCATCACTACCGCATCCTGCGCACGGTGAAGAACCGTTTCGGTCCGACCGACGAGATCGGCGTCTTCGAGATGTCCGACGGGGGCCTGCGCGAAGTGTCCAACCCGTCCGAACTCTTCCTTGGTGAGCGCAATGCGAAGGCTCCGGGTGCGGCGGTCTTCGCCGGCATGGAAGGCACGCGTCCGGTCCTGGTGGAAATACAGGCGCTTGTTGCCCCCTCCTCGCTCGGCACCCCCCGCCGTGCGGTCGTCGGCTGGGATGGCGGACGGCTTGCCATGATCCTCGCCGTTCTCGAATCGCATTGCGGCGTTCGTTTCGGCCAGCACGATGTCTACCTGAATGTTGCGGGCGGTTATCGTATCAGCGAGCCTGCTGCGGATATAGCTGTGGCTGCTGCACTTGTTTCATCCATGGCCGGTATTGCCCTTCCGCCAGATTGTGTTTATTTCGGCGAAATCAGCCTTTCCGGTGCTGTTCGTGCGGTAACGCATGCGGTACAGAGGCTCAAGGAAGCGGAGAAACTCGGCTTCCGGCAGGCAGAAGTGCCCGGTGGCAGTGGCGAACTCTGGAAAGATCGCAGCTTCCGCCTCATGGAAACTTCCGCCTTGCCCGATCTTGTTGCGCGCATCGCGGCTTCAGGCTCCGGAAAGAAGCAATAAATCTGGAGTTTTATGACTGGAAGAATCTGTCAACCTTCCGGTGATAAACTTCAGCATCTTTGACTGCCCTGCGCATGGATCATTTTGCGCATAATAACTGAGGACAGGCCAGAATGCCGATAACCATGCTTGATGGAATTCTGCTCGGGATAACGCTGGTTTCAGCCATTCTGGCGATGGTGCGCGGTTTTTCCCGCGAGGTGCTGTCGCTGGTGTCATGGGCTGCGGCTGCCGCTGCAGCTTATCTATTCTACCAACCAGTTCTGCCTTTCGTACAACCGTATATCAACAACGAAACCATCGCGAAGATTGCAGCCGCTGGCGCGGTTTTCCTCGTGGTGTTGATTGTCGTGTCATTGATTACGATGAAGATCGCCGATTTCATCATCGATAGCCGTATCGGTGCACTCGACCGCACGCTTGGCTTTCTGTTTGGCGGTGTACGCGGGGTGCTTCTCGTTGTCGTCGCCATGCTGTTCTTCAACTGGCTCGTCCCGACAAACCAGCCAGCTTGGGTAACGAATGCGAAATCAAAGCCGATGCTCGATTCGTTCGGCCAACAATTGATCGACCTTCTGCCAGCAAATCCCGACCAGATGATTGAAAAATTCAAGCCTCAACAGACTGCTCCCGCTTCCGGCGAGCAGGAAGAAGCGCCGGTTCCGGACGATACGCCTGCACAGCAATAAGCCGTTCCGAGATATGGAGAAGCCGCCAGCCCCGCTGACGGCTTTTTCAATTCCGGAAATAAACATGGTCAATGCAAAACAGCCATATCGACGTTCAGACATTGTCATTTTGCATCCGCGATCATATTTCAGGCGGGAATTTGCGAGATTATTCGTGAGCGTCATGCGATACTGATGTTCATGAGATCATATCGACGCATCGATGAACTCTTCGCTTTTAACAAAAAGCCATCTTGTGATAGAGAGGCGCCTGAAGTCTTTACGCATGTCGTAAATCGGAAAACCGGTTTTCCCTTTTCCGGAACATGCTTTAGTTGCCTCTGCAATCGAAAGGCCTTGCGGCAATGACCAGCCATTCTTCTGAAAATGCCTCCTTCATGCTGGATGAAGATACCCTGCATGAAGAGTGCGGCGTATTTGGCATTCTTGGCCACGAGGACGCTGCCGCGCTGACGGCGCTGGGCCTGCATGCCCTCCAGCATCGCGGGCAGGAAGCCGCCGGCATTGTTTCCTATCACAACCGCCGTTTTCATTCCGAACGCCACATGGGCCTCGTCGGCGATCATTTCACCGACGCGGCAACGCTGAACCGCCTGCCGGGCGACCGCGCCATCGGCCATGTGCGCTATTCCACCACCGGCGAGACGATCCTGCGCAACGTGCAGCCATTGTTCGCGGAACTGGAAGTCGGCGGCATCGCCATTGCCCACAACGGCAACTTCACCAACGGCATTACGCTGCGCAAGCAGTTGATCGCTTCGGGCGCGATCTTCCAGGCGACCTCCGACACCGAAGTCGTGCTGCATATGATTGCCCGCTCGCGCCACTCATCCTCCTCCGACCGTTTCGTCGATGCCATCCGGCAGGTCGAAGGCGGCTATGCCATGCTGGCGCTGACCCGCACAAAACTGATCGCCGCGCGCGATCCCATCGGCATCCGTCCGCTCGTCATGGGCGAGCTTGATGGCAAGCCTATCTTCTGCTCGGAAACCTGCGCCCTCGATATCATCGGTGCGAAATATATTCGCGATGTCGAAAACGGCGAAGTCATCATCTGCGAGATCCAGAAGGACGGCTCCATAACCACGGAATCCATCAAGCCCGAGAACCCGCAGCCGGAACGGCTCTGCCTGTTTGAGTATGTCTATTTCGCCCGCCCCGACTCCGTCGTCGGCGGTCGCAGCGTCTATGTCGCGCGCAAGAACATGGGCATGGAGCTTGCCAAGGAAGCCGGTATCGAAGCCGACGTGATCGTGCCGGTGCCCGATGGTGGCACGCCTGCCGCTCTTGGTTTCGCGCAGGCCAGCGGCATTCCGTTCGAATATGGAATTATCCGCAACCATTATGTGGGCCGCACCTTCATCGAGCCGACGCAGCAAATTCGTGCGCTTGGCGTCAAGCTGAAGCACTCGGCCAATCGCGCCATGATCGAAGGCAAGCGCGTCGTGCTGGTGGATGATTCCATCGTGCGCGGCACCACTTCCGTCAAGATCGTGCAGATGATCCGCGATGCAGGCGCCAAGGAAGTGCATATCCGCGTGGCAAGTCCAATGATTTACCATCCGGATTTCTACGGTATCGACACCCCCCATGCCGATAAGCTGTTGGCAAACCAGCACAAGGACCTCGAATCCATGTGTCGCTATATCGGCGCGGATTCCCTTGCGTTCCTTTCCATCGACGGGTTGTACAAGGCTGTCGGCGGCAAACCACGTGATCCGAAGGCACCTGCCTTTACCGATCACTACTTCACGGGTGAATATCCGACCCGTCTCCTCGATCAGGAAGGCGAGAGCAACGTCCATACGCTGTCTCTCCTCGCCAGCAACGGCTGATCGCAAAATCCTTCCACTCAGGCGGCTCAAAAGGCCGCCTGTTTCTTGTGTTTGAATGACATATGGGGACTAGATGAGTATCGACCTTACGGGCCGCATCGCACTGGTGACAGGCGCATCGCGCGGTATTGGCTATTTTCTTTCGCTCGAACTGGCAAAACGCGGCGCGCATGTCATCGCGGTCGCACGCACGGTCGGCGGACTGGAAGAGCTGGACGATGATATCCGTAAACTCGGAGGCAGCGCCACGCTGGTGCCTCTCGACATTACCGACATGGAAGCCATCGATCGCCTCGGCGGCTCCATTCATGAGCGCTGGGGCAAGCTCGACATAATGGTTGCCAATGCGGGCGTGTTGGGCACGATTTCCCCGATCGGGCACGTCGAAGCCAAGACTTTCGAGAAGGTCATGAACGTCAATGTCACCAGCGTCTGGCGCCTCATCCGTTCCACCGATCCGCTTCTGCGTGCTTCGGATGCGGGACGGGCCATTCTGCTTTCATCCGGCGTGGCGCACACCTGCCGGGCCTTCTGGGGACCTTACGCTGCCTCGAAAGCTGCCGTCGAAGTCATGGCGCGCAGTTGGGCCGAAGAAACGAAGCAGATGAAGCTCAAGGTCAACTCCGTCAATCCGGGAGCGACCCGCACGGCAATGCGTGCGCAGGCCATGCCGGGCGAAGATCCGGAAACATTGCCGACGCCGCAGTCGGTGGCAGAGAAGATCGTCAAGCTTGCCGATCCTGCCCTGGATGTCACCGGCAAGCTCTTCGATGTGCGCCAGGATCGCTTCCTGGACTACCATCTGCCGAGCTGATTTCTTTTTCCGGCCTTGTTTCCCTGCAAGGCCGGTTCTATTTTGTTTATTGACCTACCGCGTCACGATCCGATTGAATCAGATCGGTGATTTTTTGACGTCCACCTTGCCCGAAAACCGTTTCACACTTTTCGGGACACGCGGTAGCCACCTGACGGCTCCTTTTTCAGCGGCCAATTCTCCCACTTTCAGACCCTTCGTCACGCGCGGACCGTCTTCGCGCGCATTCACTTTGCTATTGGAGGACTTATGATTAAAGATCACCAGCGTTTCATCATCATCAGCGGCGGACCGGGATCAGGCAAAAGCACACTGATCGATGCGCTCGAAAAGGGCGGTTTTTCCCGCACCGTTGAAGCCGGACGCGCCATTATCCAGGATCAGGTCGCAATCGGCGGCAGCGCCCTCCCGTGGAGTGATCGCGCACTCTTTGCAGAGTTGATGCTTTGTTGGGAGATGCGCTCTCACGCCATGGCAGAACAACAGGCTGGTACCGTTTTCTTCGACCGCGGCGTTCCCGATGTGATCGGCTATCTGACGCTGTGCGACCTGCCCGTGCCACAGCATATCGAGGAGGCCGCCCGCCGGATCAGATACAACAGTACCGTGTTCCTGGCACCGCCATGGGCCGAAATCTTCGGGCAGGATACGGAACGCAAGCAGGATTTCGATGAAGCCGTGCGTACGTTCGATGCAATGGACAAAACCTACAGGCGGCTCGGATATGAGATCGCGCTCCTCCCGAAATCACCGGTCGAGGAGCGCGTTCGTTTCATCAGACGGGCGTTGCCATCAGTTTTCCTCTGACGACGCGTCCTCTTCGTCGCTGGCCGCCTCAGCAGCCTTTCTGTCAGCAGCTTCACGCCTGTTCCACGCTGCCAGACTGAACGGAAGGAAAGCGAGATAGGCGAGCGCCGTGATGCTCAATGTCTGCCAGGTGAAGCTCATCAGGAACGCGACGTAAACAACCACGAACAGGATCAGCGGCATGACGATATCGCGTCGGACAAGGCTGCCGGCCGATTTGCCGTTATAAACCGGCAGGCGGCTTACCAGCAGAAACGCAATGGCCACGGTATAGACCGCCACACCGAAAGCGAGCGCCCGCGTCGGGGTCAGGCCGAGAAAACCGAGATAAACCGGCAGCAGGACGAGCATTGCGCCTGCAGGTGCGGGCACGCCTATGAAATAGTTGCTTTGCCAGGCCGGGCGGTTCGGGTCTTCCAGCATGACATTGAAACGTGCCAGCCGCAGGCAGCAGGCAATGGCGTAGAGAAGCGCCGCGATCCAGCCGAAGGAACGCGCCTGATCAAGCATGAAGGCATAGAGCACCAGAGCAGGCGCTACGCCGAAATTGACGATGTCGGCGAGCGAATCCATCTGGGCGCCGAACTTGGACGATCCCTTCATCATGCGGGCCACACGCCCGTCGATGCCGTCAAGAAAGGCTGCTACGAGCACCATCACGACGGCAAGCTCGAAACGGTTTTCAAAGGCCAGACGAATACCGGTCAGACCGGCACAGATGGCGAGAACTGTGATGACATTGGGAACGACGATACGCAGGGGTATCTGCGACAGCTTCGGGCCGCGCGATGAATCCACGCGGCCGTTGGGCTCAAAAGGCGGAAAAGGCGCTTCCATCGGCTTAAGCGATCCGCACCACTGGCTCACCGCGTCCGCTGCCATAATCGGCCAGCACGGTTTCACCGGCGACTGCCGTCTGGCCAACCGCGACACGAACGGTCGCATCTGCCGGCAGATAGACATCGACCCGCGATCCGAAGCGGATCAGGCCGAACCGTTCGCCAACGGACAGATCGTCATCCTCGTTCGACCAGCAAACAATGCGCCGGGCAACGAGGCCAGCGATCTGGACAACACCGATCTTGCCATGCGGGCTTTCGATCAGCACGCTATTGCGTTCGTTATCCGTGCTAGCCTTGTCCAGTTCCGCATTGAGGAATTTGCCCGGACGATGCACGACCTTCTCGATCTTGCCGCGCACGGGGGAACGGTTGATATGTACCGAGAACACATTCATGAAAACCGACACGCGCATACGCGGCTCGGCGCCAAGGTCCAGCTCGGCTGGCGGCACTGCGGGGCCGACAAAGGAAACCTTGCCATCGGCGGGACTGATGACCAGATCATCGTCCATTGGCGTCACGCGCTCGGGATCACGATAGAAATAGATGCACCAGACGGTCAGCACCATACCGATCCAGAACAGCGGGTCCCAGAGCCAGCCCAGAATGAGCGAAACCACGAAAAAGCCCGCGATAAACGGATAGCCTTCCCGATGGATCGGCACGAAAGTATTGCGGATAGTGTCAGTAAGGCTCATCGCTCTTCCTTTGAGTTTGGCCGTTATTTACCTCATCCTATCCGGAATCAAAATCCATTTCGCAAATTATTCACGGCTGTTAGGGCACGTGATCGCGCCCTAATATACCGAGCGACCCCGCGAACCGACTATTCCGCCGCCGGGACACCGCGCGTAACGACGCCCAGTTCGTCGCTTTGCCGCACCTGGCGCAGACGTTCTTCCGCCTCATCGGCCTCGCGCTGGCGAGCCCACATGGAAGCATAAAGCCCCTTGTGCTTGAGCAGCATGCGATGCGTGCCTCTTTCGGCGATCAGGCCATCCTTCAGGACGATGATTTCATCAGCGCCGATAACGGTCGACAGGCGATGCGCGATGACAAGCGTGGTGCGCCCCCGGCTGACAATGTCGAGCGCGGACTGGATTTCCTGTTCGGTTGCCGTATCGAGTGCCGAAGTCGCCTCATCGAGGATGAGGATGGGCGGAGCCTTCAGGATCGTGCGGGCAATGGCGACACGCTGTTTCTCACCGCCCGAAAGCTTGAGGCCGCGTTCACCGACCATCGACTTATAGCCCTCCGGCAAATGCTTGATGAAGCTGGAAATCTGCGCGAGTTCTGCCGCCTTTTCCACCTCTTCATTCGTTGCATCGGGGCGGCCATAGCGGATGTTATAGGCTATCGTATCGTTGAACAGCACGGTATCCTGCGGCACCATGCCGATGGCCTTGCGCAGGCTTTCCTGCGCGACATCACGGACATCCTGCCCGTCGATGGAAACCGTTCCTGACTGCACATCGTAGAAGCGGAACAGAAGCCGCGAGATCGTGGATTTGCCCGCACCCGACGGCCCGACAATCGCGACCGTCTTTCCTGCCGGAACTTCAAAACTGATCCCCTTTAGGATCGGGCGGTTCGCATCATAGGCGAAATGCACGTCTTCAAAGCGGATCGCGCCCTTGTCGATCTTCAATGCTGGCGCACCGGGTTTGTCGACGACTTCCTGCTTCACATCGAGAAGGTCGAACATCTGCTCGATATCGGTGAGGCCCTGACGGATTTCACGATAGATAAAGCCGATGAAGTTGAGCGGAATGGACAGTTGCATCAGCATGGCATTGATGAAAACGAAGTCGCCGATGGACTGCGTTCCGGCACGGACTTCCAGAGCGGACATGACCATGACAATTGCCATGCCGACACCGAAGATCACGGCCTGGCCGAAGTTCAGCCAGCCAAGCGAGGTCCAGGTCTGGGTAGCCGCCTTTTCATAACGCGCCATCGAAGCATCGAAGCGCTTGGCTTCCATGTTCTCGTTGCCGAAATATTTGACTGTTTCGAAATTGAGAAGCGAGTCGATCGCCTTGGTGTTGGCCTCCGTATCGGAATCGTTCATTTCCCGGCGGATACTGATGCGCCAGTCGCTCGCCTTGATCGTAAACCAGGTATAAAGCCAGACCGTTGCGGCAACGACAAGGAGATAGGAAATGCCGTAGGCGAAGGCGAAAATAACCGCCGTCAGCGCAAATTCCAGAATGGTAGGCAGCGTGTTGAGGATGGTGAAGCGGACAATCGTTTCAATCCCCTTGGTGCCGCGCTCAATGACGCGCGAAAGCCCGCCCGTGCGTCTTTCCAGATGGAAACGCAGAGACAGCTGATGCATGTGCACAAAGGTCTTATAGGCCAGCTGGCGCACCGCATATTGGCCGACGCTCGCAAACAAGGCGTCGCGAAGCTGGTTGAGACCGGCCTGTATGATCTTGGCGCCGTTATAAGCCAGCACCAGCATCACCGCACCGACCAGAAACAGCGGAATATAATCCGGCGGGTTCAACTGGCCGGTCAAGGCATTCGTCACCCATTTGAAGAAATAGGGGACGAGGATGAGCACGATCTTGGAAATCACCAGATAGAACGTGGCCCAGACGACGCGCATGCGCAGATCCGGCCTGTCGGACGGCCACATATAGGGCCAGAGATTTCGCAATGTCTTGAACGTCTCGCCGGAATCGGCGGAAACCGTTTTGGGGGAACTCATGGTGCGTTCTTTCAAGTCGGTGGGCTCAAGCGATTTCGTACGAGATGAACTCCGTCATCGCTTTATCTGTTTGTTTGACACATCTTTTCCGAAAACCGGCTCCCGCTTCTCGGGATAGGTTCTAGCCGCAGCATGCGCCTTTGAACGAAGCAAAATGCGTGCGGACAGCGTTCATTTGCTGCCAGTTGACGCTGTAACGCGACGACTGGCGCTCAGGCCGATAATCGATAAGACCGGCCTGCACGAGAACCTTGAGGTGCTGGGAGACCGTCGATTGAGCAAGGTCGAGCTTGCCGACAATATCCTTGCAGCAGCAGGCATCCTCCATCATCAACTGCCGGATAATGCGAATACGGACAGGATGGCCGAGCGCCGCGCAAATGCGCGCCGCGGCTTCATCGTCAATCCCGATCTGCGCGAGATCGGAAACAGCCTCAGCTGAATTCTTGTCGAGAATTATCTTCATCGTATATCGACGATATACGATTATGCTCCAGACTTCAAGTTTTCGAGGCGTTCTTTCTCCAAAAGCGCGGCAATATGAAAACACACTATCGTGACCACCGCCCCCGCCGAAACCGGTTTGAAAACCATGGTCAGTTGGCGTGATCTTCCAACTGGCGCTTCACCTCATCCTCACCCAAAGGTTCCTTCGGCATATTGAAGACCTGCCCTGGCCAGATCAGGTCCGGATTGCGGATCTGGTCGCGATTGGCGAGATAGATAGTCGTGTATCGCGTGCCTTTACCATAGGTGCGCTTGGATATCGTCCAGAGATTATCTCCGCGCCGGATGATGACGGAGCCTTCCACTTTCTGCAGGGGAGCCGCAGCTTCACCATGCACTTCCGAAGGCGTGGTCGTCTGGCCTTCCGTATCGGAAGCAACTGCGGAGATATTCTCGCCAGCTTCGCGGCGGAACGGAACTCGTGCCGTCGCCAGAACGCGGTTGGCGTTGTCGAGCAGGTCGGCGCGAATGATATAGTCACCGACACTGAGCGGCTGTTTGCTCTGCACAAGGAAACGGCCATCCGGCGAAATGAGGCTTGCGCCAAGCAATGTATCGTTGGCGTGGACGATGACGCGATTGCCGCCATTGGCCTTGCCTGCCACGAAAACCGACTGGCCTTCGATCTCCACCGCCTCGATTGCAATCGGCAAAGCCTGCGCGGGCTTGGCTGCCGGCTTGTCGGCCTTGGAGGCAGCTTCGGGAGCGGCCTCCGTATTGTCCTGCGGCTTGGGCGCCGTTTCCGGCTTCGTAATCAGGCGGCTCGCCTGCCCCGGCTCCTCAACCAGCGCCAGCACCTGCCCCGACCTGGTTTCAGGCACCGATACGATGGCAGTCTGCGCGGAGGTGGCGACATTGTTGTCTGCGCCGGTCGAACGCAGGACCAACTGATGGTCTCCCGCCTTCAAGGGCTCATCCAGAACGATGGCGAAATCGCCATTGGGTCCCACCTTGGCCTTACCCACAACAGTCGCGCCTGCCACGACTTCGACATCGGCATTGGGAAGCGCCTTGCCTGCGATCACCACCGAACCATCTGGCTCGACCCGCAGGAGATCGAAAATCGGCGTGTTGTTCTGCTGTTGTGGGGAAGCGGCATGTGCCTGCGCGGCAGGTTCTTGGGTCGGCGTGGCCTGAGGCTTCGCATCGCCTGTCGCGGCCTCGCTCGCGGGCTTCGTCGCCGCGGATCCCTGCGCTTCTGGTGCTTTTGTCTCGGACGGCGCCGCCTGGGGCTGGGCTGGCGCATTGTTCGATGCTGGCGCGGCGACATCGGACTGCGGTGCCTCAACGCGAGATCGTGTCGCATTCCAATAAAGGCCGAGCCCGACGACGATCGCGACGAACCCGATACCGAGCAATCCTAAACTGTTCTTTTGCATTTCGTTTCGAAACCCACGCCAGAGACTTTAATGACGGGTTTATAGCTTTTGGCTTCCCCCCACAAGAAATCTGCACCGAAACAGCAAAAGGTACGAGGCTTTTTATTAGCAGGGTTATTGTTCTACACAGTTTGTCGGCTTCGACTGGTCCGGATCGTCCATAAGGTTATAAAGATCGGCCGTTTCGCCCTTGGTCCACCAGATGTAAACGCCGCCGGCATATTTGGCTCCAGAGCCGGAGATGACATTGGAGGCGATGACGGTTTCGTCTTCCAGCTCCAGTTCCGCAAGCGAAATATCACCGGCGTTGTAGTAGGTTACCGAGACATTTTTCTCGCCGCATTTGTAGAGAACGGAGTTGGTCGTCACTTCGGTGTCGTCCGGCAGCTTGATATTGATTTCGCCCGCCGACGCGGATGACGCGGCAAAGATGAGCCCGAGAAACACAACCCAGTTCTTCATATCCAATCCACTTCCCGATCTGAAACACATACCGATTGAGATATAACAATCTCCACAAATGTCCAACCGCGACCGCCGCCCGCCGCTAATCTTCTCCGCAAAATGAAACCGGAGGCGCTTGACGCTGAAAGACCAAAAGAGCACAAGAAATCATGTCTGAGATTCGATCCATCTGTGTTTATTGCGGCTCGTCTACGGGCCTGAATCCCATCTATCGCGATGCGGGCGTTGCGCTTGGCCGGTCCATTGCCGAACACGGTCTGCGCCTTGTTTATGGCGGCGGCACGCGCGGCATCATGGGCGCGGTTGCGCAAGGCGTGATGGAAGCTGGCGGCGAGGTTACCGGCATCATCCCGACCTTCCTGCTCGACAAGGAAGCAAGCCTTGAAAAGGCCGAACAGCTGACCGAACTTATCGTCGTCGGCGACATGCACGAGCGCAAGCATCTCATGTTCCAGAAATCGGACGCGTTCGTCACGCTGCCCGGCGGCATCGGCACGGTTGAGGAAATCGTGGAAATGATGACCTGGGCGCAGCTTGGCAAGCATCGCAAGCCGATGGTTTTCGCAAACATCAACAATTTCTGGCAGCCGATGCTCTCGCTACTTGAGCATATGATGGCGGAAGGCTTTCTGCACACCGCGCATCAGGTGAAACCGCTGGTCATCGACAAGGCGGAAGATATCGTTCCCGCCATCATCGCCGCCAATGGCAAGGCATATGAAGGCGACCAGAAGATCATCGAAAAGATGTGACGCGGCGGCTTTCACCAGAACATATGAGCATACGGCAGGGGCGGAGCGATCCGCCCTTAATCTTATCCGGGAGAGGTTGATGAAGACCATCGGTCTGATAGGCGGAATGAGTTGGGAAAGCTCGCAGGAATATTATCGGATCATCAATCAGGAAATCCGCGCACGGCTTGGCGGAACGCACTCCGCCAAAAGCCTGATGTGGTCCATGGATTTCGGTGAAATCGAGCGCCTCCAGCATGAAGGCCGATGGGATGAGCTGACCGCGCTCATGATCGAGGCCGCGCAGAACCTTGAACGGGGCGGGGCTGACTTCATCCTGATCTGCACCAACACCATGCACAAGATGGCTGACGACATCGAAAGCGCCACATCGATCCCCCTTGTGCATATCGCGGACCCCACGGCGGAAAAGATCAAGGCTGCAGGCCTCTCAAAAGTCGGGCTCCTCGGCACCGCCTTCACGATGGAACAGGATTTCTATAAGGGCCGTCTTGCGGCCAAACATGGGCTTGAGGTGCTAACGCCCGACGATGCCGACCGCAAGACCGTGCACGACATCATCTATCAGGAGCTGGTGGTTGGCGAAGTGCGCGATGCGTCACGCGAAAAATACCGCGCTGTCATCAATCGTCTGGTTCGGCGCGGGGCGGAAGCCATCATTCTCGGCTGCACCGAAATCATGCTGCTCATCGGCCAGCAGGACAGCTCCGTGCCGGTATTCGACACGACACGATTGCATGCCGAAGCGGCGGTTGATTGGGCTTTGGAGGTCGAATAATTGAGCAACGAATGCTTTGAAGGCTTTGTCTACTTGGATCTCGATAATCCAATGGTGGCCTGGAATGTTGTGCGCGGTTGGTATTGCACTCCAGATCAGTTGCCTGAAGCTGAAAGCTGCTCATTACTGTCTTTTAATATGGCAAATCTTCTGGCGAGTTCGCTTCCCAACCGCCTCCTAAGTGAAATCGCGATAGAGAGAATAAGAAGAGAAAACTACCGAAACCAAGTTTCACGTTTAACGGGGATTTTTGTTTTTGATGACCCCGACAGTGTCGCCCGAACTTGGATCGATAATACTTGGGGTGCACATTTCAAAGATGATTACCTCACAGATGTTGGAGTTAATGCCCATAACTCAAGCAGGCTTGACGCCAACTGGCTAACAAAAATTATGGACCGTGAATGCAGCTTAACCGCTGACTTTGAGGAACATACAAACTCCTATTGGCAAGGAGTTCCTTGCCCAGATAGTGACCCAATCTGGGAGAGGATTGTTAATGGCAGTGCCACGATTTGGGGAACCGAGATCAAAGTCAAAGCGCTTGAGGAAATTAAACGCTACTGGCCAAAATCTCTCAAAACATTGGAATATTCAGCAAATGCAGCTGGATTTGGAAGCTTTGACGGCCTCGTTCTGCCTCTTACCACACAGAAAGGTAAATTTATAAATATAGATTACCACATAAGAATGCACGATGCCAAAAATTGCAACTTTCTAAATAATATGATCTCTTTTTACAGAAAATCTCCCCAAAAAGCTTGCCATCTGAGTTCAAATTCCGAATTTTTCTTACCAGATTTTTCTATGTATAGCTTTTATCGAGAAAGTACCTTGGATTAAACTACTTCTTCACCAGCGTCGCCACCGCTTCGACATGTGGCGACCAGAGAAACTGGTCAATCGGCGTGACTCGCGTAACCCGATAGCCGCCCTTCACCAGAATGGCGAGATCGCGGGCGAGCGTCACCGGATTGCACGAAACCGCGACAACCTTTTCCACCTTCGATTTTGCCAGCTCAAGCGCCTGTTCTTCCGCACCTGCACGCGGCGGATCGAAAACCACGGCGTTATAGGGCAGCAATTCCTTCGGCATCAAAGGACGGCGGAACAGGTCGCGGCGCTCGACCGAGACGGGCTTCAGCCCCTGCACATGGCGTACGCCGCGATCAAGGGCGGCAAGGGCCAGCGCGTCGTTCTCGACCGCATGAACCGCGCTCTTTTCTGCAATCCGCAGCGCAAATGTGCCGACGCCGCAGAACAGGTCAGCGACACGCTTGGACTTGCCGACATGGTCCAGCACGAGTTGCACCATCGCCTCTTCGGCATCCTCCGTTGCCTGCAGGAAGCAACCGGGCGGCACCGGAACCGGCACCTTGCCGAAATGAATGAGCGGCTTTTTCGGCTCGACGATGATTTCACCCTCGTGCGAAAGACGCGCAAAGCCCTTTTTCATGACAAGCGCGGTCAAGGCGCGGCGCTGGCTGTCATCCAGCACGCCGCAGCCGCTCGCCGCGAGATCGAGGCCGGACGCCGTCAGGGTCGCCGCCAGCTTGAACGGCTTGGAACCGGGTGCAATCAACGCTCCCACTTCCCGCAGATCATCAAGCCGCGCAATGATTTCGGGAACAGTTACAGCGCATTCGACTATATCGATGATTTCATGGCTCAAGTGGCGATTGAAGCCAAGCAGCACACCCTTTTCCGTCTTGCGTGCCGCAAAAACAGCGCGGCGCCGTGTGCGCGGCTGACAAGCCACGAGAGGCGCAACTTCCGTGTCGATCCCCCTGCCCTTCAGCGCGGAAACAACCAGTTCGCGCTTCCACAGGCGATAGGGCTCATCCTGCCAATGCTGCAAGGCGCAGCCGCCGCAATCCTCGAAATGCCGGCAGGCAGGCGCCTGACGCTCAGGCGATGTTTCAAGAAGCGCCATAACCGTCGCGCGGTTCTTGTCGCGCGCGACATTGGCCACTTCGCCCGGCAGCGTGAAAGGCACGTAAATCTGCCCGTCGGGAAGGTTGGCAACGCCATCGCCGCCCGCTCCAACCGAGCGGATTGTAATTTGCCCAGTACTTGGCGTCGTCATTGGTCTTTCTTTCCTGCCAGGAGATATTCACGATTGCCGTCGCCGCCTTCAATGGGCGACGGGCAAAGGCCGAGCGCGCGCCAGCCGGCTTGCGTCTCCAGCCACAATCTCAGTTCTTCTGCAATGCGTTCACCATCTTTCGGGTCGCGCAGAATGCCGCCCTTGCCGATGGCCTCGCGGCCCGCTTCAAATTGCGGCTTTACGAGAAGCGCGCAAATAGCACCTTTTTGCGCAAAGGCCAATGCCGCAGGCAAGGCGAGTTTCAGCGAGATGAAGCTCACATCCGAAACCACGCAATCGATTTCGCGTCCATCCAGATCGGAAAATTCCAGCGCACGGGCGTTGAGCCCTTCCTTGTTGGTGACACGAGGATCAGCGCGCAACGTCTCGTGCAGCTGGTCGTGGCCCACATCGATGGCGAGAACGTGGTTCGCGCCACGCTCCAGCAAGACTTGTGTGAAGCCGCCTGTCGAAGCACCAATGTCGAGTGCTGTACGCCCTTTCACATCAAGGCCGAAATGGTCGAGCGCTGCAATAAGCTTCAGGGCAGCGCGGGAGACATAAGCGCTTGCCGGATCGTCAACGGCGATGTTTGCGTTACGCAAAACCGTCTGGCCGGGCTTGGTGACTGGCTTGCCGTCCACCTTGACCGTGCCGCGCTGAATTGCATCACGCGCCCGCGAACGCGTTGCAAACAGCCCGAGTTCGACCAGCAGCTGATCGAGCCGCAGGTTCCTGTCGCCTGCTTCTCCGCTCATCGGTCAGGCGCGAAATGGCGCTGCGATGGCCTCGCGGCCAAGGGCTGCAAAAACCGCCTGCACGATCCCCGCCCGGTCGAGACCGGCCTCGGCATACATGGCGTCCGGCTTGCCGTGGTCCTGATAGCTGTCCGGCAAGGTCAGAGCCCGCACCTTGAGGCCACGATCAAGAAGGCCATCCGTGGCGAGGAATTGCAGCACATGCGAGGCAAAGCCGCCGACAGCGCCCTCTTCCACCATCACCAACACTTCATGCTCTCGCGCCAGCCGGCGGATCAGGTCATGATCGAGCGGCTTGGCGAAGCGCGCATCGGCAACCGTGGTCGAAAGACCGGCGGCGCCCAGCTCATCGGCGGCAGCAAGGCATTCCTGCAAGCGCGTTCCAAAGGACAGCAGCGCGACCTTCGTGCCTTCACGCACGATGCGGCCCTTGCCGATCTCAAGCAGTTGCCCGCGTTCCGGCAGGTCGACACCGACACCATCGCCACGCGGATAGCGGAAAGAGATCGGACCTTCGTTATATTCGGCAGCGGTGCGCACCATATGGCGAAGTTCGGCCTCATCCGATGCGGCCATCACCACGAAACCGGGCAGAGCGGAAAGGAAGCCCGTATCGAAGGAACCTGCATGGGTCGGGCCATCTGCCCCAACCAGTCCGGCGCGGTCGATGGGGAAGCGCACCGGCAGATTTTGAATCGAAACGTCATGCACGACCTGATCATAGCCGCGTTGCAGGAACGTCGAGTAAATGGCGCAGAACGGCTTGAAACCTTCGCTGGCAAGACCGGCAGCGAAAGTCACCGCATGTTGTTCGGCAATACCGACATCGAAGGTGCGTTGCGGAAACACCTCGCCAAAAAGATCAAGCCCGGTGCCCGATGGCATGGCGGCGGTGATCGCCACGATTTTGTCGTCGTGGCGGGCTTCTTCGATCAGGCTGGTGCCGAAAATCTTGGTATAGCTCGGCGCATTTGCAGGTGGTTTCGACTGCTGGCCGGTTATGACGTCGAACTTGTTGACGCCGTGATATTTGTCGGCGGCGGCTTCGGCTGGCGGATAACCCTTGCCTTTCTGCGTGACCACGTGGATCAGCACCGGGCCTTCCTGCGTATCACGCACATTTTTCAGGATCGGCAGCAGATGATCCAGATTATGTCCGTCGATG
The DNA here is from genome assembly GCF_049065885.1 of Brucella sp. IR068. Classification (NCBI taxonomy): domain Bacteria; kingdom Pseudomonadati; phylum Pseudomonadota; class Alphaproteobacteria; order Hyphomicrobiales; family Brucellaceae; genus Brucella; species Brucella sp. IR068. The sequence continues at coordinate 416,721 of NZ_JBAKHE010000003.1, read as the reverse complement.
GGGCCGACGTAATAGAAGCCCAACTCTTCAAACAGCGTGCCGCCAGTGAAGAAGGCACGCGCGTATTCCTCCGACTTGCGGGCCTTGTCCTGCAAAAACTTCGGCAGCTTTTTGGCAACCTGCTTGGCGGCCTCGCGGACGCTGCGATAGGTCTTACCGGAGACGAGACGCGCCAGATAGGCGCTCATGGCGCCGGTCGGCGGCGCAATCGACATGTCGTTATCGTTGAGGATGACAATAAGGCGCGCGTCGAGCGCACCGGCATTGTTCATCGCCTCATAGGCCATGCCAGCCGACATGGAACCGTCGCCAATGACCGCAATCACATTGCGCTTTTCGCCCGAAAGATCGGACGCGACCGCCATGCCAAGACCAGCCGAGATCGACGTTGATGAATGCGCCGCGCCAAAGGGATCATATTCGCTTTCGCTGCGCTTTGTGAAACCCGAAAGACCGCCGGTCTGACGCAATGTGCGGATGCGGTCGCGACGCCCGGTCAGTATCTTGTGCGGATAGGCCTGATGGCCAACGTCCCAGATGATACGGTCATGCGGCGTGTCGAAGACATGGTGCAACGCCACCGTCAGCTCCACCACACCCAGCCCCGCTCCCAGATGCCCGCCGGTGGTCGATACCACGTCGATCAGCTCCGCGCGCAATTCCTGCGCGAGTTGAGGCAGATCGGATTCCGGCAATGCGCGCAGGGCTTCCGGGATCGGCGCCTTGTCAAGCAACGGGGTCAGTGGTCGGGACATTAAAACAACCTGTTTCTGGTTCGGTTTTGTTGTCGGTATAGCAGCAACGCGGCAGGATCAAGCAGGCGGGACATCGTGTCCCAAGGCTCCACTCAATTCACTTCATTCAGGCAAAGGTATGAAATCCTGCTCATCACCGGGCACGATATCGAAACGCCCGCTGCGCCATTCTTCCTTGGCCTGCTCTATCCTCTCTCGCGAAGACGATACGAAATTCCACCATACATAGCGCTTCGAACCGAGTGTTGCACCGCCAAATAGCATGATATGCGCACCTTCCGGTCCGGCCTGCACGACAATATCGTCGCCGGGGCGGAATGCCAGCAGGCGGTCGGGCGGAAACACTTCGCCGCCAATGCCGACATTGCCCTGAAGCGTATAGATTGCGCGTTCTTCGGCGACAGGCGGAATCGGGAAACGCCCGTTTGGTTCTATCCGAATATCCGCATAAAGCGTATCGGCGTGCTGGATTACCGGCGACTTCAGCCCCAGCATGGACCCCATGATCAGCCGCCCGGAGAAATCGCTGTCCTCCATAACCGGCAGATCGGGAGCGTTGGTGTGAAAAAACTCCGGGCTGATTTCTTCCAGCGCATCGGGCAGCGCAAGCCAGGTCTGGATGCCGGAAATCGATAACGGCCCCTTGCGTTCCTCTTCCGGCGAACGCTCGGAGTGCACAATGCCGCGACCGGCGGTCATCAGGTTCACATCACCGGGGCGGATGACCATTTCGGTGCCAAGGCTGTCCCTGTGGCGGATATGTCCATCGAACAGATAGGTCACCGTGGAAAGGCCGATATGCGGATGCGGGCGCACATCGAGTGCATCGCCATCGCGCAGAACAGCAGGCCCCATGCGGTCGAAGAAAATGAACGGCCCCACCAGACGGCGCCGCACTGTCGGCAATGCACGCCGCACTTCCAGCCCACCAATATCGCTTGTACGCGGGATGACCAGCGTTTCGATGCTGTCTACCGAAGTCTTGTCGCCAAGAACCGGGTCAGGACACGGAAAGAAACTCATGAAACGCAACTCCAGCCATTAATCCGTAGAGCTTATATAAGAGATGATTTCAGTTTATCGAAAGCGCATTCAAAACAAAACCGCACCGACGAGCGGTGCGGTTCAGTTTCAATGCAAATTCCGTCAGCGTCCGTGCAGCAGCTTGGACAGCGCGCTGGCGTCGGGAACCTGCCCGTTCGTCGTCAGCTTGTCCACCAATCCCGGCAGAACCTGCGACAGCTGGTTCAGAAGCTCCTGCTGGTCGATGCCGGCATGCTCCGCGATTTCACTTAGCGTTTTCTGGCCGATCGCATCGCCAAGCTGCCCTGGCTCGATTGGATGGTTGGAACCCTGGCCGACCCAGGAATCCACCTTTTCGCCTAGGCCAGCCTGTTTCAGTTGATCGAGAAGACCGCCAAGTCCGCCACCCAGAGGCCCCGGCGCTGTAGGAGCCGCGGAAGCATTTCCTGCGGCCGCGCCGCCGAGCAGGCCACCAAGCCCGCCAAGGATACCACCGAGCAAGCCGCCGCCTGCCTGCGACTGATCCGGCACAGGTTGCGCTGGAGCATCCGCCGTATCGTCGCTATGGCCCTTCAGCATCTTGCCGATCAGCAGGGCGCCGAGCGCAATCAGAACCGGCTTCGCCAGGCTTCCGCCGGGGATAGGCGAATTGCCCGAGTTGTCGTCATAACTTCCCATCACACGATACTCCCTGTTATCCGATGCCAATTGTGCATTCGGTAAGATAAAGGTAAATGGGTTTCCCATTTTGACAAGCATTATACCTTGCAAATTTTGCAGCAGTGTGAAAATTTCCTAAGTGCGTGATGCAAAAGTGTATTTACGCATCGGGAGATATTAGATGTCTGTTATAAGCTGGATAATACTAGGCTTGATTGCCGGCTTCATCGGCAGCAAGATCGTCAATAAAAGCGGCCAGGGCCTGTTTCTGGATATTGCTCTCGGCATTGTCGGCGCCATCGTCGGCGGTGTGATCTCGTCTCAGCTTTTTGGACGTGGCGTCACCGGCGCATTCGATCCGATCAGCCTCGTCATTGCGATAATCGGCTCGATAATCGTGTTGTGGGTGTACCACGCAATTACCGGCAAGCGTTCCATCGGTTGATGTGATAGTTACAGATTTCAGGCTCCGGCTCGCCCGGAGCCTTTTTATCGCGTTCGATCTGACCGGATCAGATCGGCGTTTGCCGAAAGACCTGCAAATCAATGAGCTTTCTGGAACCTTACATTGCCGCATACGGCGCGCTTGCTCTTTTCATAATCGTATATTTTGAATCCTTTGGCGCCCCTCTGCCCGGCGAGAGCGCGCTCATAGCAAGCTCATTGCTGGCCCTGCATGGAACTCTCAACATCGAAACCGTGCTGATCGCGGTATTTGTCGGCGCCGTGCTTGGCGACAGCACGGGATACCTGATCGGCCGCTTTGGCGGCCGACGACTGATCCTCAGATACGGACACCTCGTCAAACTCACGCCGGAACGGCTGGATCAGTTCGAGAAACTTTTCGAAAGCAAGGGAATCTATGTGGTGGCGACGGCGCGTTTCGTCGTGCTTCTGCGGCAGCTCAATGGGATCGTTGCAGGTTCCATGAAAATGGACCCGCTGCATTTTCTGGCAGCGAATATTATTGGTGCTGCTGGATGGACGCTGGCCTGGGGCCTTGGCCCCTATCTGCTGAGCGGCGTTCTGGCGCCTTATGTCGCCCATCTCAAGACCCTGTTCTGACCGGAATTATCCGGTCAGTTCAATTCAGGCCGATCTATTCCGGGTCAAGCGGCTCGGTGCCGAGCGGCTGGCCATCACGGCCAATGCGGATTTTCTCCACCTTGTCCTCGGCGGATTTCAGAAGCGTGTCGCAATGTTTCTTCAGGGCTTCGCCGCGCTCATAGATGCGAATGGATTCCTCCAGCGGCACGTCACCCCGCTCCAGATCGTCGACGATCTTCTCGAGCTGCTTCAGCGCATCCTCGAAGCTCATTACCGCAATGTCGGCGTTGGACGGTTCGGTTACCATGATTCATCCTTTCAACAGCCGCGTAATATGCGTAGACGCGGACTGCGACAAGCCCTCAAGATCATATCCACCCTCAAGCACACTCACTAGCCGGTGATCGCAGAACCTTTCTGCCCGCTCCATGAGTTTGCCTGTCGCCCAATCAAAATCCGCTTCGTCAAGATTGAGCTCGGCCAGCGGATCGCGAAAATGGGCATCGAAGCCCGCCGAAATAAGGATCAAATCTGGCCGGAAATTGTCCAGGGCAGGTAATACACGACTATTAAATGCCTCGCGAAATTCGCGGCTTCCGGTATCGGGAGACAGTGGCGCATTGAAGATATTGCCGACGCCGGTTTCATCCTTCGCCCCCGTGCCGGGATATAAGGGAAACTGATGCGTCGAACAGAACAGGACGCTTGGATCGTCCTTGAAAATATCCTGCGTCCCGTTGCCGTGATGCACATCCCAATCAACGATGGCGATGCGCTCGGCACCGTGGCGGCGCTGCGCATGGCGGGCCGCAATCGCAATATTGTTGAAAAGGCAAAAGCCCATAGCCGTGGAGCGCTCGGCATGATGTCCGGGCGGGCGGGCAGCAACGAAGACATTATTTGCAGCGCCGGAAAACACGTCATCGACCGCCGCCGTTGCCGCACCGATAGCCGTCAGCGCGGCATCCAGGCTTTTGGGACTGACATAGGTATCGCCGTCGAGCTTGACTACAGGGGGGGCAGCTTCCTCGTCCGAAGCGGGCTCCGGTATTCCGGCGCGAATGGCTTCCAGATGTTCTTCCGGATGCGTAAGCAGCACAGACGCCTCGTCGCCGCGCGGCGCTTCCATCCGATCGAGCCGGTAGAAATCCGGCCCTTCCAGCTCACTCATCAGCGCCCGAATTCGATCCGGGCGCTCGGGATGGCCGGGCGGGGTCAGGTGTTCGAGATAGATAGGATGCCAGTAAAGCCGTGTCGTCATAGATTCACTATAGCATCTCACAGGCACATGACCATGACGGCCATGCGCCTGATCTGTCTTAAAAAGTCAGATGATTTCGGTGCGGGCGATGTGAATGCCGAAACCTTCAAGGCCGACATAATGGCGCTCGCGCGATGCTAGAAGTACAATCGACGTGATGCCGAGGTCTTTCAATATCTGTGCACCGAGTCCGATCTGACGCCACTCTTCCTCGCGGGCAACCGCTTCGGCATGGCTTTCATGGTCGCTGGGAATCGCATCGCGGGCGCGGGTGTCATGGTGATCGGAACGCACCCCGACAGAGCCTTCGCGCAGATAAACCAGCACGCCGCGGCCTTCCTTCGCCATCTTTTCCATGATGGCCTCGAGATTGCTGCCGCCCTTGCCGAACACATCGTTCAGCACGTCTTCGCGGTGAAGACGAACCGGCACTTCCTCGCCGTCACGAATATCGCCGAACACCACTGCCACATGCTGCATCGGTTCCCACGGCAATTCGTAAGTGTAGGCGTGGGCTGCACCCGCGCAAGTCTTGACCGGCGCATCGCCAACGCGCTTGACCAGCGTTTCCTTGCGCTGGCGATAGGCGATGAGATCGGCCACCGTGACCCGATGCAGCGCATGTTTTTCGGCAAAGGCCTTCACATCCGGGCCGCGCATGACGGAACCGTCATCGTTGACCAGTTCGCAGATCACGCCGATGGGTGGGAGATTTGCAAGCTTGCAGAGGTCGACGGCGGCTTCCGTATGACCGGACCGCATCAGGACGCCGCCCTCGCGGGCAACCAGCGGGAAAATATGGCCGGGACGCACGAAATCAGAAGCGCCGGCATTGGGATTGGCCAGATTGCGCACGGTCAGCGTGCGGTCTTCCGCCGAAATGCCGGTCGTGGTGCCATGGCGATAGTCGACCGTCACGGTGAACGCTGTCGTGTGGGCGGATTCGTTTTCAGCCACCATGGGCGCGAGGTTCAGGCGCTTGGCTTCCTCGCGGGTCATCGGCGTGCAGACGATGCCGGATGTGTGGCGGACGATGAAGGCCATCTTTTCGGGCGTACAATGCACGGCGGCGACAATCAGGTCGCCTTCATTCTCGCGCCCGTCATCATCCATGACCACCACGATCTCGCCGCGTTCGAAAGCGCGAAGCGCATCCACAACCTGCTTCTGATTATAGCTCATTTCGACCTCTATATGTCAGACAACCAACGGGCCCAATCGTCGGTCAGATATGGCCTGTAAGGCCGAATTCAATCAAACGCGGCCAGTCTGGCCCCAAATTAGTCAGACGCGGCCAGTCTGGCCCCAATTTATTCAGACGCGGCCAGTCTGGCCGCGATGGCGCAGATAATGGTCGGCAATCGCGCAAGCCACCATCGCCTCGCCGATCGGCACGGCGCGAATGCCCACGCATGGATCGTGACGGCCCTTTGTCATCACATCCACTTCCTTGCCATCCTTGTCGACAGAGCGGCGCGGGGTCAGGATCGACGAGGTCGGCTTGACCGCGAAACGCGCCACGACCGGCGCACCTGTAGCAATCCCGCCAAGAATGCCGCCTGCATGATTGGACAGGAACAGCGGCTTGCCGTCATTGCCCATGCGCATTTCGTCCGCGTTTTCCTCGCCAGTGAGACGGGCCGCCTCGAAACCGTTGCCGATTTCCACACCCTTCACGGCGTTGATCGACATCAGGAGGCTTGCGATATCCTGATCGAGCTTGCCATAGATGGGCGCGCCGATGCCCGCCGGCACGCCTTCCGCGACGATTTCGATGACTGCGCCAACGGACGATCCGTTCTTGCGAATGCCGTCGAGATAGTCGGCGAAAATCTCCACCGAACCTGCATCCGGCGAAAAGAATGGATTGTTATCCACTTCGGCCCAGTTCCAGCGACGGCGGTCGATGCCATGCACGCCCATTGCAACCAGTGCGCCCTTCACCTCGAGCCCGGGCACGATCTTGCGCGCAATCGCACCGGCTGCAACACGAGCCGCCGTTTCACGCGCCGATGAACGTCCGCCTCCGCGATAGTCGCGAATACCGTATTTGACGTCATAGGTGTAATCGGAGTGGCCCGGCCGGTACTGGCGGGCGATCTCGCCATAGTCCTTCGAGCGCTGATCGGTGTTCTCGATCATCATCGAGATGGGCGTTCCGGTCGTCGTCATGGTGACGCCGTCGTCGCCCAGAAGGACTCCGGAAAGCACGCGCACCTGATCGGGTTCGCGGCGCTGCGTCGTATACTTGGACTGGCCGGGCTTACGCTTGTCGAGATAGGCCTGAATTTCCGCTTCCGTGAACGTGATGCCGGGCGGGCAGCCGTCAACAACGCAACCGAGCGCCAGACCGTGGCTTTCGCCCCAGGTGGTTACGCGGAACAGATGACCGAAACTATTGTGAGACATGCGCGACGCCTGAATAAATTGTCCTTGTCCGGAGCAGGCCAAGGAGAGAGCAGCTACTTTACGCGCCGGTTTTATTGGGCTTTTTGACGGCGGTCAAATCAAGCTCCCCGGTGACGCAAAATTTCCTTCTGGAGATCGATATCCGGCATTTTTTTTGACACATTCCGCACGCTACATTGTGGGATAGACGGTGCGGCGCGCCAGAACTATCAAAGCGCATCGCGCTTTAAACCCATTATCCTGCATGTCGTTATCGGAAAACCGATTTCCACTTTTCCGCGGCGTGCTCAAATCGCGACAATCGTGTCGAATCGGTCAGGCGACAACCCAACCCGAGGCACAACCAAAGGAACGGAAAGTCATGCATTATCTGGTCGGATTAATTCTCATCGTTGCTTCGCTGTTCTCGACGGTGGCGATGGCGGACGATGCCGAAGGCAAGATCACCGGTATCAACAAGGACAGCGAAACCATAACGCTGGATGACGGCCAGACATACAAGCTGCCTGGCGAGTTCGATTACAGCGCGATCAACAAGGGCATGAAGGTCCTCATCATCTATGATGTGGTCGACAGCACGCGCTTCATCACCGACATTCAGGAAGCGCCGTAAGCCCGAAACCGTCTCCTATAGAAAAATGAGCGGCTCATAAGCCGCTCTTTTCATTTGGGCTGGAACCACCCGCTTCTGACAACACGCGCCCATTCGGCACGACGGTTGTTCTCCGCCATCTGGACCATCCGTGCCGTATCGTAGGGAACATTGCGCAGGGTTATCTGCCAGCCAGACCCGGTCTGCTCGATGACAGCATAGGACGCATTGGGGTTGCCAGTCTGGACAATATGTGGAACCGGGTGATCGTCGTCGTAACCGGGACAACCCACGCTTCCCGGATTGACCAGCATTCGCCCGTCCCCAAGACGAACAACCCGCGGCGTGTGCGTATGGCCGCAAAGGATGAGAGAGGCCGCTATGTCATCGGCCTCTGCCTCAATATCCTCTCGGCTCCGCAGAACGACATCGCCATTGGCGGTAACGTTCTCCATCCAGTAGGTGGTATCGCTCGATGGGGTTCCGTGGCAGATGAATATGCGTCCATCGGCCAGAGAGCGCGATGCAGGCATTGCGCGCAGCCATTCGATGTGCCGGTCATCAAGCTGTTCGCGTGCGACCCGATCCGAAGCGCCCATCTCCGCGAGCGACTTTTCCACAAGCCAGCGATCATGATTGCCGCGAATGCAGATCATTTCTCGCGCCATCAGCATATCTGCTGTCTCACGCGCGGCTAAGGGACCGCTCAGATGATCGCCGAGATTGACGATCGTCTCGATTTGCAAAGCATCGATATCGGCCAGCACCGCAGCCAGCGCATCGCTGTTACCGTGAATATCCGATATGACCGCGAAACGTTCGAAGGGCATGTAACGCCTCCATCGCTGGCAAAATTCTGTTCGCGGTCACTATAGACTGATTTACGGGATCAAACCCATTCCAGCTTGCCGTTTTCGAACTTCAAGATCTTGTCCTGCGGGATGGATAGATTTGCCGCAGCGTGGCCGTCCATGTCGCCGTAAAGGTAAAACAGCGTGCGGATGCAGCCGCCATGCGTCACGCAGACGGTCGGCCACTCCACGGCCTCCACCCAGCGCCCGATACGGCGCGACAGACCCATATAGCTTTCGGCGGTTGCGCCGGGCGGCACAAAATTCCACTTGTCACGGGCGCGCGCTTCCAGAAGATCTTCGCGCTCCCTGGCAATGTCCTTCATCATGAAGCCCTGCCAGTCGCCGAAATTGACTTCCATCAGTTGAGGGTCGGTGCGGTAATCATAAGGGTCGAGCCCCATGCGCAACCGGATGCGTTCCATCGTCTCGCGGGTGCGACGCAGAGGGCTTGCCACGAAGTCGAAGCCCGCGCCGTCGCCGATCAGCGACTTCAGCATATCGCCATTGCGATCCGCCTGTGTGCGGCCATGCGCATTGATATCGATGTCGAGCTGTCCCTGAATGCGCTGCGAAACATTCCAGTCTGTCTCGCCGTGACGTGAAAAGTAGATGATTTCCCGAGCCACAGCTCCACCCCAATATGCCGTCAGTCAATGTCTGGATAGCTTTCCCGAACCGGGAAAGAAAAAGAAAAATCCGGAGAAGCGGTCAACTTTTCGGGATTTCGTATTCGCTGCTTCAGTCTTTCACGACCGAAATGTCCGGAGCGTCGACCGCCTTCATGCCGATGACATGATAGCCGCTGTCCGCATGGTGGACTTCGCCCGTCACCGAACGTGACAGGTCGGAAAGGAAATAGAGGCCGACATCGCCCACTTCCTCGATGGTGACGGTACGGCGCAGCGGCGCGTTGTACTCGTTCCACTTGAGGATATAGCGGAAGTCGCCGATGCCAGATGCGGCAAGCGTCTTGATCGGACCGGCCGAAATCGCATTGACGCGAATGTTCTGCGGTCCGAGATCGACCGCCAGATATTTCACGCTTGCTTCGAGAGCAGCCTTGGCCACGCCCATGACGTTATAGTTCGGCATGACCTTTTCGGCGCCGTAATAGGTCAGCGTCAGGATCGAACCGCCATCGGCCATCAGTTTTTCCGCCCGGCGCGAAATCGCCGTCAGGGAATAGACCGAAATCAGCATCGTATTGGTAAAATTGGCTTCCGACGTATCGACATAGCGGCCCGTCAGCTCATCCTTGTCGGAAAAGCCGATGGCGTGCACGACGAAGTCGAGCTTGCCCCACTTCTTTTCAAGCGTCTCGAAAACAGCGTCGATGCTGGCAGCATCCGCCACATCGCAATGTCCGGCAACGAATGCGCCAAGCTCTTCAGCCAGAGGCTCGACACGCTTCTTCAATGCATCGCCCTGATAGGTGAATGCGAGCTCTGCGCCTGCATCACGAGCGGCCTTCGCAATACCCCATGCGATGGAGCGGTTGTTGGCGACGCCCAGAATCAATCCACGCTTGCCCTGCAACAAACCTGACTGTGCGGTCATTAGGGGTCCTCATTGAAAACAATTAACTAGTTGCCCTATCGCACAGCCTCGGCTCTCCTTCAAGCAATTGCAGTGAAAAAGCCGGGCATTGTCACTTTACTGCCGCAAAGAGACAACACCCGGCTTCAAACGATTGAAGACCTGTTCAGGCTTGTTTGCGTTTTTGCAGGAATTCTTCGAGTTCCCTGTCGCCACCTTCCGGCAGCATGATCCGCACATGCACGTAAAGATCGCCACGTCCGGCAGCTTTGAGCGGAAGGCCCTTTTCCTTCAGGCGCAGAACGCGGTCCGAACTCGACCATGCCGGTATTTTCACCGCAATCCGGCCGTCGAGGGTCTCCACTTCCTGCTTGCCGCCAAGGACGGCGTCGGCAAGCTCGACCGGGAGATCCACGTGCACGTCACGCCCCTCCAGGCGAAACCGGGGATGCGCCTTGAAGTGAATCGTTACCAGCGCATCGCCAGCCGTTCCGCCCACCGATGCCTCGCCCTGCCCTTTCAGGCGAATGGTCTGACCGTCCTCGACATATTTCGGCAGCTTGATCTTGAGATGCTTGCCGTTCGGGAAAACCGCCTCGACCTTTTCAGCACCGGCGGCCTGTTCCAGCGTGATATCGATGGATGCCGAAAGATCGGCTCCCTTCGCCGGGCCGCGCTGCCGTGCGCCGCCTGCGCGGGCACCGCCACCGAAAGCTCCGCCGAAAAGATCGTTCAGGATATCTTCGGCGCCACCGAAGCCGCCGCCCTGCTGAAAGCCGCCGGGACCGGAGCGAAATTCAAAATGGCTGTTGCCGCCGCCCTGCCGGAAGCCGGCGAACGGGTCGCCATGGGCGCCGCCGAAGCCCTGCCCGCCTGTAAAGCCCTGGAAAGCGGGCTTGCCCTCGGCGTCGATCTCGCCGCGGTCGAATTGCCCGCGCTTGTCCTTGTCGCCCAGAATTTCGTAGGCCTGATTCAGTTCTGCAAAACGCTCCTGCGCCTTCGGATCATCCTTGTTCTGATCCGGGTGGTGCTTTTTGGCCAGTTTGCGAAAAGCCGATTTTATTTCTTCGGGCTTCGCCGTTTTGGCGACGCCCAGCACGCTATAGGGATCGCGCATATAGTTCCTCTTTCAGGAAATAATTGTGAGATAAACAAGATTCGTTGCCCACAATATGCGCATCTGACCGGCAAAGTTCCAGTCAGGTCAGGCTTTTCTTTTCAGATCGGCGCGAAAGAAGTTACCGTCCATTGACCGCCGCGCTCCATGCAGGTTTCACCGCGATAGATGGAAACACCGTCAAAAGCTTCACGCGAGGTTTCGAACTCGCGGCAGAGCTGATTGTTCTTGTTGTTCTCGGCAATCGTGGTGATGGTGCCCTGGCTGCCCGTATCGGGATTGGCCCACGGAACGGGCTTCTTTCCCCATTGCGTGAAGTTGAGCGCGGAAACGACGTTCTTTATGGCGGACTGATCGGAAAGCTTGCCGGTATCGGTCTCGACCGGCTGCGATTGCTTCACAGATCCGGTGATCGTGGAAGAATCAGGAACAGCCTTTTCGATGCTCACCCCACCCATGGCGCAACCGGCAAGCGAGAAGAGGCATAGGCCGATCGCAGCCTTGCGCAGCACCTTGGCGCCACGGCACGGGCTCCAGAAATTTACTTTATGGCGAAGCGTCTCGACGGCCAACGCTATTCCCTTGTTCTACACGCTAAAGATGCAGGGATTATGGGTGAACTTGAGTTAACAAGCGGTGTGCCGGAAAGGTAAACAAATCGGAATCGGAGCACAACGCCCAACTCCATACTTTATGGGGCCGGCAAATGATGCCCCCAATTCTCTGCGTCCTTCAGGCCAGCTATCGCTCATCCAACAGCCAGCGACCTTCCGGAGAAAGAAGAACGCGGTGCGTTGACCGTCGTTGTGCGGGTAGCATAACCGTTCCGGCCTGCCTGCTTTACCTTGTAGAGCGCAAGATCGGCCCGCGCAAAAACATCGAGGTCACTCCTCTCATCACCCGGTTCTTCGCTCGCAATGCCGATGCTGACCGTCAAGATGAGTTTCCGCCCGTTGAAAACAAGCGGCGTATGGTTGACTGCGCCGACGATTTCACGGGCGATTTCCGTCGCCTCATGCTCATGCATCCCGGGCAGCAGAATCGAGAACTCATCGCCTCCAAAGCGCGCCAGCACACCGCGGCGATTGAGGATATCGACCCCGACATCGGCGAAATGCACAAGCGCCTGATCGCCCAGCGCATGGCCATATGTGTCGTTCCAATGTTTGAAATTGTCGATATCGATCAGCATGACGGTATAGGCGACCCCGTCTTCACTGAATGCGAGTTCGGCTCTCGCCAGCCTTTTCATGAAATGGCGGCGGTTCGGGAGCCCGGTGAGTTCGTCGGTCTCCGCGACCCTTGCCATATCGCCGTGCAGGCGATTCATCGCCATAACGATGAAACCGAAGTTCCAGATCATGCCGCTATAGATCACACAGACCAGCGCATAACTTTCGATGGAAAAATAAAGCGACTGGTCGAACTCTCCCGCCCATGCGGCGATGTTCAGCGACGTCTCGATGGCATGCCCGATGATGCCCAGCAGAAAGGCGATGATGGCGATCCGGCCGCCGAGACCGAGGCTCTTTTGCCGCGCCAGGTAGAATACCGTCATCGCCATGGGCACCGACTGGCCCACCGCATAGGCGATGTTCCGCCCCTGCCAGCTCGCATGAAACGCGGCCATGACGGCGAAACTTGCGAGCGATATTCCCACCGCCATCCGCCAGCCGCCTTTCTGGCCGTAGAAGTAACGGGCGCCGATAAAGGCCAGGCAGAAGCCATAGATGATGATGGTGTTGCCGATAACGGCGGGCCAGAACGCACCCTCATTGCCTTGCAGCGAAAGAACAAAGCCGCCAACCAGCAGGAGCGTCGTCGAAAGCAGCCAGAGCCTGGCCGGTCGGAATTTGCGGTAAGAGAAGGCGATGGCGGTCCAGATGATGCAGACCGTCAGCGAATTTAAGAAAATTACGATGTAAAGCGTCAGGAAATCGAGTTTTGGCATAGCCCCTACCTTGAACGGGCGCCCTACTAGAAGTTCCCCCTCAAGTAAAGCGCCCCTGCGACGACGCATCCCGGCAAGGCCATGGACAAAGAGGCGGTTATCGAAGAAGCTCCGTCCCGACCCGCACCATTGGGGTGTCTCCGGCGGGGATTCTCTTGCAGGATGATCCGCGCATTTCCGACAGGCTGTTGAAAATCCAAAATGACAAACGCAAGCGACGACTTCACCGAATCCTCCCAGCCGTTCAAGCTCTTTGCCGACTGGCTGGCCGACGCCAAACAAAGCGAACCGAACGATCCCAATGCGGTGGCGCTGGCGACGGTTGACCCGGATGGCCTGCCCAATGTGCGCATGGTGCTGCTGAAGGATTTTGACGAGCAGGGTTTCGTCTTCTACACCAATTATGAAAGCACCAAGGGCAAGGAAATCCTGTCGGCGGAAAAAGCCGCCATGTGCTTCCATTGGAAGACATTGCGCCGTCAGGTGCGCGTGCGTGGACCGGTGGAGAAAGTCAGCGACGCCGAAGCCGATGCCTATTACGCCTCGCGCCCGCGCGGCAGCCGCATCGGCGCATGGGCATCCAAGCAGTCACGTCCGCTGGAAAGCCGTTTCGCGCTGGAAAAGGCGGTTGCGGAATATACGGCCAAATATGCCATCGGCGATATTCCTCGCCCGTCCTACTGGTCGGGTTTCCGTATCCGCCCCGTCTCGATTGAATTCTGGCATGACCGTGCCTTCCGCCTGCATGACCGCGTGCTTTTCACACGGCCCTCGCCGGAGGGCGACTGGAACAAGGATCGGCTCTATCCGTAACTGATAACAAGAAGGCCACTGAAAACAGTGGCCTTTCTTTTTATACCAGCGGCTTGACCGCCACCCAGAGGCTTCCGAGAACAAGCCCGAGGAAAATCAGCCAGCCGACGATATTGTTGGACTTGAACAGTTTCAGGCACTGGTCGGGATTGTCGATATCGAGCACGATGATCTGGCGATAGAGATGCACGCCCGCGGCAAGCAATCCGGCAAGGGCTGGCATCGGCACCTGCGCTACGGCGAAAGCCGCCGCAAAGAAGCCGATCGCACCACCATAAAGCACCATCAGCGCCGTCTTGGTATGCTTGCCAAAAAGACGCGCCGTGGAACGCACGCCCACCAGCGCGTCATCTTCCTTGTCCTGATGCGCGTAGATCGTGTCATAGCCGATCGTCCACAGGATGGCGCCGATATAGAGAAGCACCGGTGCAAGGCTCAGCGAGCCTTCCACCGCAGCCCAGCCCATGAGTGCGCCCCATGAGAAAGCAAGACCAAGCACGAATTGCGGCCAGTCGGTGATGCGCTTCATGAAGGGATAGGCAGCGACGATCAGAAGCGAGAAAATACCAAGCCCGATGGAAAACCAGTTGAACTGCAGAACGACCACGAGGCCGACGAGCGCCTGCAAAACCAGAAACAGCTTGGCCTGACCGCGTGTTACCTGTCCGGAGGGCAGAGGACGCGAGCGGGTACGGTCCACCTTGTCGTCAATATCCTGATCGACCAGATCGTTATAAGTGCAGCCGGAACCGCGCATCGCGATGGCGCCGACCAGAAACAGAAACAGATGCCAGAATGACGGCAACACGGCCCATGCACCATTGCCGGGCTTGGCGCCCGCTCCTGCCACGAGCGCAGCCGACCACCAGCACGGCCAGAGAAGGAGCTGCCAGCCGATGGGACGGTCCCAGCGGGCAAGCTGCGCGTAGGGCCACAGCCAATGCGGCAGGACACGATATACCCAATGGCCGGAAGGAGCATCCTTCACCCGTCCGCGCGCATCGCGGGACTGGATGCCAGAATTGACCTGCGGGTTAGTTTGCGGATGCTGCATGGTCGTCTGCTTTCTCGAAACTGAACGACTCTACCCGCTTTTTCTGGAAAAATCGCGAGCCTGCCCTTGCCCGCGTGTGCGATGGGCAATAGAGAGCCGGGTAGTTAAGTGTTTACTTACCTCAAGCGCAGGGAGCAAGGCATGAAAGTTCTGTTGATCGGTTCCGGTGGACGCGAGCACGCCCTGGCATGGAAACTTGCCGCCTCTCCCTTGCTCGAAAAGCTCTATTGCGCACCCGGTAATCCCGGCATTGCGACAGTTGCGGAACTGGTCGACATCAGCGCCGATGACCACAAGGCGCTGATCGCCTTCGCCAAGGACAAGAAGATCGATCTCGTTGTCGTGGGGCCGGAAGCGCCGCTCGTGGCTGGCCTCTCCGACGAAATGCGCACTGAGGGTATCCGCGTGTTCGGTCCCTCCAAGGCTGCGGCGCAGCTTGAGGGCTCGAAGGGCTTCACCAAGGATCTCTGCGCGCGCTTCGATATTCCAACAGGCGCCTATGGTCGCTTCAACAATGCGCCCAAGGCCAAGGCCTATATCCGCCAGCAGGGTGCGCCGATCGTTGTGAAGGCCGACGGGCTTGCCGCAGGCAAGGGCGTGGTTGTAGCCATGACACTCGATGAAGCGCTTGACGCGGTGGACGCGTGCTTCGAGGGCGCATTCGGCTCCGCCGGTGCCGAGGTGGTCGTCGAGGAATTTCTGGACGGCGAAGAAGCAAGCTTCTTCTGCATCTGCGATGGCAAGACGGCATTGCCGCTTGGCTCGGCGCAGGATCACAAGCGCGTGGGCGACGGCGACACCGGCCCCAATACAGGCGGCATGGGTGCCTATGCACCTGCCCCGGTCATGACGCAGGAAATCGTTGAACGCACGATGCGTGAACTGATCGAACCGACCATGCGCGGCATGGCGGAAATCGGCGCGCCGTTCTCCGGCATCCTGTTCCTCGGTCTGATGATCGGCAAGGACGGCCCAAAGCTGATCGAGTACAACACCCGTTTCGGTGATCCGGAATGCCAGGTACTGATGATGCGCCTCAACAGCGACCTTCTCGCGCTCATCAATGCTGCCGTGGACGGCAAGCTGGATGAAGTTTCGCTCGGCTGGAAGGATCAGCCAGCGCTGACGGTGGTGATGGCTGCGGAAGGCTATCCCTCCAATGTGAAGAAGGGCAGCGTCATCCGTGGCCTCGACAAGCTCGAAGGCATCGATGGCGTCAAGGTTTTCCATGCTGGAACGGCGCAGAAGGACGGCAACATTATTGCCAATGGCGGGCGCGTGCTGAATGTCACGGCCATCGCCGGCACGGTCGCCGAAGCGCAAGCACGCGCATATGAAGCCGTGAAGCGCATCGACTGGCCGGAAGGCTTCTACCGCTCCGATATCGGCTGGCGTGCCGTGGAGCGGGAGCGTTCAGGCAAATAAGCAGCCCGGCACGACTGAGGCCCGCGAGGTATCGCGGGCGCAGGTGGGTCTTTTTCTTCATCTAATATGTCGTGGCGGTTGGAAATCCGTGAAACGAGACACCGCCGATTATTCATCCTCTCTCGAAATAACGTCCGTCACCTCAATGATACGATACATTGCTGGCTTGCCGCCAACGGACCTTATTTCCACATTTACTTGAAAAATACATTGAAGTGGATTGGTTTCTAAATCTAATACAGCTCGTTTTGCAGGTTCTTGTGCAAACTGTAATTTCACTGGCCTCGGGGATATTGTTTCTACAATCCCTCTATCGCCCGATTTAGATGAAACATCATTCTTAACCTGCTCCAACACCATCAGTTGATCAGTTAGGATTTGGGATGATGGAAGCTGTGGACCAAGATACTTAGCAACTCCGTTTTGTACGGCATTAGCTTCAAGCCCCCCAATATTGAAGCTTTGATAGACGTTTACAACTCCGCCTTCCATCACGGTCATATTTAGTTGCGATCCAAAATCCTTTGCGACCGGCTCAACAAACTGCGCGATTTGTTTCGCTTGCTTTATACTTGGATCAAATTTTGTTTTACTTTCATCCTTACCTAAAAAATACCCTACCAAATCATTTGCATTAGCCACAAATCCAGCCAAAACTGCTTTGTGCTCTAATATCCATTCGGCCTGCTCTGCCAGAGCAACCATATCAGCGATTAGACTGCCAGACTTAATTTCTTTTACGTAAAGTTTTAGATTATCTCGCTGTGGATCACCCGTGGTTTGATTAGCGTAGTCTTTAAAATAATCTCCTAATGCCATAAAACTGGCAGTCAAATCCAAAAGTTCAACTGGCTTCGAATTGCGAAATTCAATTCTCAATATTGTTTCATCTTTTTCCATTGCAGTCCCCTAAGCTTAGAATCAAAGAAGCTTACTTTTCTTATTCTGCCAAGCTTCATTCTTCGTCCGTTCGAGGTTGCACCTTCAATATTGACGTTTACGTAATAAGCCGGTAGCTCTTATATGGGACAGCCGTTTGGCGCCTGCCGGAATGCGAACAGCGCCGATGCAGGAGGCTTCTGAGGAGAAGCCAACAAATCATATTTGGAGGAAAGATGTATCGCGCGCCGGTTTCTGAAATTTCCCATACGCTGATGAAGGTTGCAGGGCTGGAAAAAGCCCTCGATGACAACCGCTTCCCTGAATTTTCCGCCGATCTTGCCGCTGCCATTCTGGAAGAAGCCGGCAAGTTTGCCGCAGAGCGCGTCGAGCCTTTGCGCATCACCGGCGACAAGCACGGCGCGACCGTCAAGGACGGCGTTGTCACGACCGCGCCGGGCTGGAAAGAGCTTTACCGCGACTGGATCGAAGGCGGCTGGAACTCGCTGACCGGCACGCCGGAATATGGCGGCCAGGGCCTGCCTATGACGATGTCGGTGGCTGTCAGCGAAATGTGGAACTCCGGCACGCTGGCCTTCGCCATCGCCCCGACACTGACCATGGGCGCGGTCGAAGCGCTCGAAAAGCATGCCTCGAAGGAATTGAAGGACGTCTATCTCGAAAAGCTCATCAGCGGCGAGTGGATGGGCACGATGAACCTGACCGAGCCGCAGGCCGGTTCCGATCTCGGCGCACTTCGCACCCGTGCCGAACGCGCCGGCGATGGCACTTACCGCATTTTCGGCCAGAAGATTTTCATCACCTATGGCGAGCATGACCTGACCGACAATATCGTGCATCTGGTGCTGGCACGCCTGCCCGATGCCCCGGCTGGCACCAAGGGCATTTCGCTGTTCCTCGTGCCGAAATACCTCGTCAACGCAGACGGTTCGCTCGGACGCCGCAACGATCTGTTCTGCTCCGGCCTCGAACACAAGATGGGCATCCATGCCTCGCCAACCTGCACCATGATCTATGGGGACGGTTTCGTTAAAGGTGAGGAACAGGGTGCCGTCGGCTATCTGATCGGCGAGGAAAATCGTGGACTGGCCTGCATGTTCACCATGATGAACAATGCCCGCCTTCTGGTTGGCATTCAGGGCGTCGGCGTTGCCGAAGCGGCTTACCAGCAGGCGCTCAGCTATGCCAAGGAGCGCAAACAGGGCCGCGCCATCGGCGCTGATCCGAAGCAAGGCATGACCCCGATCATCGAGCATCCCGATGTGAGCCGCATGTTGCTCACCATGAAGGCGCTGACGCAGATTGCCCGCTCCATCACCTATTCCTGCGCCCATGCCATCGACATGAGCCATGCGACGGATGGCGCAGACCAGCAGTTCTGGTCAGACCGCGCGGGGCTGCTGACGCCGCTCGCCAAGAGTTTTGCCACCGATGCAGGTGTGGATGTCGCTTCGCTGGGCGTCCAGATTCATGGCGGCATGGGCTTCATCGAAGAGACGGGCGCAGCACAGTTGCTGCGCGATGCCCGCATCACCCCGATCTATGAAGGCACCAACGGGATCCAGGCCATCGACCTTGTGGTGCGCAAGCTGCCGCTTGGGCAAGGTGAACACATCAAGGGCTTTCTTGAAGAATTGCAGGCAGATGCCGACAAGGCCAGTGCATCCAATCGCCCGGAACTAGGCGAAACCGGCGCGCGTCTCTCCAAGGCGATCGCGCAGGCCCGCGAGGCCACCGAATGGTTGCAGAAGGCCGTGGCGGATGGTCAGCTCGAGGCAGCCCTTGCCGGGGCCACGCCTTACCAGCGCCTCTTGTCGCTCGTTTCAGGCGGTGCCTATCTGGCGCGGGCAGCGCTTGCCGGTGACGACAGCGGACGTGCGGTCCTGAGCCGCTTCTTCGCGGAAAACATGCTCGCCGAAGTTTCCTCCCTGAAGGATACCGTCATAACCGGCGCCGCCAGCCTTGCCGCCGCCAAATCTGCGCTGGAGGCGTAAGCATGAGCGAACATATCCTGATCGAGCGCACAGGCGCGATCCAGATCATCCGTCTCAACCGGGCCGACAAGAAGAACGCCATCACGCGCGCCATGTATGCGACCATGGCAAAAGCGCTCAAGGATGGCGACGCCGATGACGCGGTGCGTGTGCATGTGTTTCTTGGCGTGCCGGGTGCGTTCTCGTCCGGCAACGACATGCAGGATTTCATGGTTGCGGCATCGGGCGGCGACCTTGGCAACGAGGTTCTGGATTTTCTGAACGCTCTTGCCAGCGCGAAGAAGCCAATCGTTTCCGGCGTCGACGGACTTGCCATCGGCATCGGCACGACCATCCACCTGCATTGTGACCTGACATTTGCAACACCGCACGCCTTGTTCCGCACGCCATTCGTCGATCTCGGCCTTGTGCCGGAAGCTGCGTCCAGCCTGCTCGCCCCACCGCTGATGGGACACCAGAAGGCTTTTGCGTTGTTGGCGCTTGGCCATGGTTTCACTGCGGAAGCCGCACAGGAAGCCGGTATCGTCTATCGGGTCGTAGCCGACGATGCGCTGGAAGCGGAAGTGATGAAGGCGGCGGAAGAAATAGCCGCCAAGCCTCCGCAGGCCATGCAGATTGCCCGCGCGCTGATACGCATGCCCGCCGAAAAAGTTTCCGAGCGCATCGCGCGCGAGGCCAGACATTTTGCCGAACGGCTTACCTCGGATGAGGCTCGCGAGGCTGTCATGGCATTTCTGAGCCGGAAAAAATAAACCCGGACGTTTCTTTTACGGGCGCATCTTTTCCGAAAAGGGTTCCACCTTTCGGGATGCGCCCCAAGAACATCCGGGGGCTTCTTGGAGGTCAGCCAAAGTTATTAGCTTGCCGCATTTGCCTCACGCAAAACCGCTTCACACTTTTGCTGGAAATGCTCTATTTCAGTTCCGCGCAATGATTTCCTTGCCCGAGATCACCAGACGGACGCCAAGCGTGCCCGTCTTGCGGCGAGCGAGAAAACGCGGGCGGCGACGGCGCGGCTCCTGTCCCTGGCGGCGCGCCTGCGGCTGGCCGGTGCGAACAGCGCCGGTGCTTTCATAAAGCGGGCGGGCAACACCGTCTTCCTCAACCAGCATCATCGGCAGATTGAAGCTTGCGGCCCATGCGCGCCAGTCGGCGGCAACGTCGGTCAGGTCATGCGCGACAAGCAGGGGAACGGAAAGCTGCGGATCTTCGTGCATCAGCTCCAGCGTCACCGTGATTTCGCCGAACTCATCTTCCACTGCGCGGGCGGCAACGCCCAGAAATGCGTTGGCAGGAAGCGCGATCGACATTGGCAGGCCACTTGAAGGCAGAACCTGCCGGATCACCGCGCCGCGCTCGTTGATGGTGAAGGTAACGTCGCTGCTGCCGTCGCGGGTCGCATAGGTCACGACCTGCGGAAAATGAAACGGATCGAGCCGCAATTCCCGTCCTGCCCAATCGGGCTTCAGTCCCTTGCTCATCATTTTCGACGCCTCTGTCTCTCTGTCTTATGTCCGGTTTCCCGGTTGGGCTTTTGCCCTTGTTGAGACGGAGAATAGGCGCGGTTTATTACCGATGGGCTTAATGAGTTAAGTTAACTTTTCCTTGGCTTCGGCTTTGGTTATCAGAATGCAACCATGTGTAAGAATTCGGAAATTCTTCTGAATAAGCGTTTACTAAAAGAAACGGGCGGTTAACACCGCCCGTCTTGTTTCCGTAATAATGCGGACCTTACAGAACCTTGCCGGGGTTCATGATGCCTGCCGGATCGAAGGCCGCCTTGATGCGGCGCATCAGGTCGAGCGCAACATCCTGCTTGAAGAAGGCGAGTTCCTCACGCTTGAGCTGGCCAATGCCGTGTTCCGCCGAGATCGACCCCGTATAGCTCGCAACGATTGTGTGAATACGATGGTTCAGTTCGTGCCAGCGCGCCAGGAAGGCTTCCTTGTCGGCATCCACCGGCTGCGAAACATTGTAATGCAAATTGCCGTCGCCGATATGCCCGAAACAGACGATGCGCGCACCGGGGATCATTTCCAGCGTCGCGGCATTGGCCTCATGGATGAAGGCGGGGATGGAAGCGACCGGCACGGAAATATCGTGCTTGATCGAGCCGCCCTCGGGCTTCTGCGCCCAGGACATTTCCTCGCGCATCTTCCAGAAGGATTGCGCCTGCGCCACGCTTTCACCGATGGCGGCATCCTGAATGATGTCGTTCTCGAAAGCTTCGGTGAGGATCGTTTCCAGCGTCGCACGCGCATCCTCTTCCGAGCGGGAAGAGGAAATATCGATCAGCACATACCAGTCATGCGGGCTTTCAAGCGGATCGCGCACGCCATCGACATGACGCACGGTAAATTCCACGCCGACGCGCGGCATCAATTCGAAGCCGGTCAGCGAGGGGCCCGCATGTTCGGTGGCAAGCTGGAACAGGCGCAGCACGTCTTCCGGGCTGCGCAGGCCCGCATAAGCCACGCCCTTGCCCTTCGGCTGGGGGAAGATTTTCAGAACCGCCGCCGTGATGACGCCGAGCGTGCCTTCCGAGCCCACGAACAGGTCTTTCAGGTCGTAGCCGGTATTGTCCTTCTTGACGTAGCGGAGATCATTCAAAACCTCGCCGGTCGGCAGCACGACTTCGAGGCCGAGGCAAAGCTCGCGCATATTGCCATAGGCAAGCACTGCCGTGCCGCCAGCATTGGAGCCAAGATTGCCGCCAATCTGGCACGAGCCTTCCGCACCCAGCGACAGCGGAAACAGGCGACCGGCTTTTTCCACGGCGTCCTGAAGGTTTTTCAGGATCACGCCCGCTTCGAGCGTTACCAGATTGCCAACCGTATCAAGATTGCGGATGCGGTTCATGCGGCCCAGCGAAAGAATGATGGCCGTGCCGCTTTCATCGGGCTGCTGCCCGCCCACGAGACCGGTATTTCCGCCCTGCGGCACCACCGGTGTCTTCGTTTCGCTGGCAAGCTTCATGATGGCTGCGACTTCTTCCGTCGAGCCCGGGCGAAGGACCAGCGGTGTGCGGCCATGATAGAGATCGCGCTGCTCGATGAGATAAGCGGCGAGATCTTCCGGCGCGGTCAGCGCATTCTTTTCGCCCACGATGGCGGAGAAACGTTCGATCAGAGCGGTGTCCAGCATAGTCTGTCTCTTGAATTCAAAGGGAGGATTAACGCGGGGCCGCCGCGCGTTTCAAACGGTCGTTGATGGCCTCGCCGAGACCGTCAAAAGGGATGGGTTCGACAGCGATGGTGGCGGCACCTGTCGCGTCCAGCCTGCGCATGAAATCGAACAGATTGGCCGCTGCCTCGCGCAAATTGCCATCGGCGCTCAGGTTCAAGATCGTTGCCGCGCCTTCTGCACCAGCCACGCGCTGCGGGCCGAAGGCAAGCAGCACCTCACCCGGCTGCACCGAACCAACATCGAGCCGCATCGCCGCGTCAGGCGCATAATGCGATGCCATCATGCCCGGTGCCTGAATTGCGGAAGTGTGGTCGGCACGGACCAGCTTTTCGCCAATCACAGCCTCGATTTCTTCCGCAGCCAGCCCGCCCGGACGCAGCAGATGCACCCTGTTGCCGTCAACCTTGACGATGGTGGATTCAACCCCGACGCCACAAGGACCTGCATCAAGGATAAGGTCCAGCCTGTTGCCGAGATCGCCCGCGACTGCGCTCGCGCTCGTCGGGCTGATGCGGCCCGAGGTGTTGGCGCTTGGCGCAGCCACCGGGCTGTCGAGCCCCTCGATGATATCGCGTACGCGGCCAAGCGGCATACGGATGGCGAGGGTTTGCAGCCCTGCGGTCACGAGAGGATGAATTGGCCGACCCGCATCCTGCCGGTCTTTCAGGGGCAGCACGATGGTGAGCGGCCCCGGCCAGAACATTTCGGCAAGCTTGCGTGACAGAGCGTCGAAAGTGACATAGCGCTCGGCCATGGCAATGCCGCTTACATGGGCAATCAGCGGATTGAACTGCGGGCGTCCCTTGGCCGCGAAGATGCCGGCCACGCCCTCGCCGTTGGACGCGTCTGCGGCAAGGCCATAGACTGTCTCGGTCGGAATGGCGACGAGACCACCGCGCCGCAGCACTTCCACTGCGCGCAGGACCGCCTCATCATCGAATTTGACTATATCGGACACTGGTTTTCCGCCTCTCGGGCGTCCCAAGTTAAGCCCGTTCTGCCTACACAAGCTGAGGCCCCTGCGCAAGCAAGCTCCGCCTCTCTCCGGGCACAATCACGGGAAGACGATCATGATTGCGCATGAAAAATTCCGTTTTGTTAGGTTTTTCAGGGCATGGTGCGTTTATTCATGCGTGAGGTGAATAATGTTATCGCGATTTATCGCTATTTCGCTAATGGCCGTCGGACTGCCCGCAATTGCGTTCGCCAACGGAAGCGAAGGCGCGCCGTCGACCTATCAGGTCGGCTCCATCGACTATATCGGCTATGACACGATCGGGGCCAACGGCCTGCCGGTCTGTGGCCCCTGCGCGGAAAAACACGCCGCCGAACTCGACGCACAGAAGGCAATCGAGGCACGCCGCAAGCGCGCCCGCGCCTATATGGCCCGCATGCAAGGCCAGCCCGTCCCGGATGACCTGCTAGAGCCCGCCGCCACGCCAGCGGAGGATTTCGACCCCGCCAAACCGGTGCGGGTGGTTGGCGACGCCTGGGCAGCGGCATCGGGTGAAACCGATCTCGGTTCCCTCGAACTCAGACCCGGTTTGAAATAAGCAGGACGCACGACGGGCGTTGTACGTTTTCCCTCAGCCCTTCGAGACGCCTCCCTTCGACAAGCTCAGGGAGGCTCCTCAGGATGAGGGAAAATGGAGCCGCACGTGGCTGATTATCAGCCAGCGATTTTCGAGAAATCCGCCACCTTGCCGGTTGCCGCACGGATCTGGTCGAGCAATGCCAGACGATTGGCGCGGACATTTTCGTCCTCGTCGTTCACCAGCACCTTTTCAAAGAACGTATCGACAGGACCGCGCAGCTTGGCGAGCGCCAGCATCGCGCCGTTGAAATCTTCACGGGAAATGGCAGCTTCGGCATCCTTCGAAGCCAGAGTGACGGCTTCAAACAGTGCCTTTTCTTCCGCCTCACGCAACAGAGCCGGGTCAACGTGGTCGGCGACCTTCGTACCCTTCTTTTCCTCGGCAGCGAGAATGTTGGCGGCGCGCTTGGTGCCTGCCAGCAGGTTCTTGCCGTCTTCCTCGTTGATGAAGACGATCAGCGCTTCCAGACGGCGGGCGACCAGCAGCAGATTGTCGGCTTCCGGCGACAGCACCGCGTCGATGGCGTCGTAACGCGCGCCTTCTTCCTTCAGATGCACCTTGAAACGGTCGTGGAAGAAGGACAGAAGATCGGCCAGCACTGGTTCGGAAGATGCTTCCGCCTCGGCACGAGCCTGCTTTTCATAGCTGGCCAATGCGTTGTCCACGTCCTGCTCGCCGTCGACATCGCCGGAATTTTCCGCAGCGAGCCTGGCTTCAAATTCACGAAGCTTACGCTGCACCTGACCTTCTTTCAGCGCGGCAAAGGCCGAACGGAAGAGCGGTAGCAGCGGGAATTTCCATTCCTGCGACAGCAGGAGACGGATCACGCCCAGTGCTGCACGGCGAAGCGCGTAAGGGTCTTTCGAGCCGGTGGGCTTTTCATCAATCGCCCAGAAGCCGACCAACGTATCGAGCTTGTCGGCAAGCGCGACGGCGACCGAAACCGGGTTCTTCGGCACAACATCAGACGGGCCTTGCGGCTTGTAATGTTCTTCAATGGCTGCGGCAACGGCCTCGTTTTCGCCCTGAAGAGCCGCATATTTGCGGCCCATCGCGCCCTGAAGCTCAGGGAATTCGCCGACAACTTCCGTCTGGAGATCGGCCTTGGCGAGCACGGCTGCGCGAGTGGCAAGCTTTGGATCGGCACCCACCAGCGGCGCAATCTGGGCAGCCAGTTCGCGAATGCGTTCGACGCGCTGCCCTTGCGTGCCAAGCTTGGCATGGAAGGTCACATTCAGGCTATCCAGACGCGCCATGCGCTGATCAAGCGGCTTCTTCAGGTCGAGACCGAACTTCTGTGCTGAAGCGGCCAGCTTGTCGAGGTCGGGCAGATCATGCTGGTCGGTGTGCCAGAAATAGAGCGCATCCGATAGGCGCGCGCGCACCACCTTGCCGTTGCCATAGGCGATTTCCGTGCCGCCGTCGCGGGCTGCGATGTTCGACACCAGAATGAATTTGTTGGAAAGGGCTTCCGTTTCGCCCTGCTTGCGGGTGACGAAGCATTTCTGGTTGGCGCGGATGGTGAGGCGGATGACTTCCGGCGGGATGGCCAGAAATTCTTCCTCGAACTCGCCCATCAGCACGACCGGCCATTCGACGAGACCAGACACTTCTTCCAGAAGTCCCTCGTCTTCGACCAGCTCAAGGCCGGAAGCGAAGGCGAGATTATGCGCGTCCTGCGAAATGATTTCCTTGCGGCGTTCGGCATCGAGAACCACGAAAGCCTTTTCGAGCTTTTCGACATAATCCTCGAAACGGCGCACCTTGATCCCCTGACCATCGCTCAGGAAACGATGACCGTAGGTGACATTGCCCGACCTGATGCCATCGACATCGAAATCGATAACCACGGTTTCCTCTGTTTCAGGGCCGAAAGTGCAAAGGATCGACTGCAGCGGACGCACCCAACGAAGCGAACCGGGCTTGGCAGAAGCCGCACCCCAGCGCATGGATTTCGGCCATGGGAAATTGCGGATCGTGTGCGGCACCAGTTCGGCGACGATTTCTTCCGCAGCACGGCCCGGCTTCGTCAGATGGGCGACGTAGAAATCGCCCTTCTTCGGGTCGGAATGCACGTGCGCCTGCGATACATCGCTCAGGCCTGCCTTGCGCAGAAAGCCCTGAATGGCCTGTTCGGGTGCTGTGACCGACGGGCCCTTGATGTCCTCGTGCACGTCCTTGGAACGCACGGTAAGGCCACGAATATCAAGCGCCAGACGGCGCGGCGTCCAGTAGGCGGTCGCCGCTTCGTAAGTTAAACCAGCTTCCACCAGACCATCGGTAATCATCTTTTTCAGATCACCGGCAGCCTTGCGCTGCATGCGGGCCGGAATTTCCTCGGAAAAGAGTTCGAGCAGTAGATCAGGCATCACAGAGCCTCATTCTTGTAATTAAAGCCGCCTGCATCGGTGAGCAGAAATGCCTCGCCGCACTGACGCGCAAGATTGCGCACGCGCAAGATGTAGCTCTGGCGCTCGGTGACCGAGATCACGCCGCGCGCATCCATCAGATTGAAGACGTGGGATGCCTTGATGCACTGATCGTAGGCCGGGAAAACGCTCTTGTGCATTTTATGATTGGCGTCAGGTGCCGGAGCACCAGCCTTCAGAATGGCCTCGCACTCGCGCTCCGCATCGATAAAATGCTGATGCAAGGCCTCGGTATTGGCCATTTCGAAATTGTAGCGGGAATATTCCTGCTCGGCTTGCAGGAACACTTCGCCATAGGTGACCTTCTCGTCGCCTTCGAGACCATTGAAGTTGAGGTCGTAGACATTGTCCACGCCCTGCACATACATGGCGAGGCGTTCGAGACCATAGGTCAGCTCACCGGAAACCGGCGAGCATTCAATGCCGCAGACCTGCTGAAAGTAAGTGAACTGCGACACTTCCATGCCGTCGCACCAGCATTCCCAGCCAAGGCCCCATGCGCCAAGCGTCGGGCTTTCCCAGTCGTCCTCCACGAAGCGCACGTCATGCAGCGTCGGGTCGAGACCGATCGCGCGCAACGAACCGAGATAAAGATCCTGGAGGTTCGGCGGCGACGGCTTGATGATCACCTGATACTGGTAATAGTGCTGGAGACGGTTGGGATTTTCACCATAGCGTCCGTCCTTCGGACGGCGCGACGGCTGCACATAGGCAGCCCTCCACGGCTTCGGCCCCAGCGAGCGCAGCGTCGTTGCCGGGTGGAACGTACCCGCGCCCACTTCCATGTCGTATGGCTGCAGAATGGCGCAACCGTGTTCCGCCCAATAGTTATGGAGCGTCAGGATCAAACCCTGAAAGGAACGGGTGGGATGCATATGTGCTGGCAACGTACTGGACACGGGGTCGGGCCTCGTAATTGAAATGATGGCCCGGTCTAATTTGTCAGCACGGCAGGGTCAAGCATGACATTTGATCGCTGAAAGCGCCAGACAGGCAAACATTGCGGCACCGGGCCAGACCGGACATATGCAATCGCCCAAACATAATAACGTTCTTTATCATTAAAACGGAAATTAAATATACAAAATAACATACTAATAGTTGCTTATTTAAATCGCACATGAATCTTGATAAACGGCACTTGCAATTTTGGAATCAACAGGTTTTCATGTGACTTGGAATAAGCCAGTAGTAGTAAAATCGAATAATTTATTATATAATATTGCATCTGCACGCAATGCAGAATGGTTTCTGCTTAAGCACTGGCCTTTGTTTGAGCCTTCGGATTTGGACGAGGTATTGTTGTCATGCCTGTTGAGCTGGCCGGAGAATGCCGCAGCAGAGCAGCGCGCCAGAGTAAAATTCATCCGGGCTTGCGCCAATGCCGGCATTCTGGCTGCTGGTATTGCGAATGGTGGCGACGTCCCTCAACACATCGTCGCCACGAAAATGAGACCCGCTGCTAGCGGTCAGCCCGACGTCTGTCTCCCGCTTTCCGCTTTGAAACGCGCGCCTAAGAACAGGAAGCGATTTCGATCAAGACGCGCCTCGCAACGAAGAGTGAAAGCGCTGTGCACCGCCGCCTATGCGACGGCGCAGCAATTCTCAATCCGCAGCAGGCTTGTCTTCGGCAGGCTTTTCCGTCTTGGCCGATGATTGGCCCGCGACATCGGGCAGCCCCTTCTTGAGCTTTTCCTCAATCTTGACCAGTTCTTCGGGTTCGGGCTTGCCTGCAATTGCATGGTTCCACTGGAACGTCGCTTCCAGAAGCCGCCCGACGCGCCAGTAAGCGTCACCCATGTGATCATTGATCGTCGGATCTTCCGGGCGAAGCTTGACCGCCTTTTCCAGTTCGATCACCGCTTCCGGATAGCGTCCGAGCATGTAGTAGGCCCAGCCGAGCGAGTCGACGATATAACCGTCCTGCGGTCGCAGTTCGACCGCCTTCTTGATCATGCCCAGCGCTTCATCGAGATTCTCGCCGCGGTCGACCCAGGAATAACCGAGATAATTCAGGACCTGCGGCTGGTCGGGATAAAGCTCAAGCGCCTTGCGGAAATTGGGCTCCGCCTTGTCCCATTCCTTCAGGCGTTCATAGGCAATGCCGCGCTGATAAAAGACCGGCCAGTCCTTGCGTTCCGGCGTCTTTATCTGTTGGACGGCAGCATCATAAATTTTCGCCGCGTCGGCGAAATTCTTGTCCTGCGCATAGACGCCGCCGAGCGCCAGATAGGTGCGCATGTCGGTCTTGTCGCGTTCCAGCAGTATCTTGAGCTGCTTGATGGCTTCCGCCGACTGGCTGTTTTCGGCCAGATTGAGCGCGCGCTGCATTTCGGCATCGCGGCGGTAAGGCGATTTTTCCGGCACGCGGCCATAATATTCGATGGCCTTTTCCGGCTGGCGCAATTTCGCGGAAATATCGCCCAGCTGATAAAGGGTCGCATCATTATCCGGGCGCAGCGGCAGCGACATCTGCAGATACAGCTTGGCGAACGCTTCCGCGCCGCTGCGGTTGATCGCGGTTCCAAGCGTATAGAGCGCCTCGGCGGCACCTTCCTGCGCGGTCTTGATCAGGCGTCCGTATTTCTCGCCAGCCTCGATCTTTTCGCGCATTTCGGTGATCGTCATGCGACCGTTCAGAAGCTCTTCGGCATCTTTCAAAATCTTGATCGCGCCTTCCTTGTCGCCCTGGCGGAGCTTGAAGGAGGCATAGGCCATGACGATGCGCTCATATGTATCGGGCGCAGCACTTCCGCCCGGCCGGTCGTCGACTGCCTGTTGGTAGAAATCACGCGCTTCCTGCTTCTGACCGGCAAGATCGGCTATCAGCGCGGAATTATAGGTGCGGAACAAGCCGTACCATTCCGGCCCCTGCATCTTCTGGATATCGGCGAGCGCCTGTTTCGGATTGCCCTGCCCGACCTTCACCCATGCGCTCATGAAGCCGGTCGAAAGACGATCCATATCGGATTGCAGGGACAGCATCAGAAGCGGACCGACCTTGCGATATTGCTTGCGATTGATCGCATCGATGGCCAGCGCCACGCGGGAAAACCGCTCTATGTCGGGAACATTCTTCAGTTCTTCCGCCAGAGGCAGCGCGTCGTTGAACCGGCCTTCGGTCAGCAAAACCAGCAGCAGGTCCTGCTTGATCTGCGCATTGCCCGGATCGAAGGCCATGGCCTGACGGTAGAAATCCACGGCAGCGGCGAGATTGTTGTCGGATTCGGCCGTGCGTGCGGCAAGATATGCCCCGGCGAACGAACCGGCGCGGACAGGGGGCGATGCAGGATCGGTTGTCGCCTTGGCCAAAGCGCCGCTTGTCGGGATTGCAATTCCCGCCAGAAGCGAGAGCAGCAAACCATAAAGCGGGCGGTATTTCGATCCTTGCCGCATAAAGCCCTATCCTCTTCTCAAATCCCTGTGACAGATACCGGCAAGCAAACCACAAAAGCTCCGAAGTGCCGGGCACGCTGTCTCCTTGCCGGAAAAGGCACCCCAAGCATGGCCTTTTTGGGATGGCGGGGCAAGAAAAGCATCCGTGATAGAATGCTTTTCCGAGTATTCTTGGCCTGCAAGGATGCTGGCCGGTCAGTTCACGCGGCTGATGCAGAAATCGATGACTTCGATCAGCGCGTCCTTCTGCGGCGTCGCTTTCAAAGGCGCCAGGGCGTCGCGGGCGATCTCGCCGAAATGGCGCGCGCGCTGCACCGTGTCGGCAATCGCGCCGTGCTTCGTCATCAGGCCGATGGCCTTCTGCAAGGATGCGTCGTCGCTTGCGCCCTCTTCGATCGCGTGTTTCCAGAAAGCGCGCTCATCGTCGGTGCCGCGGCGATAGCTCAATATAACCGGAAGCGTAATCTTGCCTTCGCGGAAATCGTCGCCGGTATTCTTGCCGAGATCGGCTGCTGAACCGCCGTAATCGAGCGCGTCATCGACGAGCTGGAAGGCAAGGCCGAGATTGAGGCCGTAGTCGCGCAAGGCTGCGCGATCCGCCGGCCGCGCGCCAGCGATGATCGGGCCGACTTCACCCGCAGCCGAAAACAGCGCCGCAGTCTTGGCCTTGATGACCGCCAGATATTCGTCCTCGGTTGTTTCCATGTTCTTGGCGGCGGCAAGCTGCATCACTTCGCCTTCGGCGATCACCGAGGCCGAGGTCGCCAGAACGTCCAGCGCGTCGAGCGAGCCGACATCGACCATCATCTTGAAGGCCTGACCCAGAAGGAAATCGCCGACGAGAACGCTCGCCTGATTGCCCCAGATCATGCGCGCCGTGCTTTTGCCGCGACGCAGATCGCTTTCATCGACCACATCGTCATGCAGAAGCGTTGCGGTGTGCATGAACTCCACGGCAGTGGCGAGACGCACATGGCCGTCGCCTTCATAGCCGAACATGCGGGCGGCTGCGAGCGTCATCATGGGACGCAGGCGCTTGCCGCCAGAGGAAATCAGATGATTGGCAACTTCCGGTATCATTTCGACATCGGACCCGGCGCGGGAAAGGATCATCTCGTTCACCCGCGCCATATCGGCTTTCGTCAGATCGACGAGCGGCTGAACCGATCCTTCCTGTTTCTTTTTACCGTCCAGATTCAGAACCAAACCCAATGCCATTTCTCCTAGCTGCCCGGCCACATTATTGAAACGGACCGGATTGCTCAAGTCGCAACTGGCCCCACAGCGCCCCCAAAGCGCTCCCGAGCGTTACTATTCCGACGCCTGTTCACCATTGAAGGAAGCTGTTGTCAATGCGGTGCATTCGCTACAAAGTGTTCACATGATCGAACTTATCCGTACGAATGATTCCGTTCTGCTGTCCTTTGCCGAAGCCTTGATGAAAGAGGCCGGCATCGCTTATTTCATCGCAGACACGAATATGAGCATCATTGAAGGTTCTCTCGGCGTTTTGCCGCGCCGCCTTCTGGTCAGCGATGACCAGGTTGAGGAAGCACGGCAAATCCTGATCGATGCCAAGATTGAACACGAACTGCGCGATCAATGAATCCGGAAACCGAAAATGACGCAGGTGAAACCCTCGATGTGTTCCATCGTGGGGCATTTCACCTCGTCCAGCCCGCATTGAAGGGCCATCGCTCCGGTGTGGATGCGATGATTCTGGCCAGCGCGGTTCCGAACGGCTTTGCCGGACGCGTTGCCGATCTTGGCAGCGGCGCGGGTGCTGCCGGGCTTGCCGTCGCCTCCCGCTGCGCGGGCGCCACTGTCACCCTTGTCGAGCGCTCCGCTTTCATGGCCGGTTTTGCCCGCAAGAGCATCGACCATCCGCTGAATGCGGCTCTGGCCGACCGCGTCAATGTAATCGAAGCCGATGTGGCCCTGAGAGGCAAGGCGCGCATCGCCGCCGGACTTGCCGACAACAGCTTCGATTTCGCCATCATGAACCCGCCCTTCAACGAAGCGCGGGATCGCAGCACGCCCGACCCCCTGAAGGCGGAAGCGCATGTCATGCCCGAAGGCATGTTCGAACAATGGGTGCGCACTGCGGCAGCAATCGTGAACCCCGGCGGCGGCATCGCCATCATCGCGCGGCCGGGTTCCATCTCTCCCATTCTCGAGGCCCTGTCGGGACGGTTCGGCGGCCTGAGAATCGTTCCGGTCCAGCCGCGCCCGGACGCGGCAGCAATCCGTATCGTCGTGACAGGAATACGAGGAAGCCGCGCCGGTCTCTCGCTGATGCCCGCACTTGTTCTGCACGGAAGCGAGGGACATGGCTTCACGCCGCGCGCCGATGGCATCAATAACGGGCTCGACGCCCTCGTTTAGAGCGGTTCCGGTTGGAGCGGGACAAGCCATCCATCCAGTGAACGATTTGCCTGCGCAGGCGCTTCGCATCTCTGCTGGAAAATGCACTAACTCCTCGGTTGCGCCAGCACGACCAGATTGCGGTCCGGGTCGCGCAATCGCAGAATCATCATATAGTCGGCTGCTTCGATATTGCCGGGGCGAATCCCGTCGAATGAAAGCCGCGCATGTTCGGCGCGCACATCGCCCACGATCAGTGTCAGCGTGCCGTGTCCGGCATCGGTCGGATTCTGGTAGAGCTGGAAGCCTGCGGAGGGGCCGTGATGCCATTCCGCCAGCCCCTGCATCGGCCGCGCATCCGGGTTACGGTCGAAGATCGTGGCAAACCATTCGGTACTGCGCTCGAGTTCGGAACAACTTAATTGGGCAACAATAGTTGTGAGCACCATCGTGGTCTCCTCCCGGATCGGATAACACGGCAGCATTTCATAAGTTCCGGCGGCCCGGACCCGCCGATTTCGGACAATGGGGGGCGATTTTGATTGAAACCGTGGATTCCAGCCAATATCTCTAAACCGCGATTTTCGTTCTGCGGCTCCCCGCCGCCCTTTTCCGAAAAAGCGAAACAACAAACGACAGAGCAGGCAACGGGAACCAATGAATCACAACTCAAACAACAGCCGCCCCGTATCAATCATGCGGCGCTTTCTGGATAGCGAATCTGCGGGTGGCATCAGCCTCATGGTGGCGGCAGCGCTCGCGCTCATCGTGGCGAACTCTCCGTTCGCGCACGTCTATTTCGAAGCGCTGCACCTCTATATCGGTCCGCTCAGCCTTTCTCACTGGATCAACGATGCCTTGATGGCGGTGTTCTTCCTTCTCGTGGGCCTGGAAATCAAACGCGAGTTTCTCGACGGACAGCTGGCAAGCTGGCCAAACCGCATGCTGCCCGGCATTGCCGCCGCTGGCGGCGTCATCCTGCCAGCCATCATCTTCTCGGCGCTCAACTGGCATGATCCCGTCAAGCTGCGCGGCTGGGCCGTGCCCTCCGCAACAGACATCGCCTTTGCGCTTGGCGTTCTGTCGCTCCTGGGATCACGGGTTCCCTCGAGCCTCAAGGTGTTTCTGGCGACGCTTGCAATTCTGGATGATCTTGCGGCTGTCGTCATCATCGCCATTTTCTACACGGCCGAAATCTCCATGCCCTATCTCGGCGGAGCTTTTGCCGCCGCCATCGTCCTGCTCATCATGAACCGGATGGGCGTGATGAAGCTTTTGCCCTACCTGATCGGCGGCGCGGTGCTGTGGTTCTTCGTGCTCAATTCCGGCGTTCATGCAACGGTCGCGGGCGTGGTGACGGCACTGATGATCCCGCTGAAACCTGCCCCCGGAAAGCCTGACGACATGTCGTCGCCGCTGCATGTGCTGGAACATGCGCTGGCCAAGCCCGTCGCTTTCATCATCGTGCCGGTTTTCGGCTTCGCCAATGCGGGCATATCCTTTGCCGGCCTCGACGCTTCGGTCATGCGGGATACGCTTACGCTTGGCATCATGCTTGGCCTCTTCATCGGCAAGCAGCTTGGCGTCTTCGGGGCGGCCTGGCTCGCGATCAAGACCGGTCTTGCGCAAAAGCCGCTTGGCGCCACGTGGACGCAGCTTTACGGTGTGGCGATCTTGTGCGGAATCGGCTTCACGATGAGCATCTTTATCGGCCTCCTCTCCTTCCCTTCCGACCTCATGCAGGCGGAGACCAAGATCGGCGTCCTGGCAGGCTCGGGCCTGTCGGCGATCTGCGGCTATATCCTGCTGCGGCTGGTCACCAGGCCGAAAAGCGCCTGACGAAACAAATACCGCCGCCCGGAAACAAATTTCCGGGCGGTTTTCTTTGTGTTTCCCATATTGCTCCCTACATTGCGGCTGAGAGATTTCAGTTCAGGAGTTTGCCTTGCCCGGTTTATTGACGCGTCTTGTTCCGCGCCGCTTCCGCCCGGTTTCCATCGAGATACCAGTCGTGCGACTGCATGGCGCCATCATGTCCGGAGGCTCGGCGTTCCGCCCGTCGCTTTCCATAGCGTCGACGGCAGCGATCCTAGAAAAAGCGTTCACCGACAAGGAAGCGCCCGCCGTCGCCATTTCGCTCAACTCGCCGGGCGGTTCGCCAGTGCAATCCCGTCTGATCTACCGGCGTATCCGTGATCTTGCCGCCGAACATCAGAAGAAGGTTTTCATCTTCGTCGAGGATGTCGCCGCCTCGGGCGGCTATATGATCGCGCTGGCCGGTGACGAGATCATCGCCGATCCGTCATCGATCGTCGGTTCTATCGGTGTCGTATCGGCCTCATTCGGCTTCCCCGAGCTTTTGAAGAAGATCGGCGTGGAACGCCGCGTCTATACGGCAGGCTCCAACAAGGTGACGCTCGATCCTTTCCAGCCGGAAAAGAAGGCAGACATCGAGCGGCTGAAATCCTTGCAGCTTGAAATCCACGAAACCTTTATCGACATGGTGAAGGAACGCCGCGGAGCCAAGCTTGCGGAAGACCAGGATCTGTTCACGGGGCTGTTCTGGACCGGCATCAAGGCACAACAGCTTGGCCTGATCGATGGGCTGGGCGATATGCGCAGCTTCCTGCGCAAGACCTATGGCGACAAGGTCAAGCTGAAGCTGGTTGAGCAGAAGCGCAGCCTTTTGGGACGCAAGGTTCCCGGCGTTGACATGGCGCTCGGAAATCTTGATCCGGCTTCCATTGCCGCGCATCTTGGCGACGGCCTGCTTTCCGTGGCAGAGGAAAAGGCGCTCTGGGCGCGTTACGGGCTTTGAAGAATAGTGGGAAAAACAACGCTCCGGCGAAAAACACCGTCGATTTTCCCACCAATGCTTTGAATTCCTTCGTTTCACCATGATATGGTGTCAGAAAGCGGGGCGGGCCGCTTCCCGCCCCTCCATGAACATTCGGGAACATCCGGCGTTTCGGCCTTCGCGATCCGGCAATCCGATGCGCAACCTTAAGGACTTGAGGCCATGCCCCAGCTCATTTTTCTGCTGCTGATCATCGCCGCCGCCTGGTACGGCTACCGCTCGTTCAAGCGTGAAGCCTCGCGCGTATCACAGCGTGTGCGTCAGGCGGAAAAGGAAGCGCAGAACCGGGCTCACGGCACGTTGGTGCAGGACCCCAAAACCGGCGAATATTACGTCAAGAAGGACTGACCTTTCCTTCACGAACAATTGCCGACGAAGCGATGCGATCGCCGTGTTTTCTCGTGTCACGGTCCACCAGCAGAAATGACCCTTTTTCCGAAAACCGAAACACGTGCCGATGCCGGTTCCGCGCCTTCGGTGACGCGCCTGGCTCCCGCCAAGATCAACCTCGCGCTGCATGTGACGGGGCGTCGTGCCGACGGCTATCATCTGCTCGACATGCTGGTGGTCTTTGCCCGCTTCGGCGACGTCATCCGTATCGAACCTGCTGAAGTGGACAGTTTTACGGTCTGCGGTCCTTTTGCCACGGGCATACCGCTCGACGGCGGCAATCTGGTTCTCAAGGCGCGCGAGGCGCTGCGCCAGCAGACACAGCGGGCTTTACCGCCCGTAGCCATCCATCTGGAAAAAAACCTGCCGATTGCTTCCGGCATCGGCGGCGGATCGAGTGACGCAGCCGCCACCCTGCTCGCACTTGATGAGCTATGGGGCCTCGATCTCGGTTTCGAGAAACTGGCCGCGATCGGCCTCGATCTTGGCGCGGACCTGCCCATGTGCCTGCATGGCGCATCGAAGGGGACGCCACTTGCCGCGCGCGGCATCGGCGAAGACCTGACTCCGGTTGCCGGTTTCCCGGCCTTGCCCATGCTGCTCGTCAATGACGGAACAGCCGTTGCGACCCCGGATGTCTTTCGCGCGCTCGAAAAGCGCGACCATCCGACGCTGGCACTTGCCTCCCACCCGGATATCGGACCTCTTTGCGCTTATCTGCAGACGACCCGCAACGATCTCCTTTCCCCTGCATTGAAACTCG
Source organism: Brucella sp. IR068 (assembly GCF_049065885.1). Classification (NCBI taxonomy): domain Bacteria; kingdom Pseudomonadati; phylum Pseudomonadota; class Alphaproteobacteria; order Hyphomicrobiales; family Brucellaceae; genus Brucella; species Brucella sp. IR068. The sequence goes on along the minus strand of NZ_JBAKHE010000003.1, from coordinate 380,350 downwards.
CACCACGGATCGGTGACAAGCTCGAACTTCTTCGCCAGAGCGGATCGCTTTACGCACAGATGTCCGGTTCCGGTGCGACGTGCTACGCCATCTACGAAGACATTGCCGCCACCGAACGGGCAGCCGAACACCTCTCAACCGAAAGACCGGACTGGTTCGTCGTCGCGACCCAAAGCGTCCCCTCTCCCAAGAATAATTTCTGACCCCCATCGGGTGTGAAACCCTTCAAAATCGCCTGATTGTTCACTCTCATTGGACAATATATTGGGACAGACTGTTCGTGCTTTTTGAACAAAAGGTCTTCTACAACAGTTTTGTGAAGGCTGATATATAACACAATATATTGAATTTATTATATAATTTAGAATTATCCGTTCTGATTTCAAAAAATTGGCTGCACGAATGTGTGATCAAGAAAACATTTTCGTGACTGGAACTTTTGCTCACTGTCACCCATTTCAGCTGCATCGGAACGACGAACAAAACGCCGCTCCACTTTCCAAGGAGATAGGAAAAATGAAAAAGATTGTTCTTGCTGCCGCTGCCCTTGCTCTTACCGCCGGTGCCGCCTTTGCAGAAAACCCACGCGTTGGCGAACCTGCCGATCTTTACGCAAACGACCGCACCCCGGTCGCTTCCCAGAAGGTCGACTACACTGCTCCCGCTTCGATCGGCCAGTCCTCGTTCCAGGACGGTTCGGCTCATCGCTTCGGTGACGCATCGCCTTCGAGCTACCAGAACTAAGTCTTTTCCCAAGACTTGACGACTTGACGCAGGGCGTCGTCAGTGGCCTCCCAGCCGATGACGCCCGGTAAATTCCGGAGCTGGATATTCCTCCCAACCGTCCAGCTTCACCCAGTTATCTCCCCGATGGATGGCATGGTCGCCACCCGGGAGCCCCGGAAAGGCTTCTATGCCATCCGAAGGGGCGGTTTGTTTCAATGCATTTGTGCGACGCCGAATGTGTCCATTTGACCGCAAAATGCTTCAGAAGGATTATGAAAATGAAGAAGTTTGCTCTTGCTGCCGTTGCCGTTGCCCTTAGCGCCGGTGCTGCTTTCGCTGAAAACCCGCATGTCGGCGAACCGGCCGATCTTTATGCAAATGACCGCACGCCGGTTGCAACGCAGAGCCAGAAGCTCGACTACACGGCTCCTGCCTCGATCCAGAAGGCTCCGGTCTATGAGAACGGCTCGGCTCATCGCTTCGGCGACGCTTCGCCGTCCAGCTACGAGAACTAATCCAGACAGCATGTCTGTTGAAAAAGGCGAAGCTTCAGGCTTCGCCTTTTTGTTTGTTCAGGCTTCGTCGGGCGGCAGTATGGAATGTTTGAGCCGGACCGGCTTCAAACGCTGCGGAAGCTGTGCGAACGACACGCCGTCGAGCAACAGCGGCTTTACGACATCAAGGCGAACCAGCAGTCCGGCATCAAGCGTCGCCTTGTGGCCGAAGACTTTGCGGACCGCCCCGAACCCGCCATCTTCCGGCAGCGAAAAACGCGCGGCACCACCGCCATGCTCCATGTGTCGGCGGAGAACTTCCTCCCACCCCTCCTGCGGAATGGAACCGGGCCTCAGCAGCAGCACCCATGGCGTGCGGATTTCATCGAGCGCGGTCTCGATATCCATTTCCGCATGGAACGCACAGCCGGCACCCAGCGCGACCAGGGCGGTCTCATCCGACGAGCCCCTGTCGATGACCGACACACGTCGCAGCAACCCCTCCACGACCGCCGGCACCAAAGCCGAAAGCGTGTGAGCCAGCGCTCTCTCGGAATTCAGGGTTTCTATGACGACTGACAACATGCCCGCTTCATATATCAAGAATGGGTGAGCGGAAAGCTGACACTTTTATGTTCTTGATTTGTTCTAATTCTTGTTATAGGAATAGATTCATCAGAACAGAGTCGCATGGCAGCACGGCACGCACCGTAGAACAGCTCCCGATCTTTGAAGGACGCTGTCCCGGCTGGGTTTCGTCGTGACCCTACAAAGCCAGATGTTTCCATGCAGGGAGACGAAGATGGAAGTGATCCAGCAGGCAGATATCATCAAGCAGGCCGACAGGGCTGCCTTCGGTAGCGGGCGCGCGGATCACGCCAATGCGGTGATCGGCGAGGCCGGATTGCGCATCGATCACGCCCGCAGGCGCGGACGGGGAGCGGGCATCAATCCGACCGGGCGCTTCGAGCCGACCACGCGCCACGACTTCGACGATGGCTGGACTACGCTTGAGGAGCTGCCGCCGTTCAAGACCGACGTGCAGATCGAAAAGCCGCGGACGATCATCACCCGCAATGATTCACCTGACATCAGTTTCGACCGCTCGATCAATCCCTATCGCGGCTGCGAGCATGGCTGCATCTATTGCTTTGCCCGCCCGACCCACAGCTACATGGGACTTTCTGCCGGTCTCGATTTCGAATCCCGTCTCTTTGCCAAGCCGGATGCCCCGCGTCTCCTGGAGCGCGAACTGGCCAAGCCCGGTTACCAGCCGAAGACCATCGCCATCGGCACCAATACGGACCCTTATCAGCCGGTCGAAAAGAAGTGGCGCATCATGCGCGAAATTCTTGAAGTGCTGGAGGCCGCCAATCATCCCGTCGGCATCGTGACGAAATCCGCTCTGGTCGTGCGGGATATCGATATTCTTGGTCGCATGGCCGAGAAAGGACTGGCAAAGGTCGCCTTGTCGGTCACGACGCTCGACGCCCATCTGTCGCGCACGATGGAGCCGCGCGCCTCGACGCCGACGCTGAGGCTGCAGGCCATCCGCAAACTGGCCGATGTGGGCATTCCCGCCTCGGTCATGATGGGACCGGTCATCCCCGGCATCAACGATCACGAGATCGAACGCATTCTGGATGCCGCCTATGCGCAGGGTGCGCGGGAGGCAGGCTATGTCCTGCTGCGCCTGCCGCTCGAAGTCGCGCCCTTGTTCAAGGACTGGCTGCTGCGCAATTATCCGGATCGCTACCGCCACGTCATGTCGCTGGTGCGTTCCATGCGCGACGGCAAGGATTATGATGCCGAATGGGGCAAGCGCATGCGCGGCACGGGTCCATATGCATGGCAGATCGGTCGCCGTTTCGAAATCACCGCGCGCAAGCTCGGCTTCAATGCACGCCGCCTTCAGTTGCGCACCGATCTGTTCGAGCCGGTCGAAAAGGGAGGCAAGCAGCTTTCGCTGTTCTAGAGAATTTCCAGCAAAAGCGTGTGCCGGTTTTGCGTTTGATAAGGCGATAAAACAAATAGCCGGAGCGGTTTCCGCGTTTCTCTGCGAGGGAACCGCTGTGGAATAAACACAAAGGGGCAGCCTGGCCCCGCGTCGCTTTTCAACCTGCTCGACCTGCCAGTTGTCTGTTGAATTTCCGTCTGATTGTCCTTCAGACGGAGGGGCCGCCTGCTTTCACGCCACCATCCTCAAGCAGGGCCCTTGCGGAGAATCGGAAGCAATGCGAGCATTGCCGCCAAATGAAACGCTCGGCTTCTGATTCTCCGCTCCTCTTTGACATCCCGATCGCGCCTGACTTCTCGGAAGAGAAAAGGCTGCTTTCGCGTGGCTTGAAACATATCGTCGGCATAGATGAGGCCGGACGCGGCCCCCTTGCGGGGCCGGTGGTTGCCGCTGCCGTCGTGCTCGATATCGACAACCTCCCGGACGGGCTGGACGATTCCAAGCGGCTTACGGCTGCGAGACGCGAAGCGCTCTACGAAATCATTCTGGCGAAGGCCATCACCGTTTCGGTTGCAAGCCTCAGCGCCCGCAGCATCGACGGAAGCGATATCAGGAAGGCCGCGCTGGAAGCCATGCGGCGCGCTTCCATCGGGCTGACCCTGCGCCCATGTCACGCGCTGATCGATGGCCGCGATGTGCCGCCGGGGCTTGCTTGCCCCGGTTCGGCGCTTGTCAAAGGGGATCAGCGCTCCATTTCGATCGCTGCCGCTTCCATCGTCGCCAAGGTAACGCGGGACCGCATGATGATCCGGGCCGGTGCAGCGCATCCACCCTACGGGTTGGAAATTCATGCGGGCTATGCCACCGAAAGGCACCGTGCCGCCATCGAGACGGCGGGGCCCGTGCCCGGCATCCACCGCTACACCTTCGCCCCCATCAAAGATCGCTTCGGCGTTTAAACCGTCGCCAGCCTGGCAGCAAAGCCGAACAGCAGCGCCGCAAAGCCCCAACGCTGGACCGACTGTATGGCCGGATAACGTTTGAACAGGGTTCCGAGCGATGAGCCTGTAAAGGCATAGAGCGTATCGAACAACAATCCGACCGTGGTCATGACGCCGCCCAGAACCGCAAATTGCAGCGCTATACTGCCATTTCCCGGATGGACGAACTGCGGCAGCAGGACGGAACAGAACAGCAGCGCTTTCGGGTTGAGCAGATTGGTGAGAAGGCCCTTGCGGGCCGAAGCCAGATAGGACCGCCGTTCACGCACCCCGCCAACCGCATCCACTGTCGGCAGAGGATGGCGGATGATCCCTATGGCAAGCCAGACGAGATAACAGGCGCTGACGATCCGCACGCACTGGAACGCCACAGGAAAGGCATGCAGAAGCGCCGCCAGACCGAGCGCGGCAAGGGCCACATGGCACGTGCGCGCGATTGCGAGGCCAGCGGCGGTTGCCAGCGCATGGGCCCTGCCCTGCGCCGCGCCGGTCTGGAGCAGCAGAAGCATGTCCGGCCCAGGAATAAGAAATGCAGCAGCAAGTGCGCCCGCGTATAACCACATCTCGCTCATTATATCGCCTGTAAGGATCGTGCCAAATTGGCCGCGACGCAGAGGCTCATCGAAAATGATGCCGATTGCGAAGCAGTTTCATGTCGCAGAATATCCGGGGACGACAGCGTATGTCCTTGCGATTTGTGCCGCATTTCTTTCTCGTTTTGATATAATCAGCCAACAGCCCCACTCAAGTTGCCGGATCATGCCAAAACTTAAGCTAGATGCCATCGACCGCAAGATACTCACGGCACTTCAGGAAGACGCCCGGCTCTCCAATGTCCAGCTGGCCGAGAAAATCGGCCTTTCGCCCTCTCCCTGCCTGCGCCGCGTCAGGATGCTCGAAAAGGCGGGCGTCATCCGGGGCTATCATGCAGCACTGGATCGCAATGCGGTCGGACTTGGCCTGACTGTCTTCGTCGGCATTCGCGTGGAGCGTCATCACGAGGAAACGGCCACCGCGTTCCGTACCTCCGTGCAGAACCTGCCCGAGGTGTTCTCCTGTCATCTCGTATCCGGGGAATCCGATTTTCTGTTGCAGGTCGTGGTGGCCGATCTCGCAGCCTATGAACGGTTTCTATCCGGCACGCTGCTGCGCCTTCCGGGCGTGATCGACATTCGGAGCAATTTTGCTATCCAGACGGTCAAATCGCAGGGAGAGCTGCCGCTTGCGCATCTGACCGAGAACGAAGACTGACTGCACTTCTGTCCATCGGAGCCTGTCATGCCAGACATCGTCAATGCGGTTCTCCCCGGGTCCCAAGGCATTCTTCTGGGCCGACGCAGCCCGGATCGTCGGGCCTACCCCAACCGGTGGAGTTTTCCGGGCGGGCATGTCGAAGCCGGGGAAGACCTTGATTGCGCACTGCAACGAGAAATCCACGAGGAACTCGGACTCACGCTCCGCTCGTTTTCCTTTCTCACGACGATAGAGATCGCAAAACCGGCAGCTTCATTCCATCTCTATACCGTTACCACATGGGACGGTCAGCCTGCCATTCGCGACCGGGAGCACACCGAGCTGCGATGGTTCACGCCGCAGGAAGCAGAGGCATTGGATGACCTTGCGCTCGAAGAGTACCGCCTGTTGTTCCGCAGATTGGGCGGCACGGAAACCGGCCTCGGATCCGACCGGTTTTAAAAACCTTTTCTCGACGTAAAACAAAAACGCCGCCCTTTCGAGGCGGCGTTTTTCTGAAAATTGTGCGAGCCGTGATCAGTTCAGGTTCGTCTTGACCTGAGACAAGGCATCCTTGAACAGGTTGCCTGCAACCTTTGCATCGACCTTTTCGGCAACGATCTTGCCGGCTGCGGCGACTGCGAGGTCGACCGCCGATGCGCGGACCGCATTGATGGCATCGACTTCAGCCGTTGCGATCTTCTGCTCGGCAAGCTTGTTGCGGCGTGCAACATATTCTTCCGTCGCGCGCTTGGCGTCTTCGAGAAGCGCCTTGGCTTCACGTTCGGCGGAAGCAACGATATCGCTTGCTTCCTTTTCGGCTTCCTTGCGCTTGCGATGATATTCGGCCAGCAGCTGCTGGGCTTCTTCGCGAAGCGTGCGTGCTTCTTCCAGCTCGTTCTTGATGCGGTCAGCGCGCTCGTCGAGCGACCGGCCGACCATGCCCGGAACCTTCAGATAGGCGAGGATCGCCAGAAAGATGATGAGGCCAATCAGTGCCCAGAATGTAGCGTCCATTGTCCTCTCCTCAGGCGTTGGCGGCCTTGACGGCTGCTGTTACCGATGCCTTGTCGGCCTTGGTGCCCAGAAGCTGCTCGACGATCTCCGCCGTGGTTTCCTCGGCAATGTTGCCGACGTCGTTCATGGCCTTGGCCTTGATCGCGGCGATGCGTTCTTCGGCTTCCTTGAGCTTGCCTTCGAGGGCTGCCTCGGCGGAAGCGCGTTCTGCGTCGGCTTCGCCCTTGCCCTTTTCGCGTGCGGCTTCTGCAATCGAAGCCGCCTTGGTGCGGGCCTGGGCCAGTTCCTGCTCATAGGCAGCGATAGCGTTGTCGGCATCCTGCTTGAGGCGGGCTGCCTGCTCGAGATCCTGAGCGATGCGGTCGCGACGGGTTTCGATCACGCCGCCGATGCGCGGCAGAACCACGCGCGACATGAACAGATAAAAAAGCCCGAAGGTGATCGCCAGCCACAGGAGCTGCGAAGCGTAATGGGTGGAATCAAACGGCGGGAATACGCCGCTGCCGTGTCCGGCATCGTGAGCGACCCCGGTTTCGGTGTGCACAGCATCGGCTGCGCCGTGCTCGCCAGCAGCAGGTGCCGGTTGCGATTCGGTGGCGGTTTGGGCAAACGCCGTGGACACGAACATCCAGATTTCCCCTTTAATCCAGCACGATCCGATCCCGATGGAGAAAGACCATGCCTTACTCAGACGACATATGCAAAGGCCAGCCGCGCCTGCATCTTCCAGCGGAACATGACCTCAAGGACCATGTTCCTAAAGCTGCTTCGCGGCCAGCCCGTTTCTTGCGACCGTTGATTAGACGGCGAAGAGGAGCAGAAGCGCGATGAGCAGCGAGAAGATGCCCAGAGCTTCCGTAACGGCGAAACCGAACACCAGACGGCCGAACTGGCTGTCAGCAGCGGACGGGTTGCGCAGAGCGCCGGAGAGGTAGTTGCCGAAGATATTGCCGAGGCCGAGAGCCGTACCGGCCATACCGAAACAGGCGAGACCGGCGCCGATGTACTTTGCTGCTTCCGCTTCCATGTTAAGCTCCTTCTGGATTGAATATAAGCGCGGATTTCAGTTCTGGCGGTCGCCCGCCGGCTTGAACTCAGTGTCCCGGATGTACAGCGTCGTTGATGTACATGCAGGTGAGAACGGTAAACACGTAGGCCTGCAGGAAGGCTACGAGGAATTCGAGTGCGGTGATCGCAACCGTCATGATCAGCGGCAGGACAGCGCCGCCGATGCCGATCGGGCCGAGGGCTGCCAGCGAGACGACGAAGCCCGCAAAAACCTTGAGCGTGATGTGACCGGCAAGCATGTTCGCAAAGAGACGAACCGAGAGGCTGATCGGACGCGACAGGAACGAGATGATTTCAATGGCGACAACCAGCGGCACGATGATGCCGGGAACGCCGCTGGGCACGAACAGCTTGAGGAAGCCGAAGCCGTGCTTGAAGAAACCGTAGATGATGACCGTGCCGATGACCAGAACGGCAAGGGCGAAGGTCACGATGATCTGGCTCGTAACCGTATAGAAATACGGGAAAAGACCGAGAAAGTTTGCGACCAGAACGAACATGAACAGCGAGAAGACGAAGGGGAAGAACTTCATGCCCTTCGACCCTGCTGAATCCCGCAGGCTGGTGGCCACGAATTCGTAAGCCATTTCCGAAACCGACTGAAGACGGGTCGGGATCAGGCCGCGGCCCGAAGACGTCAGATAAAGAAAGCCCGAAGCGACCACGACGGTTGCGACCATGAAGGCCGAAACATTCGTGAACGACAGGTCAACACCGCCTACGTCGATGGGAATCCACCGGGAAACCTGGAACTGATGGATCGGATCGTTCGCCACCTTAACCTCGTCTGTCTTCCCTGCCCGAAGGCAATTTGGCCTGCCCGAAGGCACTTCGCTTGCCCGAAGGCAACGTTGCTTGCCCAAGGGCGTTTCAGTCTCGGACCAGAAGGCCCACTTGTTCACTTACACTTGAACGAACTTTACCGTGAAGCCCGTCAAGCCCTATTTCTTGTCGTTCTTTTCCGCGCTAGATTTGATGTTGCCCTGTTCGGCAACATATCCAGCGGAACGAAGCACGTTGAGGACGCCCGCACCGAAGCCCAGAAGGAGAAATACGATCAATCCCCAGGGCGACGTACCGGCGACACGATCGATGAACCAGCCTATCAGCGCACCGACCAGAACCCCTGCGATGAACTCGCTGGAAATCTTCATGGCCTGCGCGACCGAACTTGCAGTCGCCGATCGCTCATCCTCGGAAGCCGGCTGCTTGAACACACCTTTTTTGGCCAGTTCGGCCTCCAGGCGATTCAGACGCTGATCCAGCTCCCCGGAACCGGGCTCATTCCTCGCATTCTTGATCGCACCGGATGGCTTTCCGGGCTCAGTCCCGCGCGCCATTGGCAGCTCCTTTTTTCAAGAAATACGAGGATTTCAATCCCATTTCCAAGTTGCGCGCAACATATTGACACGCCGTCCGCTAGTCAAGGCGGTGCAGGCATTGGTCCAGAAGGTTTTTTATCCAGCAATCTCAATTACTTAGATATTGGTGCGACTCATTTTCCGACCAAAGAACCAGATTGGCCACATTATTGGCCAAAAAAACGGAATCGATTTTGGAGGATCGCGCCATATTCGGGTCCGGTCGAAAGCCGGTCATATGCGCCTGTTCGGGCTTTTAGTCCGCTAACAAAAACGTGAGTTTGAACGGGCCGATCCAGTTACTGCCGCAGACAGGATACTCAGCTCCACCCGCCGCCATAGGTCCGATAGAAAACGTGAAGGCCGATCTTGGTGACCTTCTTCATGGTCGGCGCCCAGAACGGACGAACATAGGTCGCGTGATAATGGGTGGCGGAGCCGACTTCCGGCAGCCATATCTGACCGGCGGAGACAGTCTTTGCCACCTGCTGGGCCATGCGCCATTGCGGCATTTCGGTTACGCGGTGTTTCTGGCCGTCACAGGCAAACGAAAACTGGCAGGCATTGAGCCAGTCGCGGTTCTGATAGACCACGCCGCAGATCGTTCCCGGATAGGCGGGATTGCGCACGCGGTTGAGGACGACCTGAGCGACCGCGACCTGTCCCTTCACCGTTTCGCCCCGGGCTTCATAATAGACGGCTTCGGCAAGGCACTTCTGCTCGCTCTTGCTGAAGGCGAAAGGCGGCAGCGGCGTCGCGGCCCATTCATGATCCTGTTCGCTGATAGGCGGCACGAAGCGCCCTTCGTCCGGCTGCGGCTTCAGGATGCTTTCGAAAGGCGATGTCTTGCCGTAGTCCGGCGTCGCAGGCGCATAACCAAGGGCCAGCACATCCGGCTGGTCATTGGTAATGAGCTTGGCAAGCTGGGTCGGCATTTCGGCGCGCGGCTTCGGCGGCTGAACCGCATGGAACGCCATGGTGATGGCGACTTCCTTGCCTTCCAGCTTGCTGGAGAAAGCCATTTTCGCGTCCGTCTTTTCAGGCGGACGCGTGATCATGCTGATCTTTTCAAACATGCTGCCGGCGGTGAAGGCCTTGGCCGGCGCCTTGGGCTTTACCGAGACGAGACGGCCCGTCTTGTCGGCGCGATGGATGCGGTTTTCATCGGGGTTCGGATCGTCCGGGCCGAGCTTTGCCGTCTTGCGCCCGCCCGACAGCGCAACGCGGCCTATGCCCGGCACCTCGATGCCGTTGTTGGCGATGCTGCCCGTCACGGTCGTTGCATCGACGAAGGGCATTTCGGCCTGATGGACGGAGCCGACCGGCGCCTTGGCGACGAAGGCAGTCCAGCGGTGCGTTCCCATGTCCGCCGACGGCACGAGGCTTGCCATGTCCTGAAAGGCAATCGCATTGGAATTGAAGAGATAGGTAATGGCAGCCAGAACCAGCGGCACCAGACGGTGCGGTTTATGGACTGTCTGGCGAGGCTTTGCGCGGACGGCGTAATAGCGCCCCTCCTCCGGGCAATAGCCCGTGACAGGGTAATGCCACACCGGCTCGGCAACGGCCTTCCTTCGACCAAACAGCGCTCGTAAAGATACAAGACGCACCGCACACTCCACTCACACTGACTGAACCATGCCGGTGATAACGGAGTATTAACCTTGTCCTATGGGTTGGGGACACGCTTGCAGCTCTGGCGAATACAGTCATTATCAGCAGCGCGTTAACCATGAACGAATATGGTTAATGCGGGGTTTAAGCGAATTCCGCTTTACAGATTGCGGACAGCTACGGTGAGGAGGTGCATCATGGATAAGGTCACGGGCGGCTGCCTGTGCGGCAAAGTCCGCTTCGAAGCGGTGGGACAGCCATACCGGGTCGGCATCTGCCATTGCCTCGATTGTCGCAAGCATCATGGCGCGCTGTTTCATGCCTCGGCGATATTTCCCGAGACTGCGGTTACGGTCGAGGGAGAAACCGGCGACTATGCGGGACGGCATTTCTGCCCACGCTGCGGGTCGTCCGTTTTTGGCCACAGCGGCGATGAGATCGAAATCAACCTCGGTTCGCTCGATGCGCCGGATCAGTTCAAGCCGACCTATGAACTCTGGACCATCCGCCGCGAAAGCTGGCTGCCGCCTTTCCCGGACATGCATGGCTATGAGCGCGACCGCGATGGGGCAAGCCGGTTCGAGGAGGGAATTTATGGAGACGCTTGAAAATCGGAATTATCACGCTGGCTTTTTTCTGAGGGGAATGATGAACACACGCTTTTCGCCTGCCTGTGCCGCAGTTCTGCTTGCTGTTGCGTTGGCTCTTCCGGCAGGGAGTGCCTTTGCCAAATCCGCCTGTGATGGCGTGACGACCACGCTCACCAAACAGCAGAAAACAGACTACAGGTCGCTCATCGCACAAAGTCTCGGCAAGAAAGTCAAACCAGCTTCCGTCAGCATCGAGAGCTTCATGCAATATGGCAACTGGTCTGTCGTCTATGCGGATGTTCCGGTGGCTGATCCCGGCTATTTCTTCTTCGATCTTTCCGGCAAGTCGCCCAAACTGAAGGACGTCTGGGGCGGGATGGCTGAAAGAGACGAGATGCCCGATCTGGTCAAATGGGCGGAGAAGCTCGGCGCCAACAAGGAAATCGCCGCCTGCTTTGCCGATACGGCAACTGCTCCTTGAGTTATGCAGTGACTTCACAGACCATGTTCGACTTGTGAAAGCCCCAATCATCTGTGAAAAGCCGGCAGATACTGACCTGTTCAAAGCGAGCACCATGTTCAAGAAAACCCTCTTCGCCGTGGTGCTCTTCGCCATCGCATTATTCGGCTATACGAAGGTCATGGCCAGGATAAGCCTGTCCGAGCCTCCGCTTGCCGCACCGTCCGAACAACAGGCCGATGCGATCAGGGTTGAAAAGGCTAACCGCCAGATGACGCTGTTGCGCGACGGCGGGCCAATCGGCACCTATCGCATATCGCTCGGCAGCAACGGCGATGGCGGTCACAAACAGCGCGAAGGCGATGAAAAGACGCCGGAAGGGCACTACGTCATCGACTGGCGCAACCCGCGCTCAATGGCGCATCTGAGCCTGCATATTTCCTATCCCAACGAAAACGACAAACAGGCCGCAGCGGCTGCCGGTCATGCACCGGGCGGCAATATCATGATCCACGGCCTGCCGAATGGCTGGGGCTGGCTTAAATCGGCACACCGGCTCTGGGACTGGACCGATGGCTGCATTGCCGTCACCGATGCGGAGATGCGTGACATATGGGCAAGGGTTCCGACCGGAACGCCGATAGAAATTCTGCCCTGACGGCCAGTGACGTATCGCTAGCCTTCCAGACTGTCTCCAGAGCATTTCCGGTTTTCATTGAATCACTGGAAATGCTCTGTTTGTTTTTACGCATGTCTTTATCCCGAAACCGGTTCGCATTTTCGGGAGACATGCTCTAGCTCTTCACCGACCAGCGTTCGATATCCGCACTCTGCCCGATCAGTGCGAGGCCGTTGGCAATGGAATCGAACTGGTTCGAGCTTGTCACCTCGGCATTGGGAAAGCGGCTTTCAAACACGGTGCGGATGACCGGCACGAAAGACGTGCCGCCTGTGAGGAAAACCCGGTCGATAGACGAGGTTTCCAGCTCCGCTTTCTCGACCGCCTGTTGCACCGAGTTTTCGATCTGGCGCACATCGTCCGCGATCCAGTTTTCGAAATCGTTGCGGGTAATGTCGGAACGGATTTCAAAATCATCCGCCTTGAAGTGCAGTTCCGACATGCGCTGCGATGAAAGCCGCACTTTCAGGTCCGATACGGCGCGATAGATTTCGTAGCCATAATCGTTCTCGATCAGGTTGATGAAATGTTCGAGCGGCTTGGGGTCAACCGCTTGCCGGGCCAGTTCGTCCAGATCGCGGATGGTGGCCGGAGAGTTCATCAGGAACAGCGTGTTCCAGCGCGCAAAATTTGCATAATAATGGTTCGGCACAGTCAGCCTCTTGCCGAAGGACTGATATTCCGTCCCTTTTCCAAGCAGCGGCGACACGGCATTGTCGATGATGCGGTAATCGAACGTATCGCCAGCAATACCGACACCCGTCTGGCTGAGCGGCGTGAAACTCAGGCCTTGCCTGCCCACGTCGAACCGCACGATGGAAAAGTCGCTGGTGCCGCCGCCAAAGTCGGCCACCAGAACGGTGGACGCGGCCGTCAGTTCCTGCGCATAAAAATAAGCGGCGGCGACAGGCTCATAGACATAATGAATGTCGGTGAAGCCGAACGCCCGGAACGCCTTTTCATAGCGCTGCATGGCCAGCGCTTCATCGGGCGAAGCACCCGCAAAGATTACTGGCCTGCCGATGACCACGCGATTGCCCTTTGGCGGCAGGCGGTCGCCCAACCGCGCGGCAACCGTTTCGAGGAAAGTGGTCAGAATATCCTCGAACTTGAACCGCTTGCCGAAAACCGGCGTGTCGGTGAAGGACTTCGATGCCGCGAATGTCTTGAACGATTGCAGCATGCGCGTGGAGTGCGGCGCGTTGACGAATACGTCCATCGCCCATGGCCCACTTTCGACGGTGCGCTCGCCGGTTTCACGATCCTGCCAGAAGCAGAGAACCGAACGGTAGCCGGTGATATCAACCCCATCCTTCGGCACACTCAGAACCGCCGTCGTGCCATCCGCTGCGGCAACGGAAAGAACCGTGTTGGTCGTGCCAAAATCGATGCCCAATGTCACGCCATCAAATGGGCTCTGGTCAGCCTTCGTCATCACTGCACCTTTTTTGGAGGAAATCGGGGAGCGGGCGGATTAGCAGCCGTCGCAGCCAAGCTCAACCCGAAAGTGTGGATTTGGCGCAGACTAGAGCATGTCTCCCGAAAGTGGGAACCGGTTTCGGGTCAAAGACATGCGATAAAACAAACAGATAGCACATCCCGAAAAGTGTGAAACGCCTACGCAGGGAAATCAGTCCACTGGACTGATTTCTGATCCTGCTTCGATCGGATAAGATGCGCGTAAAAACAAACAGAGCATTTCCAATGATTCATCAGAAACAGAAAATGCTCTAGGAAAAAAGGAGCGGCCTCAATGAAACAGAAGGCGCTCCTTCTAGAAAATGAAAACGCCCATGTCATTTCAACTAAATTATGAGATTCCGACGCTGGACTTATTCAGCCAGATTTGATTGACCGGGAACATCAATTTGTCCAATAATACAGGAAATTTCTAAATGTCTGATGAAGTGACTGAGCATATCCCAATTGGCGGCGGACTCCTTCTCTTGCTATTGGGAATTATCATTAATCTATTATTCAGCGCTTATATGATATATATTTATATCAAAATATCATATATTATGAATATTGGCTTCGGATCACAGTCTCTTAATTTTTCATATCACATATTGATAAACATAATATTTTTCATTGGATCATTATACGCGCTATACGCAAACTATTATTATCTGAAGGCCTTCAGGTATTTCATGGTAATATTCCTGTTTGCCTCCGGCATATTGAATATGCTGCCAACCCTTTTTGCAGAACCCGCAACCGCAGCGGAGTCCGACGCCAGCGGTTTTGTGCTGCTTCTATCATGGCTGCCAGCAATTATATGGGTCCCCTACCTTCTCTATTCCGCAAGACCGAAGCGAACCTATGTTTACGATAAGTCTAATAATCCATGGCTATCGAAATGACGGCAAGCCTGACGCGGCTGCAGACGACAACAAAAAGCCCGGATCGCTCCGGGCTTTTTTTACTTCTTCTTTTTGGCGCGGCCTGCGAACGGATTGTCCGAGGTACGCAAGGAAAGCCTGATCGGCACGCCCGGCATGTCGAAGGTTTCGCGCAGGCCGTTGATGAGATAGCGCACATAGGATTGCGGCATCGCATCGGGGCGCGAGCAGGACACGACGAAGCCCGGCGGGCGGGTCTTTACCTGCGTCATATACTTGACCTTGAGGCGGCGTCCCGAAACTGCCGGCGGCGGCTGGTGCGCGATGACGCCTGCCAGCCAGCGGTTGAGACGCCCGGTCGAAACACGGCGGTTCCAGATTTCGTGGGTCTTGACGACATTCTCCATGAGCTTGTCGATGCCCTGCCCGCGCTCGCCGGAAATCGGCACAGCACGCAGCCCACGCACCTGCGGCAGCAGGCGGGCCGTCTTTTCGTAAAGATCGGCAAGAACCATCTGGCGGTCTTCGATCAGATCCCATTTGTTGAATGCGATGATCGGCGCACGGCCCTCACGGATGATGAGATCGGCGATCTGCAAATCCTGCTTCTCGAACGGGATGGTCGCATCAAGGACGATGATCACGACTTCCGCAAAACGGATCGCGCGCAGGCCGTCGGCGACCGACAGCTTTTCGAGCTTTTCCTGCACGCGCGACTTGCGGCGCAGGCCAGCCGTATCAAACAGCTTGATCTTGCGGTCGCGCCATTCCCAATCGACCGAGATCGAGTCACGCGTAATGCCCGCTTCCGGTCCGGTCAGCAGGCGGTCTTCGCCCAGCATGGTGTTGATGAGCGTGGACTTGCCGGCATTCGGGCGTCCGACGATGGCGATGCGCATCGGCTTGGTCGCATCATAGGCCGGGATTTCTTCTTCATCCGGGTCTTCGATGTCGTCGCCGATCAGTTCACCGACAACCTTCGGCGTGAAAACCTCGTCCTCGGCTTCCTCTTCCTTCTCGTCGGCAAAGACGCGCTCTTCGCCCAGAAGCTCGACAATGGCGTCGCGCAGGTCGGGCATGCCCTGACCGTGCTCGGCGGAGATCGGGCATGGTTCGCCGAGGCCAAGCTGGAAAGCGTCGTACATGCCGGATTGCGCGCCGCGCGCTTCCGCCTTGTTGGCCACCAGCACGACCGGCTTGCCGGAACGGCGAACCACTTCGGCAAAGGTGCTGTCGGTCGGCGTCAGGCCGTTCTTGGCATCGATGACGAACAGGATAACGTCGGCTTCCTGAATGGCAGCCTCGGTCTGGGCGCGCATCCGCGCTTCCAGGCTGTCATTGGCAGCTTCTTCAAGACCCGCCGTATCGATAACCTGAAACTTCAAATCGTAGAGCTTGGCATCGTGGATGCGCCGGTCGCGCGTGACGCCCGGCAGGTCATCGACCAGCGCCAGCTTGCGGCCGACGAGGCGATTGAACAGCGTGGACTTGCCGACATTGGGACGCCCGACGATGGCGACTGTAAAACCCATGGAAGAAGATAACTCCAAAACTTGCGAATTTATGTGCTTTGCGCGTCAGGCACCTTGACGCCTGCGCTGCGCATCAGATCGAGCATCGTGTTGGACCGCTGGCGGATATTGGCCGGGGCCAGACTGTCATTGGCGATCTGCTGGAACAGCTTGACCGCATCGTCGAAACGTTCGGCCTTCCATGCGGCCAGGCCCAGGGCCTCCCGCGCGCTGGAGCGCATCGGATTGCCGTCAGCGGAAAGCGTTTCCACGCGCTTGGCCACATCGTCATAGGAACCGCTGTCGACCAGCAGATAACCGGCGCGCAGGCGCGCGACATCGCGCAGCGGCGCAGGCACGGCATTGTCGGCAGCGACGTCGTCGAACGCTTTCACGGCACCGGCGGCATCACCCTTGTCGGCGATGACCGATGCGGCGCGAAGACGCGCCAGCACCGGATAGGAGCCGTAGCCGGTCTTTTCCAGATCGGCGAGCGCGGCGAGCGCCTCGTCGTTCTTGCCTTCCGAGGCGAGATCCAGCGCGGCCAGGAACTTGTCGCCGGAAGCGGAAGCCTTGCTGTCGGTCCAGTGCTGATAGCCGACCCAGCCAGCCGTCCCCAGAACGATGGCCACGGCGGCGCCGATCACCAGCGGACCGAAATTCCGCCAGACCTGCTTTGCCCGTTCCGAACGGATTTCCTCGTTTACCTCGCGAATGAAACTGTCGTCTGCCATGGACCTGCCACTAAAGCCAAATTGATGTTCGATATTTATGCGTTCTGGCGCTTTTAGTCGGAATTCGCGCCAGATGTAAGACCCGTATGCGAAATAAGCCAACACATGCATTACAAAGTGCATTCCGGTCCGACAATCGCCTTATTCAAGAACTAGCCACGGAATTTCCGGAACTGTTTCCCCTCCCCCTCGTTTAGTGGTCCATGCGCTTTCTGTCCCCCCGCTCATTTCTGCTTTCAGCCCTTGCTCTTTCCACCTGCGCCGCGCAGGCGGAACCGGTGCCCGCAAAGCCGCAATATGTGCTGATCTCCTTCGACGGTGCCCATGACAATGCACTGTGGACCCGCTCGCGCGAACTGGCGAAGAAGAACAACGCCCACTTCACCTATTTCCTGTCCTGCGTCTTCCTGATGACCAGACAGGACCGGCGCGATTACCAGCCGCCGCACAAGCGGGCGGGTTCGTCCAATGTCGGCTTCGCGCTCAGCCGTGATGAAGTCGTCGCGCGTCTTGGCAATATCTGGCAGGCGCATCTGGAGGGAAACGAGATTGCCAGCCATGGCTGCGGCCATTTCGACGGCACCGACTGGTCGACCGCCGACTGGGACAAGGAGATAAGGGAATTTCGTCGCATCACCGCCGACGCCTACAGGAATAACGGCATCGACGGCGAGCCGGAAGGCTGGCGCGACTTCGCGCTGAAGGGCATAAACGGCTTCCGCGCGCCCTATCTCGCCGCGTCGAAGCCGGTGCAGGACGCGCTGAAGGCAAACGGCTTTCGCTATCAGGCATCGTCCGTCACCCGCGGCCCGGAAGCGCCGATCCTCGCCGGTCAGTTCGCTTCATTCGGATTGCCGCTTATCCCGGAAGGCCCGTCGCAGCGTCCCATCGTGGCCATGGACTATAATCTCTATGTCCGCCACTCGAAGGGCAAGGAAGCGCCGCAGCAATCGTCAGCTTTCGAGGAACGGGCCTACAAGGCTTTCCGGGCGGCGTTCGACAAGCAATATGCGGGCGAGCGCATTCCGCTTCAGCTCGGCTTTCATTTCGTGCTGATGAATGACGGCGCCTACTGGCGCGCCATGGAACGGCTGGTGGCGGAAGTCTGCACCAGGCCGGATGTCAAATGCACGACCTATGGCGATTATCTGGACAGTCTCGACAAGGAGACGGTCCACGCAGGCCAGAACCGATCCTGACTTCAGGCCGAAGGCACTGTTTCCAGATTACCGCGATCGGCCGATGGCAACGGCTCGTCATGGATAGTCGCCTCGAACGCCCTCAGGCGCTTGTAGATCGACAACAGCTCGATGATCGTCGTCCACGATTTGACGAGATACTGGAACGACTCCTGTACCTGCGAAAATACATTGATGATCTGGTTCATCAGGCCAAGCGTCAGCTTTCCAGCCACGATGGACGGTATGAGGATCAGGGTCGCGAAAATATTGTCGGCCTGTAGATAGAAAATGCGGGCAACGTTGAAATAGACATAGTGGAAATAGAGCCGGAAATAATTGTGCCGGACGTTGCGGAACAATTCGGCCATTGTGACTGGCCCGGCGCGATCGTCATGATCTTCACCATAGACGAGTTCCTTGCGGTAAGCCGCTTCCACCCGCTGGTTGTTGAACTCCAGTCCCGGCAGCTTGATGCCGACCAGCGCCAGCAGACCGGTCCCGAAGGCAGCCCAGAAAACAGCCGCCCATACAAGCGCATGTGGTATTGTGCCGATAACCGGCAACTCGGTGATTTTCTCGGAAAAGCTGAACAGGACCGGCAGAAAGGCGATCAGCGTCAGAATAGCTTTCACCAGATTGACACCGAGCTGTTCCAGCGTCGTTGAAAAGCGCATCGTATCTTCCTGCACACGCTGTGCAGCGCCTTCGATGGAACGCAGTTTCGGCCAGTACCTGACATAATAGTCATTCATCGCCGTGCGCCATCGGAAGATATAATGGCTGACGAAGAAGAGGCTCAAAACGCTGACCGTGACGCCAATAAAGGCAATCTTGGCAAACGTGACCAGCCCCCAGTAGAAATCGGTCGCGCTGACGGCGCCGGGTGTTGTCAGCGCCTTCTGTATCATGTCGTAGAACGGCCCATACCATGCATTGACCGCCACACTGGCCTGCACGCCGAAATAGGTGGTGAACAGGATCAGCGCCGATCCGAGTATCGACCAGCGCTGCCAGGGATGCGGTGAAAACCACGCCCAGAACAGATAGAAGGCGAATATCATCACCGCGAAGTAGATATAGAACCAGAGAAACGGCGCCGACCAGAAGATGCTTGCGCCGATAATCGGCGCGGCGTCGGGCGCCAGCGGCGGCAGGCCGAACACTGCGCCCAGCCGTTCACCTCCCTCGTACCAGCCGATTATCGCCAGCAGGCACCAGATTACGACGGACCAGAAGAACAGTTTCGGACGGGGGAAAAACGACACAAACACCGGGTTACATCCAACTCCTGAGGAATTATCCTCATAAGAAGCCGGTCCTTGTGCGTTTACCAGTTAAATTCCTGTAAGGTTTTCAACCCGCTGTCCGGGCGGCGCGTCCCGCCACGATGCCCAGCACCGCGACGACCACCAGCGAGAGCGCTGCGGCCAGACTTGCCGAAGTGAACGAACCGGAGCGCTGCGCCATGAAACCTGCCACCAGCGGGCCGACGATCTGGCCGATGCTGAAGCAGACGGTCATCCGCGCCAGAGCGCGTTTCGGTGAAGACGGGGCGAGCGTGCGGGCAATCTGCAATCCAAACGCCGTCAATGCCATGAAGGTCATGCCCAGAAGCGCACCGCCCACCAATGGACCGAGTGGCGGCGCCAGAACCACGCTTGCCGCGACGCCCACCGCCTCAAGGGTGGCCGTCAGGGCAAATGCGTTGAAGAGACCGAATTTACGGGCTGCGGGAGCCCACAGCCAGATGGAGGGCGCTGCCATCAGGCCGGTCACCACCCACACAGCCGCTTCCATCAGCGGACCGCCATCGGTAGCGCGCACGATCGCAATGAGGAATGTGGCCGTGATCACATAACCGAAGCCGAAGATGCCATAGGCCAATGCCAGCGCATTGAAGGCGAGGCTTTTGGGAAGCGGCGGTTCGCGCGTGCCGCTGTTTCCGCCGACCGGACCTTCCCGGACGAAAGCCGCGACCAGAACGGCCATCACAATGGTGAGAATGGCAGCGCCGATCCAGTCGGCCCGCCAGTCGAGCCCGGCAAGGCGGATCAGCGCCACCAGAACGGCAGAAAGCGCAATGCCACTGCCGACGCCGCCGAAATGCAGGGCTCCAAGCCCGGCCCTTTCCGCCGCCGTAACATGACTGAGCACGATTGCCGTGCACAGGATCATCGTCACCGCGCTTATGAAACCGGCCGCAAAGCGGATGATGGAAAACAGCCAGACGCCGTCAAAAAGCGCCATGGCGGCGCAGAGCAAACCGCTGATTATCAGGCCCGCGATCACGCTTGCCCGTTCGATGCCCGCAGACCAGCCATAACCGGCCACGACCGCCCCCAGCAGATAGCCGATATAGTTTGCCGATGCGATGAACCCCGCATCGGCGGCAGTGAAGCCGATATCGGCCATCATCCCGGGCAGGATCGGCGTATAGATGAAACGCCCGATCCCCATGGCGGCAGCCATGGCAAGAAAACCGCCGAAAGCATAGCGAACGGCGGTGCGATGGTGTGAAGATGCGGGCTTGGTCATTTGCAGGGAGGTCTCGGTCATTGGCGGCAAAATAAGCTTCATTCATCCAGGGACAATTGAATTTTTCTGATCGGATCGATCACACGGATTGACGCTGAAACCCCGCCCGATCTCCGAAACCCGACGACAGAGTTGGATTTGAACTCTGCAGGAGCAGAACTACAATAGATCTATTGCACTCTCTTGATGGAGGATCAGGATGAACAGGTCGAAATTCTGTCTGTGGGCGACCTTGACGTTCGCCACCGCAGGAGCCGTTCAGGCACAGGAACTGAAGACCATGGATGATGTGGGCAGCGCGCTGAACGCATGCTGGACTGCGCCTGCGGGCAGCAAGAATTCAGCCGTGACCCTCAGCTTCAGCTTCAAGCGCAACGGCAGCCTGATGGGGCCGCCCCGCCCCAGTGCGATCAACGTTCAGGGGGATGACAAGGCGAAAAAGGCATTCGTGAACGCTGCTATCGACGCGGTTGAAAAATGCACGCCGCTGAAACTTGCGCCCTCGCTGGCAGAGGGTATCGGCGGGAATGTCTTCACCATGCAGTTTCATTCGGCGGATTGATCGATGCCAGACAAGGCGGTTGCCAGACGTCTGCTGGAAGATCACGTCGCACCATACGATGATCCCATCGCCTTCACACGAGGCCAGACGGTATCCCTGACCGGAGAGGCCGAAATCTGGGACGGCTACCGGTGGTTGTGGGCCGTGGGAGCGGATGGCCGTGCGGGGTGGATTCCCGATAACAGCATCATGGTCAAGGATGATACGGTCATCACTCTGCGCGACTACTCGGCGATGGAACTGACCTGCAACAAAGGTACCATGCTCCACGTCATCGAAGAAACGCATGGATGGGCATGGTGCAGCGCGCCCAATGGATTTTTCGGTTGGGTGCCGGCGAACAAACTTGCCTGACACCCCCCCCCGTTTTGAGCGAGCGAAAAGTTTCTCTTGCGAATCGCATAAGTGCATGCTTATATGACGGCATGAATGAGAACGATATATTCAACGATGTTTTCAGGGCGCTTGCCGATCCGACCCGCCGGATGATCTTCGAGAAGCTGGCATCCGGCAGCATGAATGCCAGTGCGTTGCGGGAAGGGATGGAGATCAGCCAGCCCGCCATGTCGCAGCATCTGGCGGTGTTGCGCGGCGCGGGACTGGTGCGTGAGGAACGTGAGGGGCGCTTCGTCAATTATGAAGTCGATCCGAACGGACTGACCCTCATCGCCAACTGGCTTGCCAAATACCGCGCCTATTGGCCGGAACGTATCGATGCTCTCAAAACCTTGCTGAAGGATATGGACCAATGACCGACCGGCAGGAAGAACACCGCGAAAAAGCGATAGAGCTGGAATATGAGCTGGATGCCGCGCCGCAGAAAGTCTGGCGCGCGATCAGCATTCCGGAATTTCGCGAAAGCTGGCTTCCATCCGAGGCACTGGCCGACCCGGAACCTGCGTCCTGCAAGCCCGGCGAGGAGATCAGCTACCGAATGCGGGAAAACGAACCGCCCTTTCTGGAAAGCATGGTGACGTTCCGCATCGTGCCGGGCATTTCCGGCGGCACCTGTCTGCGCGTCATCCACGAATTGAACGACGCGCGGGTGAAACATGCCGCACCGGTTGCCGCCAACAGCAACCGGATGCCGGTCATGCGCGCCGCCTGAAGCACCCACATCCTGATTTTGGAAGAGAGGAGTTCGCCCATGCGCGAAACGATGCAACTCGTCCCTATGGTCGTCGAACAGTCGAGCCGCGGCGAAAGGTCGTTCGATATCTATTCGCGCCTGCTGCGCGAGCGGATCATCTTTCTCAATGGCGAAGTGAACGACACCGTATCCGCGCTGATCTGCGCGCAATTGCTGTTTCTGGAAGCGGAAAATTCCAAACAGCCGATCAATCTCTATATCAACTCGCCGGGCGGCGTCGTGACCAGCGGCCTCGCGATCTATGACACGATGCGCTATGTCCGCGCGCCGGTGCACACGCTCTGCATGGGGACGGCCCGTTCCATGGGTTCCTTCCTGCTGATGGCGGGGGAGCACGGCCATCGCGCCGCCCTTCCCAATGCGAACCTGCTTGTTCACCAGCCTTCCGGCGGCTTTCAGGGGCAGGCATCGGACATTTTCATCCATGCCGAGGAAGCCCAGCGAACCAAGCGGCTGATGACGCGTCTTTACGCCGAACATTGCGGCCGCACCTATGAAGAGGTGGAACGCGCGCTTGACCGTGATAATTTCATGACTGCGGAAGCGGGTCTCGAATGGGGATTGATCGACCGCATTCTGGAACGGCGGGAAGTTGCGGCGGCCTGAGAAGCAGGGTCTTCTGTCGCCAGCAGCGTTGTATATGTCCCCCGGGAACAGTATCAACACCGGATGGATAGAAATCACGCAGCAATCCCCGAAGAAGCGGCAAAGGCCCTGATCGTCCT
Source organism: Brucella sp. IR068 (assembly GCF_049065885.1). Lineage (NCBI taxonomy): Bacteria > Pseudomonadati > Pseudomonadota > Alphaproteobacteria > Hyphomicrobiales > Brucellaceae > Brucella > Brucella sp. IR068. Next base: position 357,410 of record NZ_JBAKHE010000003.1, on the reverse strand, counting down.
GCAGGAATGCCTGGGGTCATCCTTGCAGGCCCTATATCTGCATGGCTCCGCCGTGAATGGCGGCCTTCGCCCCAACAGCGACGTCGACCTGCTGGCGGTCTGTGACCGGAATCCGGCACCTGAAACCAGTGCGCTTCTCGTTGATCGGCTGATGCAGATATCGGGCCGGCACCCGGTCGCCCCGGGAATGCCCCGATGCCTGGAGGTGATGCTCTTTCTGCGGCAGGACCTCGCCGCATCTCGCTATCCTGCGCGGTGCGCCTTCATCTATGGAGAATGGCTGCGTGACGAATTCGAGGCCGGGATCGTGCCGCAGGCCCATACCGACCCTGAATATACACTGGTGCTCGCGCAAGCCGGCCAAGAAGCAATAAGCCTTGTCGGCCCCACGCGGGAGCATCTTCTGCCGTCCGTGCCGCAAGGAGACGTGCGACGGGCGATTGCCGATGCCTTGCCTGCCCTTATCGGCAACCTTGCAGGCGATGAGCGCAATGTCCTGCTGACGCTGGCGCGGATGTGGTACACGCTCGAAACCGGAACATTCGTGCCGAAGGACGCCGCCGCCGAATGGGCGCTGCCCCTTGTTTCCCCCGAAACCGCAGCAGCCCTTGCGCTCGCGCAGGCGGCCTATCGGGGCGCGGCTGTCGACGACTGGCAAAGCCATCCCCTGCTCGCAGGGCAGGCGGCTGAGGAACTGGCACATCAGGTGCGGCTGCTTTTCTGAAAATCTTCAGGCCGCGGCTTCATCCTTTTGCCGCTGCGCAGGCACCGGAACGCTGTCGGGAATATCCGAATGCAGGAAGTGCAGAAGCGTGTCCTGAACCGACGACAGCCGGTGCGCGCAATCGCGCCAGCCGAACGGAATATCCTTCGGCATGGACGGAATCCGGCGCGGCTCCTGCCCTTCCTCCAACTCGCAATTGGCAATGACTACCTGCAAGGCTTCCATCAGCCATGGCGGCGGCGGCGCCTCCTTCTTGCGCAGCGCATTGCCCAGCGCTTCACCGAACAGCAGCGCCGATGCGTAAAGTCGGATGCCGCGCCGATCATAACGGCCCGCCATTTCCGTGACCTCGCGCGCCACCAGCCGCCCGCGCAGCGACCAGCGCGCATTGCTGCGGGCCAGTGCGATGCCATCGCCCAATGCGATCACCGCCCGGTGGGCCGAGGTAAACTGGTTGATCGCACTTTGCGCCCGCACCGGGTCCTGCTTTTCCAGCGCCACGGCCGATTGTTTCAGGCCCTTTGCCAGCCGGTCGAGCAGGCCCCGAGCAGCCTTGTCGATCAGAAGCAACGGGCTCGGTGTCATCAAAATCTGGCTGAACAGCAAGCCCACGCCCGCCCCGACCAGAACATCGACCAGCCGCGTCACGCCCGCGACCTGCGGCCCCATGGCGAGAACCAGAATCGCCGAAACGCCCGACTGAATGGCGATTGCAGGCGCCATGCCGAAAGAGGTTGCCAGCACCATGGCAACGAAAGTCACGATGCTGGTGTGGAAGACCGGAACAGTTTCGGGCAAAAGCAGCGAAAGCTCCCCGACCAGCACGCCTGTCGTGACGCCGACGACCACGCCGATCGCCTGCTTGCCGTGGTTGGGCAGGTTCGGCGCCAGACAGATCACCGCCGTCACCATGGCGAAAACGGGTTTCGGCTGGTCCAGAAGCAGCTGGCAGATCAGCCATGCGACGCCGCCTGCAAAGGAAGCGATCAGGGAATCGCGCCAGCTCGCAGACCATTGCTGAACGATCTTCTTGGCGCGCTGCCGCATCGATTTCTCCATCTGCTTACCGGCAGCTATCTATGGCAGCATTTTCCCGCCTCAAGGCTTGAAGAAGTTTTCGTACTGGTCCGGCTTGAAACCGACCGTCAGCTCTCCATCCCTGTCGAGAACCGGGCGCTTGACCATGGAAGGCTGCGCCAGCATCAGTGCCCGCGCCCTGCCCGCGTCAACGTTCTGGCGTTCTTCCTCCGGCAGTTTGCGAAACGTCGTTCCGGCGCGGTTGAGCAGCTGCTCCCACGGAACGCTTTTCAGAAAGCGGTCGAGCGTTTCGCCGTCCAGCCCTTCCTTCTTGTAATCGTGGAACGCAAAGTCGATGCCATGGTCTTCAAGCCAGGTGCGCGCCTTCTTCATGGTGTCGCAGTTCTTGATACCGTAGATGGTCACGCTCATATCCGACTCCTTTGATCGCTCAGAGCGTGGTGTTTTCAAGTTGAACCATTATCCCGCTCCAAACTTTTTGTTTGAGCATGTTTTTATCCGAAAACCGTTTCCCACTTTTCGGAATCATGCTCCAGCCGCGATCAAAGGCGATCGAAACGCCGGTTTCAACCTCTATCTGGAATCGTGAAAGATTATGCCCAGCGTATGCCGCTTGCCGGAACGGATGCGGCTGACGCCATGCCGCATCTTGACGCGATAATCGCCGCGCGTCCCCTGCATCGGACGGTCATTGACCGCGAAGACCACGCCGTCGCCCTGCCGGAGCGGAACGACCTCGGCCCGGCTCTGCATGCGCGGGCGCTGTTCGGTCAGGACGAATTCACCGCCCGTAAAATCCTTCTCCGGCTCGGACAGCAAAATCGCCACCTGCAACGGAAAGGCGATATCGCCGTAAATATCCTGATGCAGGCAATTATAGTCGCCCTCGACATATTGCAGGATGAGCGGTGTGGGACGCGTCTGCCCTGCCGCGTGGCACCGCTCCAGGAAGGCATCATGGGTGGGCGGAAACCGGACATCCGATCCCAGTCTTTCGCTCCACCGATTGGCGATGGGAGCCAACTGAAAATAGAGCTTCTGGCGCAGATTCCAAATTAAGGCAGGAATGGGATTTGCGTAATATTTGTATTCTCCGCGCCCAAAACCGTGTTTTCGCATCGAAATCACCGTTCGAAATGCGGCCAAGGTGTGATAACCTGCGGCAATCTCGTGGCAATCCTGTGGCGAAATTATGTTTTCGAGAATTGTGGCACCGAACTGGTCGAGTTCGGCGCCGATTTTTTGCCAGTCATAGGCGGGAATATTCTGGCCCTGCATGGGTTCATTTTTATTCATGCCTGGCCCTCCCGCTTCAGGAGATCGCGCTTGCGCTCGACACCCCAGCGATAGCCGGAAAGGCCGCCATCGTTGCGCACCACGCGGTGGCACGGAACCGCGACCGCGATCTTGTTCGCCGCGCAGGCCTGCGCCACCGCACGCACCGATTTCGGTGCGCCGATGCGCTCGGCAATTTCTGTATAACTTACTGTTTTACCGACCGGAATTTCTCGCAAAGCCTGCCAGACGCGTTGCTGGAACGCGGTTCCCTGCAGATCAAGCGGCAGGTCGAGCCCGATGCGCGGCGCTTCGACGAAACCGACCACCTCGGCGACCATATCCTCGAAATCGCGGTCCGCACCGATGAGATTGGCCTGCGGAAAACGCTTTTCCAGGTCACGGATCAGTTCTTCCGGGTCGTCACCCATCAAAATGGCGCAGACGCCCTTGTCGCTCGCCGCCACCAGCACCGCGCCCAGCGTCGACTGGCCGATGGCAAAACGGATATCCGCATTCTTGCCGCCCTGCTTGTAAGCCTTTGGAGTCATTCCCAAAATCCCATCCGAAGCCTCATAGAAGCGGCTGCTGGAATTGTAACCGGCATCATAGATGGCGTCGGTTACGCGGATTTCCGGCGCATCGAGCGCCGCCCGCATCTTCCTCGCGCGATGCGCATCCGCATAGGCTTTCGGGGTCAGTCCCGTGAACTCCTTGAATATGCGATGGAAATGGGCCGGGCTTGCCTTTACCGAAGCCGCTATTTCTTCAAGGGATGGCACTTCTTCCGCCGTTTCGATGAAACGGCAGGCAGAGGCCACCATCTCGGCATAGCGGGTGCTGTTCTGCGTCGCCAGCGTTTCGGACAGATGCGGCTTGCAGCGCATGCATGGCCGGAACCCGGCGCGTTCGGCATCCTCGCAACCGTCGAAGAACTGCACGTTCTCGCGCTTTCCGCGCCGCGACGGGCAGGACGGGCGGCAATAGACGCCGGTGGTGCGCACAGCATAGACAAATGCCCCGTCCGACGCCTTGTCGCGGTCGAGCACCTTCTGCCAGCGGCTTTCATCGGGGTCGTGGGTCTTCATGGTCATAAGGTTCATGTCCGTATTCCTTCAATATGAGCATGAAGGAAGGCTAATGCCACCGCGTCGAAGCTACACTCCGCTGCTTGCTTTCAAATTCGAAACGGCGCCGTTGCACAGTCTGTTCACAAATAAGGAACATGCAAGCTTCCAGCTTTTATACCATGATATGAAAGGTAAACAGGGAGAAGACCATGACGACAATCGGCTTCATCATCGATGGCAAGGAAACACCATCCGCTTCCGGCAAGACATTCGACCGCAAGGACCCCGTCACCGGAAAGGTCGCCACTACAGCGCCTGCGGCCAGCCTTGCCGATGTCGACGCGGTTGCGAAATCTGCCGCGAAAGCCTTTGAAAGCTGGTCGGATACCGGGCCGGGCGAGCGTCGTGCACTGCTGAACAAGGCGGCTGACCTGATGGAAAGCCGCGCCGATGAATTCATCCGCCTCATGTTGGAAGAAACCGGCGCAACCGCGCCTTGGTCGGGCTTCAACGTCCATCTCGGCGCCGGTGTGCTGCGCGAAGCGGCAGCGCTCACCACGCAGATCACCGGCGAGATCATCCCTTCGGACAAGCCCGGCATCGTTTCCATGGCAGTGCGCCAGCCGGTTGGCGTGGTGCTTGGCATGGCGCCATGGAATGCGCCGGTCATTCTGGGCGTGCGCGCCGTTGCAGCCGCCCTCGCCTGCGGCAACACGGTTATCCTGCGGTCGTCCGAATCCTGCCCCGGCGTTCATCACCTGATCGTCAAGACACTCAACGATGCTGGCTTCCCCGCCGGTGTGGTCAATGTGATTTCCAATGCCCCTGAGGACGCGCCGGAAATTGTGGCGGCCCTTGTTGCTCATCCGTCCATCCGCCGCATCAACTTCACCGGCTCCACCCATGTCGGCAAGATCATCGCCAAACAGGCCGCGGAGCATCTGAAGCCCGTGCTGCTGGAACTGGGGGGCAAGGCGCCCTTCATCGTGCTGGAGGATGCCGATCTCGATCAGGCGGTCGATGCGGCAGCTTTTGGCGCTTTCATGAATCAGGGCCAGATCTGCATGTCCACGGAACGCTTTATCGTGCATGAGAAGGTGGCGGATGTCTTTGCGGAAAAACTTGCCGCCAAGGCAAGATCACTACCCGCTGGCGATCCGCGCGGCAATGTCGTGCTCGGTTCGCTGGTCGATCTCAAATCCGCCGAGCGCATGGATGCGCTCATCCAGGATGCCGTGTCGAAAGGCGGCAAGGTTCTGGCGGGCGGCAAGCGTGAAGGCTCCATCGTTGAGGCGACGGTCATCGATCACGTGACGTCCGACATGAACATTTACACGCAGGAATCCTTCGGGCCGGTGAAACCTATCATCCGCGTCAGGGATGCCGAAGAGGCGATCCGCGTGGCCAACGACACCGAATATGGCCTTTCATCCGCGATCTTCAGCCAGGATGTGAAAAGGGCGCTGGCGCTTTCAAAAAAGCTTGCGACCGGCATCTGCCACATCAATGGCCCGACGGTCGCAGACGAAGCGCAGATGCCCTTCGGCGGCGTGAAATCTTCCGGCTATGGCCGTTTCGGCGGAAAGGCCGTCATCAACGAATTTACCGACCTGCGCTGGATCACCATCGAGGGCCCGCAGCATTATCCGTTTTGAATCAGAAAGGGCGGAGCTTTCAACTCCGCCCTTTCATCATCGGTGTCCGTTCAAGACTTTCGCGCTTCCTTGATCGCCTCGATCAGCTCCGGCTCCTTCATCACTCCGCCATAGAGCTTGGTGCCGATGACGAAGGAAGGCGTGCCACCGAAATTGAAGGCTTCGCCCTGATCCATATTGCGCTCAAGAATGGCATTGATGCGCTTGGAATCAGCCTTATAGGCCGCATTGAGCTTCGCCGGATCGAGTCCGCCCTTTTTCAGCGCCGCATCCACCTGTTCCGGCGTAAGGCGACCGGGCGTCGCCATCAACGCTTCCATCGCCTTTACATAGTTGCCGGATTTTTCCGCCGCCAGAACGAGGCGCGCGGCATAGGCGGACGTGTCGCCGAAGATGATCCAGTCCTTCATGACAAGGCGCACATTGCCGTCATTCCTGACCACGCGCATCAGTTCGGCATGCCCCTTCTTGCAGTAAGGGCACTGGTAATCGAAATATTCGACAATGGTGACATTGCCGTTAGGATTGCCCAGAACCGGGATTTCCTTGTCGTAGAGTACTTCCGCAACCGTCGGAACACGCTGGGCGAGGCTCTCGCCGCCCGAAATCGCTATCGTTGCGGCGCCCGCCGCCGTTGCGGCCAGTATCTGACGACGATTCATCATGAGCTTGCTCCTTTGCCCGACTTTGCTTCAGACTGGGATTTATCCAACACCACGACACGCGCACCGGCGCTGGCGCGCTTGTAGAGATCGAGTATGTCCTGATTGTAGAGGCGGATGCAGCCGGACGACGCAGCCTTGCCGACGGACCATGGCTCGTTGGTGCCGTGAATGCGGTAAAGCGTGTCCTTGCCATCGCGATAGAGATAGAGCGCACGGGCACCGAGCGGGTTGCGGATGCCACCTTCGAGGCCATTGGCGTATTTTGCGTAATGCTCCGGATTGCGTTTGATCATGTTGGCTGTCGGCGTCCAGCGCGGCCATTGCGACTTGTAGGCAACCTTGGCATCGCCTGAGAAGGTCAGTCCGGCGCGACCGACCCCCACCGAATAACGGATTGCCTTGCCGCCCGGCTGCACGAGATAGAGATAGCGCGCATAGGGATCAACCACGATCGTGCCCACCGGCTCGTTCGTGGCATAGTCAACTTCCCGACGCAGATTGCGATCCGCGATCTTACTGACATCAAGTGCGGGAATGAGATTGCCGCGGTCGTTCACCGCGCCATACATGATCTCATATTCACTCTTCGCCGTCTGCATTTCCGGCGCAGGCTGGCTCACGGGTTCGGCTGCAACAGGCTCGGGCCTGAAGGCCACCGGCTGCGGCATGGTGACGGCGATGGGCCGCTCCGCAGATGCGGTCGTGCATGCCGCGGCAACAAAAGGCAGACAGGCCACCACGGCCATCCGCAGCAGTGATTTCCGCGCGTTCTGTTTGTGAATCGATACAGTCAATTCTCTTGCCCCCGGGCCATCTTGAAATCCTTACATCCTTTGTCGCCGGAGCATTCTCCAGAACTATTGGAAATGCTCTATCTCTTTGTCTTTACGCATTATCCAACGCAAAACCGCTTCGCACTTTTGCTGGAAATGCTCTAGTCAGCGCTCACAAGACCGACCGAACGTTCGATGGAAGCGGTCGTGATATCGCCCACCAGTCTGGTTCCCTCCGGTTCCTTGCTGATGCGATTGAAGAAGATCATCGTCGGCGGCCCGGCCACGCCGAGCTTTGCCATCAGGTCGGCATTGCCCGCTGTGAGCTCGGAAATATCCGCCTTGACAAGCTGGTAACCTTCCAGCGCCTTCTTCACGCCAGCGTCGGGCAAAACCCGGCGCTCCACGGTGGAACAGCTTACGCACCAGTCCGCCGTGAAATAGACAAGCGTCGGCTTGTCGCCGCGCGCCTCGCCAAGTTTCTCCTGAAGGGAAGAAACAGTCTCGACCGGCGCAAATTGCAGCGCGGCCAGATTCTGGTTGCCGCCACGGTTACCGAATGCGGCCAGCGGTTGCAACGGGTCTTTTCCGCCCGAAGCCACGCCGAGCATCAAAATGACGCCGTAGACGAATGCCGCCGTGCCGATGGTGCGGGCGACAACGCTGCGTCCCGGAATTTTGAGGAATGCGAAACTTGCGGTCCCGAAAAGCAGGAGCGCCCACAGCACCATATCGACACCCGGCGGCAGAAGGGGAGCCGCCATGAAGATCGCGGTCGCGAGAAAACCGAAGCCGAAGATCTGCTTTACCGTTTCCATCCATGCGCCTGCGCGCGGAAGCGTGCCAGCGCCAAGCGTGGCGAAGGCAATGAGCGGCAATCCCTTGCCGATGCCGAGCGCAAAGAGCGCGGAAGCGCCAAGCGCGACATTGGCAGTCTGCGCGATATAGATAAGCGCGCCTGCAAGTGGCGCCGTAACGCAAGGGCCGACGATCAGCACGGACGAAAAGCCGAGAATGGCAGCCGACCGCTTCGAGCCTGTCCGCTGCTGGCCATGGGGACCAGTCCGCGACGAAATCGCGCTGACCCATGAATTGGGAAGCTGTATCTGGAAGAGGCCGAACATGGAGAGCGCGAGCAGCACGAATAATCCTGCCAGCACGAGTGCCGTCCATTTCGATTGCAGCACCATCTGCAGGTTCTGTCCCGACCAGCCTGCGATTGCGCCGACCACGGCAAAACCCAGCGCCAGGCTGACGACATAGGTGGCGGAAAGCACGAAGCCGCGTTTTGCGGTCAGCTTCTCCCCTTCACGCGCCAGCGTTCCGGCAAGGATGGGGTAGATGGGAAAGACGCAAGGGGTGAAAGCAAGCAGCACGCCGAAAGCCAGAAATGCCGCGATCACCAGCCCGGTGCCGCCACGATCCACCAGCCCCTCGACCATGCCCTTTTCGGGTGCAAGGGCAAATGCCGCCTTTGGTGGAGCGGCTGGCACCGCAGCCGGTGTGAAGGTCGGTGTGAAGGTCGGCGTCTGCGCCAGCAGCTTGGCCTTTTGGCCCTTCTCGCTCGAAACTGCGAGCGTGACCGGATCGACCGTCCTGGTTTCCGGGCGGTAGCAGATGCCGTCTTCCTGACAGCCCTGATAGGTGAGTTCCAGCGGCTCTGTATCCGCCTTCACGCTTGCCGTGGCGTGGGTGTAATAGACTTCAAGCCGCCCGAAATTCGGGTCGTCCTTGGGCTGTCCGGGCTGCGTGTCGACGGCAAGCGGATTTCCCTGCCCGTCCTTCGCCGCTATATGGTCGCGATAAAGATAATAACCGTCCGCGATCCGCCAGTTGAGTACCAGCCGGCCATCCGTGTCCTTCAATACGCTCAGGCGGAATGCCTGATCGACCGGCAGCGGGTTTGCCGCCGAGGCCGGGGCGAGTGCGAGGAACAAACCGATGAACAAGCTGGCGAGGCCCGCAAGGAGACGCATTACGATTTTCCGCATAATTCGATTCGGACAAATTGATCATGTTGCAAATGGCGAATGTCCCCGCCACCTTAAGGCAGCCTTAAGCTGGCGCAGGGAAAAGCCCGTGCGGGGTTAAACACCAATAAAGGCAGAAACAGGAACTCATGCGCATACTCGTGGTGGAAGACGACACGATCCTTCTCGACGGACTGACTGTAGGGCTTGGGCTTGCTGGCTTCACCGTAGATGCCGTGTCGAACTGCTGCGACGCGGAAGCAGCGCTTGCCGCGCAGAACTATAACGCGGTGGTGCTCGACCTGATGCTGCCCGATGGCTCGGGCCTCGATATTCTGAAATCCATGCGGCGCGGACGCGACGAGACGCCGGTTCTGCTGCTGACCGCGCGCGATCAGGTGCCCGAGCGCATTGCGGGGCTCGATGCCGGTGCGGACGATTATGTCGGCAAACCCTTCGACCTGCATGAGCTTGCGGCCCGCGTGCGCGCCGTCGCCCGGCGCGGCGCAGGACGCGCCAATGCCCTGCTTGAATGGCGCGGCGTGGAACTGGACCCGGCGGAGATGTCGGTGCGCTTCCACGGCGAACCCGTGCGGCTGACCCGGCGCGAATTCTCGATCCTGCGCACCTTGATGGAGCGGCCCGCCGCCACCTTCTCCAAATCCTCGCTGGAGGAAGCGCTTTACGGCTGGCAGGAGGAAGTGGAGAGCAACGCGGTGGAAGTGCATATCCACCACCTGCGCTCCAAGCTTGGCTCCGATTATATCGAAACCGTGCGCGGGGTCGGTTACCGGCTGGCGGGAGCAAGGACATGAATTCCATTCGCAGCCGTCTCACCGGCATCCTGATCGGCGTCACCTGCGTCGTCTGGCTTTTCGCGGTCGTGTGGATCCATATCAGCACCCAGTCACAGCTTGAAAAAGTGCTCGATGCGCGCCTGATGGAAGCCGCGCGGATGGTCAACTCGCTTCTGACAGACCATCGGGTCGCGGTTGGCCCGGATGGAGATGGCGGGCAATTGTCGTTGAAGCCGATGCCCGATTTTCCGCTCTATGACCGGCAGCTTTTCTGCCAGATATGGGCTCTCGACGGCAAGCTTGTGGGACGTTCCGAAAGCGCGCCCGGCGTGCGGCTCACTAATATCGCGAACGGCTTTTCGGATACGGAAGTTGCGGGCGACCGCTGGCGCGTGTTCGCGGTGGAAAATACCCAGCTCGGCCTGCGCGTCATGGTCGGCGACAGCCTGAGCGTTCGCGAAAGGCTGGTGCAGAATGTCGTGACCGGGCTTGTGCTGCCCGCGCTGTTGATGCTGCCCGTTCTGGCGCTCATGATCTGGCTGTGCGTACGGCGCGGTCTCAATCCGCTGAGCCGTCTTGCATCCGTGCTTTCAAAGCGCCAGGCGCAGGATTTGCGGCCACTGCCCGAACACAACCTGCCCAAGGAGATTGCGCCTGCCGTCACCGCGCTGAACGGGCTTTTCCAACGCGTCGAGGAGGCGCGCGAGCGTGAGCGCAATTTCGCGATCTTTGCCGCGCATGAACTGAAGACGCCGCTCGCCGGATTGAAGACGCAGGCGCAGATTGCCGAAAGCGCAAAGGACGAAACAATGCGCGTCAATGCGGTGCGCCAGATCGCGGCGGGGGTCGACCGCACCACCCGTCTCACCAATCAGCTTCTGGACCTCGCCGCACTCGAAACCGGAGACGACATTGAAGCACCGGCATGCGAACCGGCGTGCCAGCTTCTCGTTGCGGTGTCCACCGACATGCGGATGCTTGCGGCGCAGCGCGGCGTTTCCATCGAGCTGCCGGGCAACATGCCGCTGGTACAGATGCCCTTCCCGCACCTCTTCACGCTTGCCGCACGCAACCTGATCGAAAACGCCGTCAACCACTCGCCGGGCAACGGCACCGTGCGCTGCCGCCTTGAAGCCTCAGCCGACAAGCTCAAGCTGGTCGTCGAGGATGACGGGCCCGGCATTCCCGAAAGCGAAATGCCGCACGTGACCGAGCGCTTCTTCCGCGGCGCTAATCGCAATGAAACCGGCAGCGGCCTTGGGCTTCCCATCGTGAAAATGGCGGTGGAGCGTATGGGCGGGGAATTGCAGCTGCAAAACCGCCCGCAAGGGGGCTTAAGCGCGTCGATCATCGTGCCGGGCACCATCGTCGGATGACGGCCATCTGAAACGGAACCACGGCGCGCATCGAACAAGGCTCATTCCCCTGCTTTCAGGCGTTTGAGCCCGTGTCTTTGATTTAGATCAATGACACCTGCTCCCCGAGCGCAGATAGCGAACCTATCGCTATTGCTGCCTCATCCGAGGCGGCTCTTGTCATGCGCTGCGAGGGGATTTCATGAACTACGCCGCTGGAACAGTCCTTTCCGGTCTGGGGGCACTTTTTGCTGTGCTTCTGGCCGGATTTTCCCATGATGAGCTGTTCAGAACCCATATGTGGATTCTGTTCGCTACACTGGCCATCTTCACCATTCTTCTGATGCGGAATGCCAATTACGGCCTGACGCCCAAAAAGGTCGACCAGTCCGCCTATATGGACGGCCCAATCCGCTACGGCGTCATCGCAACGGTTTTCTGGGGCGTGACCGGTTTTCTGGTCGGCGTCGTCATCGCCGCGCAGCTCGCCTTTCCCGATCTCAATCTGGAACCCTATCTGAACTTCGGCCGCCTGCGCCCGCTGCACACATCTGCGGTGATTTTCGCGTTCGGCGGCAATGCGCTGATTGCATCGTCCTTCTATGTCGTGCAGCGTACCTGTCGCGCCCGCCTCATCGGCGGCGATCTGGCATGGTTCGTGTTCTGGGGCTACCAGCTTTTCATCGTGATGGCCGCGACCGGCTATCTGCTCGGCATCACGCAGAGCCGTGAATATGCGGAACCGGAATGGTATGTCGACATCTGGCTCACCATCGTCTGGGTCGCCTATCTGGTCGTCTTCCTCGGCACGATCCTGAAGCGCAAGGAGCCGCATATCTATGTGGCGAACTGGTTCTACCTGTCCTTCATCATCACCATCGCCATGCTGCATATCGTCAACAATCTGGCGATCCCTGTCTCGTTCCTCGGCGTGAAGAGCTATTCCGCCTTCGCGGGCGTGCAGGATGCGGTGACGCAGTGGTGGTATGGGCACAACGCCGTCGCCTTCTTCCTCACCGTGCCGTTCCTGGCAATGATGTATTATTTCGTGCCGAAGCAGGCAGAGCGTCCGATCTATTCCTACCGCCTGTCGATCGTGCACTTCTGGTCGATCATCTTCCTCTATATCTGGGCCGGGCCGCACCATCTGCACTACACCGCCGTTCCCGACTGGGCGCAGACGCTCGGCATGGTCTTCTCCATCATGCTGTGGATGCCGTCCTGGGGTGGCATGATCAACGGCCTGATGACGCTTTCGGGCGCATGGGACAAGGTCCGCACCGATCCGATCATCCGCCTGATGGTTGCCGCCATCGCCTTCTACGGCATGGCGACCTTTGAAGGCCCGATGCTGTCGATCAAGGCCGTCAACTCGCTGTCGCACTATACGGACTGGACCATCGGTCACGTTCATGCGGGCGCGCTTGGCTGGAACGGCATGATCTCGTTCGCCGCCGTCTATTATCTCGCACCGAAGCTGTGGAACCGCCAGCGGCTCTATTCGATCCGCATGGTCAACTGGCACTTCTGGCTGGCGACGCTCGGCATCGTTCTCTACGCGGCTGCCATGTGGGTTGCCGGTATCCAGCAGGGCCTGATGTGGCGCGAATACGACGATCAGGGCTTCCTCGTCTATTCCTTCGCGGAAACCGTGCTCGCCATGTTCCCCTACTATGTCATCCGTACGCTTGGCGGCGTGCTCTACCTCGCCGGTGGCTTCGTGATGGCCTGGAACGTCTATCAGACCATTCGTGGCAATCTGCGCAACGAAGCCCCGATGGGCGGCACCCGGACTGTAGCCGGTGCGACCATGCAGCCTGCCGAATAAGGAGCGTGTGATTTATGTCGATACTAAAGAACCACTCCAAGCTGGAGAAAAACGCAACGCTGCTGCTGATCGCATCGCTCGCCGTGGTCACGGTCGGCGGCATCGTTGAAATCGCACCGCTCTTCTATCTCGAGAACACCATCGAGAAGGTGGAGGGCATGCGCCCCTACTCGCCGCTGGAACTCGCGGGCCGCGACGTCTATGTGCGTGAGGGCTGCTATCTCTGCCACAGCCAGATGATCCGCCCGTTCCGCGATGAAGTGGAACGTTACGGCCATTACAGCCTGGCTGCGGAATCCATGTACGACCATTCGTTCCAGTGGGGCTCCAAGCGCACGGGGCCTGACCTCGCCCGCGTCGGCGGCCGCTATTCGAACGAGTGGCACGTGCAGCACCTTGTCCGTCCGCGCGACGTGGTGCCGGAATCGGTCATGCCAAGCTATGCGTTCCTGAAGGACCGTCCGCTGGAGGCTTCCAACATTGCGGCCAATCTGAAAGCCAATGCGGCGGTCGGCGTACCCTACAGCCAGGAAATGATCGACAACGCGCTTGACGATCTGAAGGCACAGGCCACGCCGGATGCCGACACGACCGGCGTCGAGGCACGCTATCCCAAGGCCAAGGTCGGCGATTTCGACGGCAACCCGCAGATGATCTCGGAGATGGACGCGCTCATCGCCTATCTCCAGATGCTCGGAACGCTCGTCGATTTCTCGACCTACGACCAGTCCCCCAAAGCGAGATAAAGCGGAGATTTAGCGATGGATTACAACACCATGCGCACTTTCGCCGATAGCTGGGGTCTGCTCGGCATGGCGCTCTTTTTTCTCTTCGTCGTTCTCTACGCCTTCCGGCCAGGCAGCAAGCAGATAGCCGACCACGCGAAGGACATTCCTTTCAAGGATGACGCAAATGACTGACAAGCAAATCGACGAAGTAACCGGCGTAGCGACCACCGGCCACGAATGGGACGGCATCAAGGAACTCGACAATCCTATGCCCCGCTGGTGGCTGTGGACATTCTACGCGACGATCTTCTGGGCGCTTGCCTATGTGATCGCCTATCCGGCCTGGCCGCTGATCTCAAGTTCCACCGGCGGCATGCTCGGCTGGTCGAGCCGCGGCGCTTTCTGGGAAGAAACCGCACGCATCGACAGCGAGCGGCAGGGCATCATCGACCAGATCAAGGCCAAGGACGTCCACGAAATTCTGGCGGATGAAAACCTGCGCCAATATGCGATTGCCGGTGGCGCTGCCGCCTTCCGCGTCAATTGCGTGCAGTGCCACGGCTCTGGCGCGCAAGGTGCGCCCGGCTATCCCAACCTCAATGATGACGACTGGCTGTGGGGCGGTTCGATCGACGACATCCTGACGACCATCCGTCATGGCGTGCGCTCCAAGGACGATGCCGACACCCGGATTTCCGAAATGCCCGCCTTTGTCGACGTTCTGGAACCGCAGCAGATCCGCGATGTCGCCGCCTATGTGGTGAGCCTCTCCGGCACGCCGCACAACCCCGCCATGGTGCCGGAAGGCAAGAAGGTTTTCGCAGAGAACTGCGCCGTCTGCCATGGCGCGGATGCCAAGGGTCTGCGCGAGTTCGGTGCACCGGACCTGACGGACGCCATCTGGTTCTACGGCTCCGGCGAGGACGCCATCGTGCGTCAGGTCTCACATCCCAAGCACGGCGTCATGCCCGCATGGGAAACACGCCTCGGAGACGCAACCGTCAAGCAGCTTGCCATCTTCGTCCATTCCTTGGGCGGCGGCGAATGAAGAGACGGGAGTAAGGCAGTAGGGGAATAGGGGAGTATGTTTTGGTTTTGAACGTCCGAAACGACACTCCCTCTTCTCATGCTCCCTTACTCCCCTATTCCCCTACTCCCCTTTAGCCTCTGAGCTTGCCGAAGGCCCAGTGCGGCAGGAGCAAAAAAATGTCAGACGATGTCGAACGCATTGACGTTCAGGCAGTCAACTCCCCCAAAACCCGCCAATCGCTTTATGCGGCGCGGGTGAAGATTTTTCCGAAGCGCGTGCAGGGCGAGTTCCGGCGCTTCAAGTGGATTGTCATGCTCATTACGCTCGGCATCTACTATCTGACGCCATGGCTGCGCTGGGATCGCGGCCCCTATGCGCCGGATCAGGCGGTCCTGATCGATCTTGCCAATCGGCGCTTCTATTTCTTCTTCATCGAAATCTGGCCGCAGGAATTCTACTACGTCGCGGGCCTGCTCATCATGGCGGGCCTTGGTCTGTTTCTCGTGACCTCCGTCGCGGGACGCGCCTGGTGCGGCTATACCTGCCCGCAGACCGTCTGGGTCGATCTTTATCTCGTCGTCGAACGCGCCATCGAAGGCGATCGCAATGCGCGCATGAAGCTCGACAAGGCGCCATGGACCTTCGACAAGCTGTGGAAGCGCGTGAGCAAACATTCCATCTGGTTGCTGATCGGCGTGCTGACCGGCGGCGCATGGATTTTCTATTTCGCCGACGCGCCGCAACTGCTCATGGATTTCGTGACCGGTCAGGCAGCGCCGGTCGCCTATTTCACCGTCGCCATCCTCACCGGCACCACCTATGTTTTCGGCGGGCTGATGCGCGAGCAGGTCTGCACCTATATGTGCCCGTGGCCGCGAATTCAGGCCGCAATGCTGGACGAAAATTCGCTCACCGTCACCTATAATGACTGGCGCGGCGAGCCGCGCTCCCGCCATTCCAAGAAGGCGATTGCCGCTGGTGAAACCGTGGGCGATTGCGTGGATTGCAATGCCTGCGTGGCCGCCTGCCCGATGGGTATCGACATTCGCGACGGGCAGCAGCTCGAATGCATCACCTGCGCGCTGTGCATCGATGCCTGCAATACGGTCATGGACAAGATCGACAAGCCGCGCGGCCTCATCTCCTATGCGACGCTGGCCGATTACAACGCCAACATGGCGCTCGCGACCAATAACGGCACGGCGCCGATCGATCCCGCCCGCGTCTACAAGGCGCAGAACAGCTTCTCGGACAAGGTGCAGAACCTGTCATGGAAGAAGGTGCTGCGCCCGCGCAGCATGTTCTACTTCGCCGTATGGGCGCTGATCGGCCTGACGCTCGTCATCTCGCTGTCGACGCGCCAGCGCATCGGTATCAACGTGCTGCATGACCGCAACCCGCAATATGTGCTTCTGTCGGACGGTTCGATCCGCAACGGTTACACGGTCAAGCTGCTCAACATGATCCCGACGCCGCGCACCTTCCGCCTTTCCATCGAGGGCCTGCCGGGCGCAACGCTGACCGTTCAGGACGAAACCGCCGATGCGGATGGCAATTACGACGTGCCGGTGGAGCCGGACCGCCTGAAGACATTGCGCGTGTTCGTCACCATGCCGCATGATGCGATTACCGAACATCGCCAGGACTATGAAATCGAAGTGCGTGACGCGGACGGCGCGGAACACGCACGCTACAAGGCAACTTTCATGGCACCGGAGGGCAGATAATGTCGATCAAGTCGAAAACCGCAGGCACGTTCACCGGCTGGCACATGCTGGGCATCATGGTCGCTTTCTTCGGCGTCATTATCGCCGTCAACCTGACCATGGCCTATAACGCGATCCATAGCTGGAGCGGGCTGGTGGTGCAGAACACCTATGTCGCCAGCCAGGAATTCAATGACAAGGCCCAGACCGGCAAGGAACAGGCTGCGCTGAATTGGCAGTCGAAGCCGGCTTATGAGAACGGCATCTTCACCTGGCGGCTCGCCGACCATGAAGGAAAGGCCGTCGCCATGACCGGCGGTACGGTGGAGTTCAAGCGTCCGGTCGGTGACGTGAACGATACCAAGGTCACGCTGAGCGTCCGCGAGCCCGGAATGCTGACCGCACCGCTGGAACTTGGCGAGGGCGCGTGGATCATGGAAGTGAATGCAGATGCGGGTCTTGAAGACCCTTATCGCCATATCATCCGCGTTCTGGTGAAGGATGGGAGAATGCTATGAGCTGCTGCGTCGAGAATGCACAGATAGCGACCGTCGTTCAGGCCGTCTCGGCAGATGAAATGCAGGTCGCAAGCCGCGCGCTTGGAGACGGTTTTCGCCAGCTCGACCTGTCGGTTCCCGGCGTTCATTGCGGCCTGTGCATCAAGAATATCGAAGAGACGCTCGGCAAGATCACAGGGGTTGCCTATGTCCGCGTCAACCTCACCGGCCGCCGTGTGACCGTGCGCTGGAAGGATGGCGAGACGCCGCCCGATGTGGTCGATCCGCTTCGCAGGCTCGGTTACGAAGCGCATATCTTCGACATGGCGCAGGAGAAAGACCCGACCTTCACGCGGCTTCTGATCGCGCTTGGCGTCGCGGCCTTTGCTTCCAGCAATGTGATGCTTTTGTCGGTCGCCGTCTGGTCGGGCGCGGATGCGGCGACACGCGATATGTTCCACTGGATTTCCGGCCTCATCGCCCTGCCGACGCTGATCTATTCGGGCCGGATTTTCTATGTTTCCGCATGGAATGCGCTGCGTGCGCAGCGCGTCAACATGGATGTGCCGATTGCGCTTGCCATCACGCTTGCCTTTGGCATGAGTGTCTATGAAACCCTGCATCATGGCCAGCATGCCTATTTCGATGCATCGGTGACCTTGCTGTTCTTCCTGCTGATCGGCCGCACGCTCGACTACATGATGCGCGCCCGCGCCCGTTCCGCAGTCCGAGGTCTGGCGCAGCTTGGCTCCCGCGGCGCGGTGGTGATCGGCGATGATAACCAACGCAATTACCTGCCGGTCAACGAAATCCGCCCCGGCATGCGCATCATCCTTGCAGCAGGTGAGCGCGTACCCGTTGATGCAAAGGTAGAGGAAGGCCGTTCGGAACTCGATTGCGCCATTGCATCGGGTGAAAGCGATGCCGTGCCTGTCGGTCCGGGCTCCGACATTCGCGCGGGCACGCTCAACCTTTCCACGCCGCTCGTCATTCGGGCGACGGCGAAAGCAAAGGATTCCTTCCTCGCTGAAATGGTGCGGCTGATGGACGTCGCAGAAGGCGGACGCGCCTATTACCGTCGTCTTGCCGACCGCGCTTCCGAACTCTATGTGCCGATGGTCCACACCATCGCCTTCCTCGCCTTCGTCGGCTGGATGTTCTACACCGGCGGGGACTGGTATCGCTCGATCTATATCGCGATCTGCACCCTCATCATCACCTGCCCTTGCGCGCTCGCCCTTGCGGTGCCGATTGTGCAGGTAGTTGCGGCGCGGCGCCTGTTTGAAAACGGCATCATGATCAAGGACGGCTCCGCCATGGAGCGGATGGCCGAGGTGGACACTGCCATTTTCGACAAGACCGGCACTTTGACGCTCGGCCAGCCGAGGCTGATCGATGCAGACGCAATCGATCTCCATAATCTGGAGATCGCAGCCGAGTTGTCGCTTTATTCGCGCCATCCGCTGTCGCGGGCGCTGGCGCTGTTCTCGGGCGCAAAGCCGATGACCGCCTTTACCCGCATCGAGGAAGTGCCGGGCGCAGGCATCGAAGCAGAACTGAACGGTTCCATCTATCGGCTTGGCAAGCGCGACTGGGCGGACGACAGCGCCACGATGGTTCATGCCGATGGCCCCGAGACCTGTCTTTCCATCGATGGCAAGCTGGTTGAAACCTTCCGCTTTGAAGACAGCCCGCGCGAGGACGCTGCGGGGGCCATCGCCACACTGAAGCGCAACGGGCTGAAGCTTGGCATCATTTCCGGCGACCGCCTGCCTGCCGTCGAGAGGCTTGCCGGTTATCTCGGCGTCAATGATTTCCGGGCGGAAGTGCTGCCTGCCGACAAGTCGGAACTGGTGCAGAAACTGTCAGCCGAAGGCAGCAAGGTGCTGATGGTTGGCGATGGGTTGAACGACGCCCCCGCCCTCGTCGCGGCCCATGTTTCCATGGCGCCCGCGACGGCAGCCGATATTGGCCGCAATGCAGCCGATTTCGTCTTCCTGCGTGAAAGCCTGTCGGCAGTGCCGCTTGCCTTCGCCGTATCAAAGGAAGCGGGCCGGTTGATCAGCCAGAACTTTGCGCTTTCCATCGGCTATAATATCATAGCCGTGCCGATCGCGATTTTCGGCTATGTCACCCCGCTGGTGGCGGCGCTTTCAATGTCGCTGTCGTCCATCGTGGTCGTCAGCAACGCATTGCGGTTGCGCGCCGGAAAACAAAAGCAGCAGACGCAGAAGACCATCGCGCCTGTTGCCGTCATCAAGGAAGCGCACAAATGAGCGGACTTATCTTTCTCATTCCCATCGCGCTGTTTCTGGGCCTGCTCGGCCTCGTCGCCTTTCTCTGGTCGTTGAAAAACGGCCAGTATGAGGATCTCGACGGCGCGGCAAACCGCATCCTGCTGGACGACGAAACTAGTCCGTTATCAAAATAGCCCGCAAATCATTGACATTCGTGCCGGTTGGCCCCGGCACGAACAGATCATCGATGGCGTCGAATGCCGTCCATGCGTCGTTGTTGGCGAGACGCGCCGCGCCATCCTCGCCCGCCTTTTGCAGGCGCGAAACCGTGGAACCATCGGCAAAGGCTCCGGCATTGTCTTCCGAGCCGTCAATGCCGTCCGTGTCGGCGGCGAGCGCATGGATGTTGTCATAGCCATCGATGTCGAGCGCGAATGACAACAGGAACTCGCTGTTGCGCCCACCTTTGCCACCTCCTGGGCCACCCTTGCCGCGAATGGTGACGGTCGTTTCGCCGCCCGACAGAAGGACCACGGGTTTCTTGAACGGGCGGTCGCGGTCGGCAACTTCGCGGGCAATCGCCGCATGAACATGTGCCACTTCCCGCGCCTCACCTTCCATTGAATCGGACAGGATCACCGCTTCCACACCATGACGCCGGGCTTCCTTCACCGCCGCATCCAGCGAGACGGCAGCGGAAGCAATCACGCGCACCTCGTTTCGAGCGAAAACCTCGTCGTCCGGCTTCGGCGCATGGGCGGCTTCGTTCGTGATGTGATCAAGCGCTGCCTGTGGCAGTTCGAGCCCGTAGCGTTCGATGATCTTCAAGGCCTCGTCGCGACTGGTTGTGTCCGGCACGGTCGGCCCGGAAGCGACGAAGGCCGGGTTGTCGCCGGGAATATCCGAAACGACCAGCGAGAACACCTTTGCCGGATGCGCGGCGGCAGCGAGCCTGCCGCCCTTGATCGTCGACAGATGCTTGCGAACCGCATTCATGGCCGAAATCGGCGCGCCGGAAGCGAGCAATGCCTTGTTGACGGCGATCTCATCTTGCAACGTCAGACCTTCCGGCGGCGACGGCAGCAGCGCCGATCCGCCGCCCGAGACAAGCGCCACCACGAGATCGTCTTCCGTGAGGCCGGACACGGCATCGAACAGCCGCTTCGAGGCTTGAAGCCCCGCCTCGTCGGGAACCGGATGCGCGGCCTCGATGATCTCGATACGCTGGCAAGGTGTGCCATAGCCATAGCGCGTGACCACCACGCCCTCCAGCGGGGCATCGTGTTTTTCAGCCCAGGCGCGCTCGAAAGCCGCCGCCATCTGCGCCGATCCCTTGCCCGCGCCGATGACAATCGTTCGTCCCTTCGGCCTGGCCGGAAGATTGGCGCGGATCACCAGTTCTGGATCGGCAGCCGCAACGGCTGCGTCGAACAGGCTGGTCAGAAACTTCTTGGGATCGGTGATGGCAGACATGAGTTTCCCGATGCTGGCGTGTTAACGGCGGCACTATTCCCCGCCCGAGATCTAAAATCAATGGAGCCGGCTACCTCCTCCAAGCAGCCAGCTCCGCCCTCTCCCTCCAGAGAGTTCGCCTGAGACGTCAAGCCACGTCGTGGTTCGCCATCCTCTCGAGAGCACGTACCAGACCCGAATGGTCGAGACCGTCATCGCCATGCGCCGCGCAGGAGTTGAACAGTTCCTGCGCCGTGGCCGTGTTCGGCAGCGAAACGCCGAGTGCCTTCGCGCCTTGCAGTGCAAGGTTCAAATCCTTCTGGTGCAGGGAAATGCGGAAGCCCGGATCGAAGGTGCGCTTGATCATGCGTTCGCCGTGCACTTCGAGAATGCGGGACGATGCAAAGCCACCCATCAGGGCTTCGCGCACCTTTGCCGGGTCCGCGCCTGCCTTGGAAGCGAAGACCAGTGCTTCAGCCACGGCTTCGATATTGAGCGCAACGATGATCTGGTTTGCAACCTTGGTCGTCTGGCCATCGCCGCAATCGCCGACGAGGGTGATGTTCTTGCCCATAAGCTTAAGAAGCGGCAGCGCACGGTCGAACGATTCCTGCGAACCACCTGCCATGATGGAGAGGCTGGCGTTCTTCGCGCCCACCTCGCCGCCCGAAACCGGCGCATCGATATATTCGGCGCCCGTTGCGCGGACTTTCTTTGCGAATTCCTTCGTCTCGATGGGCGATATCGAGCTCATGTCGATGAGCAGCTTGCCTTTGCCGAGCCCCCCGATTGCGCCGCCTTCACCGAAGATGACTTCGGCCACCTGCGGCGTATCGGGAAGCATGAGAATAACCGTATCGCATTCTTCCGCGACGGCCTTCGGCGTATCCACGATTTGCAGACCGTTATCGATCAGTTCCTGACGCGGCGGAGGATTGAACCTCGAGGTGACGATCTGATGTCCGGCATCCTGCAGATGACGCGCCATCGGCGTGCCCATGATCCCCAGTCCGATGAAGCCTATCTTGGCCATGTCGTATACTCCCTAGTCAAAATTATGCAGTCAGCCGTTCGGCTTCATGGTGTTTGAACCAGCTGAGACCTTCCTCGGTGGTGGTCTTCGGCTTGTATTCGCAGCCGATCCAGCCTTTGTATCCGGCGTTTTTCAGCGCTTCGAACACGTTCGGATAATTGATCTCGCCGGTTCCCGGCTCATTGCGGCCCGGATTGTCGGCAAGCTGGATATGGGCGATGAGCGGCTTGTAGCGTTCATAAGTCGCGACCAGTTCGCCGCGTGTGCGCTGCTGGTGGTAGAGGTCATACTGGATGAACAGGTTGTTGCTGCCCACTTCATCAATGATCGAAACCGCCTGCTCCACCGTGTTGAGGTAGAAGCCGGGAATGTCGTAGTGATTGATCGGCTCGATCAGCAGGCGGATGCCGTGCTTGCCCAGTTCCTTCGCGGCCAGACGCAGATTGCTGACGAAAGTGGCGCGCAATACATCCGGATCGACACCTTGCGGGGCAATGCCCGAAAGACAATTGACCTGCGAGCAGTTAAGCGTGGTGGCATAGTCGATGGCATCGGCCACGCCGCGACGGAAATCATCGACCCGATCCGGCAGAACCGCAATGCCGCGCTCTCCCCCAGCCCAGTTGCCCGCAGGCAGATTATGCAGGACCTGCGCCAGATTATGTCTGGTCAGCGCCGCCTTCAGCTCGTGCCGGTTGAACTCGTAGGGAAAGAGATATTCCACCCCGGTGAACCCGGCCTTTGCCGCCAATGCGAAGCGGTCCATGAAGGGTACTTCGTTGAAAAGCATTGTGAGATTGGCTGCAAATCTCGGCATTTTCGCCTCCTTGTAATTCTCTGTTTGCGCAATTCCGGAAAAAAGCCGTTTCACAATTTTCCTCGAATTACCTTCCACGTTGTTCTTTTCCCTCATCCTGAGGAGCTTTCCCGAGCTTGTCGAAGGGAGGCGTCTCGGACGACGAAGGAAGATGCATCGTGCCTGCCCTCGTCCTCGACCCTTCGACGGGCACAAGATGATGCTTCGCTGCGCTCCGCACCGCACCGCAGGATGAGGGAGATACGGAGCATTAAATCGGCAACACGTTAATCCAAAAGTGCTGCGATAGCGGTCGGTGCATCTTCGCCGCGTTCGGCCAGCTCCTCGAATTCGACAACCTGATCGATGTCGATACCCATGGAAATATTGGTAACGCGTTCGAGGATGAATTCCAGGACCACCGGCACCTGATGCTCCGCCATCAGCGCTTTTGCCTGTTCAAAACTTTCGGCAAACTGGTTGGGGCTGCGAACCCGGATCGCCTTGCAGCCAAGGCCCTCGGCAACCGCCACGTGATCGACGCCATAGCCCTTTTCCGCATCGCCACCGGCATTGATGTTGTCGAAGGCGAGACTGACCTCGAAATCCATGTTGAAGCCGCGCTGCGCCTGACGGATGAGGCCGAGATAGGAATTGTTCACCACCACATGAATGTAGGGCAGCTTGTGCTGTGCGCCGACCGCCAGTTCCTCGATCAGGAACTGGAAATCATAGTCGCCGGAAAGCGCCACGATCGGACGGTCGGGATCGGCGGCACGGACACCGAGCGCTGCCGGCAGTGTCCAGCCAAGCGGACCGGCCTGACCGCAATTGATCCAGTTGCGCGGGCGATAGACATGCAGGAACTGCGCACCGGCGATCTGGCTGAGGCCGATGGTCGTGACATAGCAGGTATCGCGACCGAACGCCTTGTTCATCTCTTCATAGACACGCTGCGGCTTCAGCGGCGTCTGGTCGAAATGTGTCTTGCGCAGCATGGTGCGCTTGCGCTCCTGGCACGCCTTGGCCCAACCCGACCAGTCGCGCAGCTTGCCTGCCGACTTCCATTCGGTCGCAACGTCCAGCAGCAGCTTCAGCGCCTTGCCCGCATCCGAAACGATACCGAAATCCGGCGCGAATACACGGCCGATCTGGGTCGGCTCAATATCGATATGGATGAATCTGCGGTCCTTCCTGTAGGTATCGACATTGCCCGTATGACGGTTCGCCCAGCGGTTGCCGATGCCGATGACGACATCGGATGCCAGCAGATTGGCATTGCCGTAGCGGTGCGAGGTCTGGAGACCGCACATGCCCGCCATCAGGCGATGGTCGTCCGGGATGATGCCCCAGCCCATCAGGGTCGGGATGACCGGAATGCCGGTGATTTCGGCGAATTCGACCAGAAGGTCGGACGCATCGGCGTTGATGATGCCACCACCGGCCACGATCAGCGGATGTTCCGCCGCGTTCAGCATGGCGAGCGCCTTTTCGGCCTGCGCCCGCGTGGCAGCTGGCTTATAGGCTTCCATCGGCTGGTAAGTGTCGATGTCAAACTCGATTTCGGCAAGCTGGACATCAATCGGCAGGTCGATGAGGACCGGACCGGGACGGCCCGACTTCATGATGTGGAACGCCTTCTGGAAGACATAAGGCACCAAAGCTGGTTCCATGACCGTGACCGCCCATTTGGTGACGGGAGCCGCGATCTTGGCGATATCGACGGCCTGAAAGTCTTCCTTGTCGAGACGTGCGCGCGGCGCCTGACCGGTGATGCAGAGGATCGGGATCGAATCCGCGGAAGCCGAATAGAGACCTGTAATCATATCCGTTCCGGCCGGGCCGGAGGTGCCGATGCACAGGCCGATATTGCCATGCTTTGCACGGGTATAGCCCTCGGCCATATGCGAAGCGCCTTCGACATGACGCGCCAGTATATGGCGGATCGAGCCGCGCGCCTTCATCGCCGAATAAAACGGATTGATCGCTGCGCCCGGTACACCGAAAGCACAATTGATCCCTTCTCTCTCCAGCACAAGCACGGCTGCATCGACTGCACGCATTCTGGCCATGGCCATTCCTCCTATGGAACTCTAATCCATTTACCAATGCTATTATCAAAAAATGGAAATGCATATCACTATACGGAAATAAAGATTTTCAACGGAACGGAGATAATCCGCCTGCGTCTTTCCGAGTAGCAATGGATGCGATAGTGATAATTCCTGAGTTTAGGCGGGATTCGGAGACGGTGATGGAACAGGCAAAGGTAAAGCGGGGCCGCAAGGCGGCGGAAAACGCAGCGCCCTCGTCTGTGCAGGTTCTCGATCGAAGCCTGAAGCTGCTGGCGCTGATTGCAGAAAATGACGGCTCGACATTGACCGACCTTGCCGATGCGAGCGGCATGGCGCCTTCCACCGTGCACCGCCTGCTGTCGTCGCTGGCCAATCATGGAATGGTTTCCCACGATCTGGAAAGCGGCGACTGGACCATCGGCGTCAAGGCTTTCGAGATCGGCAATGCCTTTCGCCGGTTCCGCAAGCTCGGCATTCTGGCGCGCCCCTATCTCAAGACATTGATGGAAACGAGCGGCGAGACCGCCAATATCGGCGTCGAGGACGGCGGCGATGTCGTGTTCATCTCGCAAATTGAAAGCCATGCGCCGATGCGCGCCTTTTTCCGGCCCGGACGGCGCGGGCCTATCCATGCGTCCGGCATCGGCAAGGCCATATTGTCCACCTGGTCGGACAAGGAAATCGCCCATGCCCTGTCGGGGCGCGCGCTCGAACACTTTACGCAGCGCACGCTCGACAGCCTGCCCGCGCTATTGAAAGACATTCAGGCAACGCGGACGCGCGGATGGTCTGTCGACGATGAAGAACATACACTCGGCATGTGCTGCATCGCCGCGCCGATTTTCAATGAATATGGCGAGGCGATTGCAGGCATTTCCGTTTCCGGCCCTGCCGTGCGCCTGCCGAAAAAGAAGCTCGAGGAGTTCGGGCCGCTCATCCGCTCCACCGCCGATGAGTTGACCCGCGCCATGGGCGGCAAGCGCCCGGAAGAGTTTTAACGCACAGTGAATTTGGGCTAATCGACGCTCTGCGCCCCTCTTTCCCTCATCCTGAGGAGCTTTCTTGAGCTTGTCGAAGGAAAGCGTCTCGAAGGGCTGAGGGAAAACGCACAGCGCCTGCCCTCGTCCTTCGAGGCTTCGCTTCGCTCCGCACCTCAAGATGAGGGAGAAGCGCAGCGATGACGCTTTATAGTTCAGCCTTGAGCGGCTTGCCGGCCACATAGGTTTCGACAATGGCGCGGTCATCGCCCAATGTCTGCAACAGGAACAGCTCCTGCTCCAGCGTCGCGCCAGCCGCCATGCGAAGCCGCATCGGCGATGTGGCGGACGAATCCAGCACCACGATATCGGCTTCGGTGCCTTCATCCAATGTGCCGATCCTGTCTTCCATGGAGAGCGCGCGGGCATTGCCGAGCGTCATCATGTAGAAGGACTGGAACGGGTTCAGGCGGTTTCCACGCAGTTGCTGGACCTTGTAGCCTTCATCCATGGTACGCAGCATCGAGAAGCTCGTGCCGCCGCCGACATCGGTCGCCACCGCCATGCGCACGCCCGATGCTTTCAGGCGGTCGCGGTCGAAGAGGCCGGAGCCGAGGAACAGGTTGGAGGTCGGGCAGAAGACGGCAATCGAGCCGGTTTCCGCCATGACGCGCACTTCGCGGTCTTCCAGATGGATGGAATGGCCGAGCAGGGTCTTGTTTCCCAGAAGGCCGTAATGCTCGTAAATACCGAGATAGTCGGGCGCATCCGGGTAAAGCGACTTGGTGAAGGTGATTTCGTCGTGGTTTTCCGACAAATGCGTCTGGATGTAGCTGCCGGGGTGCTCACGGACAAGCGCCTGACTTGCTTCGAGCTGCTCCGGCGTGGAGGTGATGGCAAAGCGCGGCGTGATCACGTAATCGAGGCGGCCCTTGCCCTGCCAGCGCGCGATCAGCGCCTTTGTGTCGTCATAACCCGACTGTGCAGTGTCGCAGAGGGCAGGCGGCGCGTTGCGGTCCATCATCACCTTGCCGCCGAGCATGCGCATGTTGCGATGCTGCGAGGCGCGGAAATAGGCATCCACGCTCTGCGGATGCACGGAGCAATAGGCGACCGCCGTGGTGGTGCCGTGGCGGATCAGCTCGTCCAGAAAGCGCTCCGCGATGAATTCGGCATGCTGCTCGTCGGCGAATTTCTGCTCGGCCACGAACGTATAGGTGTTGAGCCATTCCAGAAGATTGGCTGCATAGGAAGCGACGACCTGCGTCTGTGGGTAGTGGATATGCGTATCAATGAAGCCGGGCAGGATCAGGTGCGGACGATGGTCGGCGACTTTTATGTCGCTGCCTGCCTCGGTACTGACTTCAACATAATCGCCAAGACGCAGGATACGGCCATCTTCGACCAGAACGGCGCCGTCTTCGATATAGCGGTAGGCGGCATTGTCATCGAGACTCTGCGGCTCGTCACGAAAGGTCAGCACGCGGCCGCGGATCAGAAGCTTGGTCATTGTGGTCTTGGTCCTTATTTCGAGCCTTGCGTGGCGGACTGGTACCAGGAGGCAAGAAGCTGGCGTTCTTCCTCGCTCACGCCGGTAACGTTGGCGGGCGGCATGGCATGCGAACGGCCTGCCTGCAAATAGATTTCGCGCGCATGGGCTGCGATATCCCGGTCGGTGTCGAGCACGACGCCCTTCGGCGGCGCAATGATGCCTTCCCAGCCCGGCTCCTTGGCGTGGCACATGGCGCAGCGCCCCAGAACGGTATCCCGCACTTTTCCAAAGTGCGGGTCCGAGATGAAGGACTGCTGCAAGGCCGAGATTTTCTGTTCTTCCGGCTCGCCGGTCAGCACCTTCGGCACAGTCGAGAGCCAGATGATGACGATGAACAGGATGACCGTTACCAGCCAGGTCCAGGTCGGGCTGCCCTTGCGGGCATGCTGCGTGTTGAACCAGTGGCGGATCGTGACGCCCATCAGGAACACCAGCGAGGCGATTATCCAGTTGAACTGCGTCCCGAAAGCCAGCGGATAGTGGTTCGACAGCATCAGGAACAGAACCGGCAGCGTCAGATAGTTGTTGTGGGTCGAACGCTGCTTGGCGATCTTGCCGTATTTCGGGTCCGGCTTGCGGCCTGCGATCAGATCCGCCACCACGATCTTCTGGTTCGGGATGATGATCATGAACACATTGGCCGACATGATCGTCGCGGTGAAGGCACCCAGATGCAGGAAGGCAGCGCGTCCCGTGAACAGGTGCGTATAGCCCCAGGCCACCACGACCAGAATACAGTAGAGAATGACCATCAGGAGCGTATCGCTCTTGCCGAGCATCAGCTTGCAGATCGTGTTGTAGGCGATCCAGCCGAAGGCCAGCGAGGCAATCGAAATGCCGATGGCGACGGGACGCGAGACGTCGAGGACGTTCGGATCGATCAGGTAGAGATCGGCACCGGCATAGTAGACGATGCAGAGCAGCGTGAAACCCGACAGCCAGGTGGCGTAGGATTCCCATTTGAACCAGGTCAGGTGTTCCGGCATTTCGGCGGGCGCAACCAGATATTTCTGGATGTGGTAGAAACCGCCACCGTGGACCTGCCATTCCTCGCCGTGCGCGCCTTCCGGCAAGCCGGGGCGCTGGCGCAAGCCCAGATCGAGCGCGATGAAGTAAAAGGACGAGCCGATCCACGCAATCGCGGTAATCACGTGCAGCCACCGCGCTGCGAAGCCCAGCCAGTCCCAGGCTACGGCGAAATCATACATCAGGGACTCCCATTTCTTATCCCGTTTCTTGAGCCAATTCTTAGCCCATTGTTCGTTGTTGCATTATGTGCCAAAGGAATCAGGTTCAGGGAACGTCACATCACGACCAGCACTTTCAAAAAAATCTAGACAATCGTGGAGGGGACGTATGTCATATCTTGATAATCTGCGCGTTTTTGTGCGCGTTGTCGAATTGGGAAATCTATCCGCGGCGGGCCGCGATCAGCGCGCATCGCCGGCAGTTGCAAGCAATCGAATCAAGGAGTTGGAGAAGCACCTGGGAGTGAGGCTCTTCAACCGGACGACGCGCAAGCTCACGCCGACCGAACATGGCCGCGTATTCTATGACGGTGCATTGAAAATCCTCGAGGCCGTGGATGAGGCGGAAGCGGCCGTGGCGGAACTGGCGAAAAATCCGAAGGGATCGATTCGCATCACCGCGCCGCTTGGCTTCGGCAGACGGCTGATCGCATCGGGAATCCCGGAGTTTCACGACAAATATCCCGACATCGAAGTGCGGCTCCGCCTCTCCGATCATGAAGTGGACATCATGAGCGAAGGCGTCGATGTGGCTTTCAAGCTCGGTGTTCTGGAAAATTCCAACCTGCGCATGCGCGGCATCATGAATTGCGAACGCGTGATCTGCGCGGCGCCCGCATATCTTGAGAAACACGGGGTTCCGCACTCACCGGACGAGTTGCTGGGCGACAAGCATGATTGCCTTCTGCTGCGTTTTCCGGGCTCGAAGGAATATTACTGGTCGCTGCAAACCGCGGAAGGCCTGCGCAAGTTTGAAGTCACCGGGCCATATGACTCCGATGACGGCGACGTATTGACGCAATGGGCGCTCGGCGGGCGGGGCATCATCAACAAGCCGCTGTTTGAAGTGAAGGAATATATCCGCGACGGACGGCTGGTTCCCATCCTCGAAAACACTCCACCCGCCCCGATCCAGCTAGCTGCGATCTATCCGCACAAGCGCTTTCAGGACCCGAAGGTGCGTCTCATCATCGATTTCATGACGGAACGGTGCCAGCGACTGATCCGCGAGGCTTTGGCATAGAGCGGCTGAAACCGCTCTATACTTCTTTGCGGCCTCGGGAACGCCAAAAGAAAGCCTGCCGGATCAGGCGGGCTGCGAGACACGTGCGGAGGTCAGAACTGCTGTCAGAACTTCGGCAGCGACCAATGCTGCGATGACTTCCGGCCTCTTGTCCTTCACGACGGCTCCGCCGACCGGACAGACGAGATTTTCAAAAAGATTCTCGCTACCCATTTCGCGTTTCAACCAATTCTTGAAAGTGGCCTTCTTGGTCTTCGAGCCGATCATGCCGACATAGACGGCATCACGCCGCTGCAAAGCCTCGGTAACGATGAGAAAATCCAGCGCATGGTCGTGGGTGAGGACGATGAAGGCGCTGCCCGGAGGGGCGGAACGCACCACCTGCTCGGGCATCGCCGACAGACAGGTCTCTACGCCCGGCACATCGCAGGCCATCAGCTCGGCTTCCCGCGTATCCACGAGAACGACCCGGACGGGCGTGAACGAAAGCGCATTTGCCAGCGCATCGCCGACATGGCCCGCGCCGAAGACATAGACATGCGGGCGCGTGGCTATTTCGGCATCGACCTTGCCGACAAGCTCGTCGGTGAGCCCGCGATTGACACGTTTGAAGCTCAGGCCCACCCGTCCGCCGCAGCATTGGCCGATTTCCGGGCCGAGTGGGACGTCCATGGGTGTGTCCCTGCCTCCAGCCAAGATTTTCCGGGCATGGTCGATAGCCATATATTCGAGCTGACCGCCCCCGATGGTCCGAAAGATCATATCGCGGGCAACCAGCATCCACGCCCCCGCATCGCGGGGCGCGGAACCTTTCACATCGGTGACTTCCACCAGCACACTATCGGGACGCCGGTTGAGAAAAGCCCGGATATCGTCGCGTGCGCCCGGCATTTTTCTAGCCCTTTTGCTTGCGGAGCCGCTCGATGGCCATCAGCACGCGTTCCGGTGTTGCTGGCGCATCAAGACGCGGGCAGACCTTGTAATCCGCCACGCTGGCGACAGCATCCGCCAGAGCGTGCAGCACCGACAGGCCCAGCGGCAGCGGCGGCTCGCCGACAGCCTTGGAGCGATGGATCGTCGGCTCATATGCCTCCGACCAGTCGGTCAGCGCCACGTTGAATATCTTGGGCCGGTCGGAAGCCAGCGGAATCTTGTAGGTGGATGGCGCATGGGTGCGAAGCCGCCCCTTGTCGTCCCACACAAGTTCCTCCGTCGTCAGCCAGCCCATGCCCTGCACGAAGCCGCCTTCAACCTGACCGATATCGATGGCGCGGTTCAGGGAACGCCCGGTATCATGCAGAATATCAGTGCGCTCCACCACATATTCGCCAGTCAGAGTATCGACGGAAACTTCGGAACAGGCTGCTCCGTAAGCATAGTAGTAGAAAGCATGACCGCGACCCTTGGCCCGATCCCAATGGATTTTCGGCGTCTTGTAGTGACCTGCCGCCGAAAGCTGGACGCGACCGATAAAGGCCTGCTTGACGAGATCGTTGAAGCTGATTTCCTGATTGCCGACCCGAACGCGGTTGGGAAGAAAGACGATCTGGTCTTCCGGCACCTGATATTGCTGGGCCGCAAAATGGATAAGGCGCTTCTTGATCTGGCGGGCAGCATCCTGTGCGGCCATTCCGTTAAGATCGGCCCCGGAAGAAGCCGCCGTCGGCGCGGTGTTCGGCACCTTGGCGGTCGTCGTCGCGGTGATCTTCACACGGTCGATGTCGATCTGGAATTCCTCGGCCACCACCTGCGCCACCTTCATATGGAGCCCCTGCCCCATTTCCGTGCCGCCATGGTTCATATGCACCGAACCGTCATTATAGACATGCACCAGAGCGCCAGCCTGATTGGACTCCGTCTTGGTGAAGGAAATGCCGAATTTCACCGGGGTCAATGCGATGCCGCGTTTGACATAGCGGCTCTTGGCGTTGAATTCGCGGATCGCTTCGCGGCGCCTTGCGTAATCGGAGCTTTCCTCCAGTTCCGCAACGATGCGCTGGATAATGCAATCCTCCACCTTCTGGTGATAGGGCGTGACGTTGCGCGTGCCGTCCTTACCCATTTCATCGTAGAAATTGCGCTTGCGGATTTCCAGCGGGTCCTTGCCGACAGCGAAAGCCACTTCATCGATCACGCGTTCCGCACCGACCATGCCCTGCGGGCCGCCGAAGCCGCGAAACGCCGTGTTCGACACTGTGTTCGTGTAAAGCGGCGCCGACTGCGCATGAACTGCCGGAAAGAAATAGGCATTGTCACAGTGGAACAAGGCGCGGTCGCCGACAGGTCCGGAAAGGTCAGCCGAAAATCCGGCATTGAGCGCAAACAGATAATCGATGCCCAGAATATTGCCTTCATCGTCGAAGCCGACTTCATAATCGATGACGAAGCCGTGGCGCTTGCCGGTCGAGGTCATGTCCTCGTCGCGGTCGAGCCTGATCTTCATGGCGCGCTTGTGCTTCTTGGCCGCGATGGCTGCAATCGCCGCCCACTGGTTCGCCTGCGTTTCCTTGCCGCCGAAGCCGCCGCCCATGCGGCGCACTTCCACCGTCACGGAATGGCTCGGAACGCCCAGCGCATGGGCGACCAGATGCTGGGTTTCGCTCGGTCCCTGCGTGGAGCAATAGACGGTGACGTCCTCATCCTCGCCGGGGATAGCCAGCGAAACCTGCCCTTCAAGATAAAAGTGATCCTGCCCGCCGAGATACATGCGGTTCTTGATGCGATGCGGTGCGGCATCGATGGCCGCGCGCGCATCGCCGCGCTTCAACGTCAGCGGCGTGGTGACAAGCCGGTCCTTCAGACCATCCAGCCCATCGATGGAATAGATGCCCGCTGCTTCCTCATATTCGATTTTCGCCAGACGTGCGGCGCGGCGCGCCTGATCGCGGGTTTTGGCGATAACCGCAAAGATCGGCTGGCCGTGAAACTCGACCTTGTCGACGGCGAAGATCGGATCGTCATGCATGCCCGAAGGCGAAACATCATTCTCGCCGGGCACGTCCTTATAGGTCAGCACGTCGATCACGCCGGGAGCGGCGCGAACCGCCGACAAATCGATCGACTTGAAAGAACCATGTGCGACGGAAGAAAACCCGAGACCGATGTGCAGCGTGCCTTCGGGCTCCGGTATATCGTCGATATAGACAGCCGTTCCCGTCACATGCTTGTGCGCAGAATCGTGCTTCTGGTCGGTCGCCACACCACCGACGATACGGGCCGCTTTCAGTGCGTTTGCAGGATGCTTGTTCATGATTGCCTCCTCACGCCGCGGCGATTTCAGCCGCGCGCAGCGGCGTGTAACTGCCTTCCGTTTCGGCGAAGAAACGCCGCAACAGATTGCGCGCCGCGAGCAGCCGGTACTCGGCAGTCGCGCGCATATCGCTCAAGGGCGTATAATCTTGCGAATAGGCTTCCAGAGCCGCGTCAACGCTCGCCTCTGTCCAGGGCTTGGCCAACAGTGCTGCCTCTACCGCGCTTGCCCGCTTCGGCGTTGCCGCCATGCCGCCATAGGCGATACGAACGGTCGCCACATTGCCTGCCGCATCGAGCGTCAGATGGAAAGCGCCGAGCGTCGCGGTAATGTCTTCCTCAAAACGCTTCGACACTTTGTAAATGGCAAAATGGCTGTTTTCCGCCGGCACCGGCACATGCATGGCCTCGACGAATTCGCCAGCCCCGCGGTCCTGTTTGCCATAGGCGATGAAGAACTCTTCCAGAGGGATGGTGCGGCGCTCCGCCCCTTTGCGCAAGGTGAGCTTTGCACCAAGTGCGATCAGCGGCGGCGGCGTGTCGCCAATCGGCGAACCATTGGCGATATTGCCGCCGATGGTTCCCATATTGCGCACCTGTTCGCCGCCGATGCGGTTGATGAGCTGGCCGAGCTGGGGAATGCGTCCGGCGAGGAAGCCGAAGGCTTCCGTGTAGGTGACGCCCGCGCCGATGGTGATGACACCATTTTCCTCGCGCATGAAACGCAGTTCATCCAGATGGCCGATGAAGACGACCGGAGAAATGTCGCGCATCATCTTGGTGACCCAAAGGCCCACATCGGTGGAACCGGCGACGATGGTCGCCTTCGGCTCCGCTGCCAGAATGGAGGCAAAATCGTCGAGATCGGCAGGCACGATCAACCGGTCCCGGCCTTCGCCCACTTCCACCCGCACGCCGTCGCGCATCGCCGCCAGTTGTTCCAGCACGAGCGCGCGTTCGGCTGCGAGCGGATCTTCCGTTGCCGTGCCATAATCGGAAATGGCGCGCGCGGCGCGCATGATCGCCTCATAGCCGGTGCAACGGCAAAGATTGCCCTGCAATGCCTTTTCAATCTCGGCATCGGCGGGCTTCGGTTCGCGCATCCACAAGGCGTAGAGCGACATGACAAAGCCCGGCGTGCAGAAACCGCACTGCGAGCCGTGAAACTCGATCATGGCCTTTTGCACCGGATGCAGGCCGCCATCCGCTCCGCGCAGATGTTCGATCGTCACCACATGACAACCATCCAGCGAACCCATGAAGCGGATGCAGGCATTGACGCTCTCATAAACCAGCTTGCCGTCGGAAATCTTGCCGACCAGCACCGTGCACGCACCGCAATCGCCTTCGCCGCAGCCTTCCTTGGTGCCGCGCAGCTTGGCGGACAGCCGCAGATAGTCGAGCAGCGTTTCGGTCGGGGAAACACGGTCGAGTTCGACCTTTTCACCGTTCAGAAGAAAGCGGATCGTGTGTCGCACAGACTGGTGCACAGACTGGTTCATGGCGCTTAGCTCCCGCGATAGGTGGAATAGGAAAAGGGCGAAACGAGAAGCGGTACATGATAATGCGCTTTTTCGTCTGAAATGCCAAAGCGCAAAGGAACGACGTCAAGGAACGGTACGGCATCGTCAGTCTTGCCGAAATATTCGCCGACATGAAACAGAAGCTCGTAGGAACCGGCCCGCAAGTTTCCCCCCGACAGCAGCGGCTCATTGCAGCGGCCATCATCATTGGTGCGAATTTCACGGATGGGTTCTGCCTGCTGATTCTCGATGCGGCGCAACTCGATGCGCAGATTTGCTGCCGGCTTGCCGCTTACCGTGTCGAGGACATGCGTCGTCAACCGGCCATCACCGCTCTTTTCCTGACCCATTTGCACTCCTGCCGCTCTTCGATTCTCCTGCCGTCCCGACTGGAGAACTTACAAGCTTTTGATTTCCGGTGGTTTATTTCGGCCCGATATCGGCATCGGCTGTGGGGCCGCAACCACACCATGTTCCCAGCATTTAGTATTTCGCGATCCTGCGCATTGGGAAAGATGGTTATCGTTGGATGTCTTTCAAATTTTTGAAGGGGAATAATAGCGATAAATCTTTATTATCATGGGTAAAACGAACGAATACGAGGGAAGACCCGCAATGAAATATCCGCGCAATCTCGTCGGCTATGGACGCAACACACCAGATCCGCGCTGGCCGGGAGGGGCGAACATCGCCGTGCAGTTCGTCGTCAATTACGAGGAAGGCGGCGAATGCTGCGTTCTTGACGGCGATCCGGCGTCCGAATGCCTGCTTTCCGAGATTGTCGGCGCTCAAGCCTGGCAGGGCCAGCGCAACCTCAATATGGAATCCATCTACGAATATGGCGCCCGTTCCGGCTTCTGGCGCCTGTGGCGCGCCTTCACCCGGCGCAACATGCCCGTAACCGTCTATGGCGTGACGCTTGCCATGGCGAGGAACCCCGAAGCCGTCGCCGCCATGAAGGAAGCGGATTGGGAAATCGCCAGCCATGGACTGCGCTGGTGGGAGTATAAGGACGTTCCCGAAGAGATCGAGCGCGAGCACATCCGCGAAGCCGTGCGCCTTCATACGGAAATCACCGGTTCGCGCCCGCTCGGCATCTATCAGGGCAAGCCGTCCGACAACACGCTGAAACTGGTGATGGAAGAAGGCGGGTTCCTCTATTCCGCCGATTCCTATGCCGATGAACTGCCCTACTGGGTGCAGGGGCCAAAGGGGCCGCACCTGATCGTGCCCTATACGCTGGACGCCAATGACATGCGCTTTGCCACGCCGCAGGGTTTCAATTCCGGCGACCAGTTCTTCACCTATCTGAAAGACACGTTCGACGTGCTCTATCGCGAAGGTGCCGAAGGCGCGCCGAAGATGATGTCCATCGGCCTGCATTGCCGCCTTGTCGGGCGTCCGGGCCGCGTGGCCGCGCTGGAACGCTTCCTCGATTACGTGCAGAGCCATGACAAGGTCTGGGTCGCCAAGCGCGTCGATATCGCCCGCCACTGGCATGAAAACTACAAGCCGGCCGTTGCGGACGTCGTGCCTTCCAGCGCTGAGAAAAACGCATTCGTCGCGCGCTATGGCAGCATTTTCGAACATTCGCCCTGGATCGCGGAACGTGCCTATGCGGGCCTCACCGTGGAGGAAGACACCGCTTCGGGTCTCGCCGCAGCCATGACCAGGGTGTTCCGCGCCGCCTCGCCGGAGGAACGGCTGGCCGTGCTCAAAGCCCACCCTGACCTTGCCGGCAAGCTGGCACAGGCAAAACGCCTGACCGCGGAATCGACCGCCGAACAGGCTGGCGCCGGTCTCGACGCGCTGACGGACGCGGAAAAGCAGTCCTTCACCGAACTGAACGATGCCTATACCGCGAAGTTCGGCTTTCCCTTCATCATCGCCGTGAGGGGGCGCAACAAAAAGGAAATCCTCGACGCTTTCCAGCGCCGTGTTTCCAATGATCGTGATACGGAATTTGAAACCGCCTGCGCTCAGGTGGAACGCATCGCCCTGCTGCGCCTCAAGGATATTCTGCCCGAAGCGCTTTATTGATCCCCGCCGCCCGGAGGTTCGCTTCCGGGCGCTCTTAATTTACGATTTCACGGCTGGCCTTCTGATGCGTCGTGGATGCGGCTTCTCACATAAGGAATTCCCCACATGGGCAACGACAAGAACAATCGCACCTATTATGCACCGACGGGCGGCCTGCCGCCGCAGACGCAGCTCCTCACCGATCGCGCCATGTTCACCGAAGCCTATGCGATCATTCCAAAGGGCACATTCAGCGACATCGTAACGAGTTTCCTGCCCTTCTGGGACAAGACGCGGCTCTGGGTCATTGCGCGGCCCCTTTCCGGCTTTGCCGAGACTTTCTCGCAATATATCATGGAAGTGCAGCCGGGCGGCGGCAGCGATCGCACCGAACTGGATGAGGGTGCGGAGGGCGTACTGTTCGTGGTCGAAGGTGAGATCACGGTCACGGTGGCGGGCAAGTCCCATACGCTGACTGAAGGCGGCTACGGCTATCTGCCGCCGAAGAGCGGCTGGACGTTGCGTAACAACGGCGCGGCTACGGCCCGCTTCCATTGGGTGCGCAAGGCTTATGAATATGTCGATGGCCTCGACGTTCCGGAACCACTGTTCCTCAATGAAAAGGATATCGCGCCTAACCCCATGCCAGACACCAATGGCGCCTGGGCAACGACGCGCTTTGTCGATCCGAACGATCTGCGCCACGACATGCATGTAACCATCGTTACGTTCGAGCCGGGCGGGGTCATTCCGTTTGCCGAAACCCATGTCATGGAGCACGGGCTTTACGTGCTGGAAGGAAAAGCCGTCTATCGGCTCAATCAGGACTGGGTGGAAGTGGAGGCCGGCGATTTCATGTGGCTGCGCGCCTTCTGCCCGCAGGCCTGTTATGCAGGCGGCCCCGGCAAGTTCCGCTACCTGCTCTACAAGGACGTCAACCGGCACATGAAGCTTTCGCGATAGGCGACCAGCATATCCACCACTTGCATATCGACCAAAGGCCGGGCACGTCCCGGCCTTTTTCCCTGGTTGGAATGCAAATAAAAACGGCGAGCCGAAGCTCGCCGTACCATTCTTCCGACTGGAGATCAGATTTGAAAACAGCGCAGTCCTTCTACGCGATCGAATGGTTCCTTAAACATAGGACAAGAATATAAAAATTCAAATTACAATTTTGTTAAACCGATGCATCGAACTCCCGCATGCATCTTGCATTTCAATAATATTCATTCAACTCGATAAAATACTATAGCAACAAAACTTAAATGAATTCATCTCCGTTACACCAAGTGAACGGATAATCGGGCTTTCAGATGAGACCCGGGAGGCCAGGACGAGCCTCCCGGATCAACATTCGCATATCCTATGCAAACCGCGTCGCAGTTTGCTGGAAATGCGTTAGAACGAGCGCTGGAAGCGAACCATGCCCTGCCACGCGTCCTTGCCCTTGAGGTAGGACTTGTCGTCCTGCCACTTGGTATAGGAAACTTCCGGCGTAACCGTGAAGCCCGGAACCATTTCATAGGCTACGTTGGCAGTGGCTG
The DNA here is from genome assembly GCF_049065885.1 of Brucella sp. IR068. Classification (NCBI taxonomy): domain Bacteria; kingdom Pseudomonadati; phylum Pseudomonadota; class Alphaproteobacteria; order Hyphomicrobiales; family Brucellaceae; genus Brucella; species Brucella sp. IR068. The sequence continues at coordinate 319,571 of NZ_JBAKHE010000003.1, read as the reverse complement.
CGAAAGTCTTGCTGCCATCATAAGCTGCCTGCGCATTGAAGATCGCCTTGTCGGTAACCTTGAATGCCGCGCCGCCCCAGACTGCCCAGTCACCACCCCAGGTGCCGTAGAAGCTGCTGATTGCACGGACGGAACCGAGCACATTGCCATTTCCATCGGTTTGCGTGATGTATTGGTCCTTGTTGGACTTGTAACCGCCCATCGCCCAGATCGAGAAACGGTCCGTAATGTTCACATCAGCGCGGACCTTGCCTGCCCACTCTTCGTTGCGCGCATCATAGGCGGCGACGCCCGCGATCTTGCCCCAGCCGGCTTCATACTTCAGGCCACCGACGACATGCGGCGTGTAATCCTTGATGACGCCGTTGAAGCCGTATTTGCCATCCGTATCGTCATTGTTGCCCTGTTCGAGCGACACAATGGCGGAGAAGCCGTTGCCGCCGGTGAAGGTATAGCTGATCAGGTTCGTGCGATAGCCGCCCGCGAGGATCACGTCATCGTTGATGACATTGCCGAGATAGCCCGGAAAGGTAACAAAGGCCGATTCATCAAGACCGACACGCAGGCCGCCCAGCTGGATATAGGCGTAGCGCAGCGAACCGGACGAACCCTCAACACCATTGCCCCAATCGTAACGGGTTTCAGCAAAGGTCTTCAAAGTGCCCAGTTCGGTTTCCGAAACGGTCGTCATGTCCAGCGTGAAGCGAGCCTTGTTATCCCAGGTATCACGGCGCGTATCGGCCTTGTTACCATCGACAAAACCGCGACCGTAGACATTGTTGCCGCCAGTGACGTCGTAACGGACATAACCGGAGATGCGCAGGCAGGTTTCGGTACCCGGAATGTAGAAATATCCCGCACCATAGGCATCACAAACGCGAACATATCCAACGGACTCAGGCTCGGGCGTTACAATAGCATCCGCAGCATATGCCCCGGTGGTTGCAACCAGCGCCGCAGTCGAGCCGAACAACAAGCTCTTGATTTTCATTTCACTATCTCCAGAATTTTTCAGACGAGACGTGATAGAATGAATTATTCAAAACCATCAATTCCAATTTTAGAATAAAACTGTGTTATGAAAGCATATGTGTCAATTTTGGCACTAATTATGAACTTCTTTACTTATAAGCATTTTATATCTTAGAATTTATCTCTCAATTAATATTTCCAGTATATTCAAGCTAACAATTTTTATCGAACTATTTCTATATTTCCTTACACATAAAAACAAACGGGGCCCGAAGGCCCCGTTTACAAGCATCTGCATCTGGCGCGTATTTCGATCCGGTCGACCGGATCGGCGGCCACCTCCGTCAGCGGCTACTTTCCCGCCGCCTGCTGCGCATAGACATAGCTGTCATAGGTATATTCAGCGACGCGGAACCATTCGAAACCTTCGTCACGGAATTTCTTCCACGACGGATAAATCTTCGCCCATGCCGGATTCTTTTCGTTGTATTCCGCGTAGAGTTCGAAGGCGACCTTGTAGGCAGCATCCAGAACGTCACGCGGCAATGGCTGAAGCTTTACGCCCTTGGACACCAGCGATCGGATTGCGGCGGTGTTTTTCACGTCGTAAAGCGCGATCATATTCTGGGTCGCGGCTTCGGCAGCCGTATTGAGCGCAACCTTGTAGGCCTCCGGCAGGCTTTCATATTGCTGCTTGTTGATGAAGAAGTGCACCGAAGCACCGCCTTCCCAGAAGGCCGGGTAATAATAGTATGGCGCGATCTGGTAGAAGCCGAGCTTCTCGTCGTCATAGGGGCCGACCCATTCGGCGGCGTCGATCGTGCCGCGCTCCAGCGACGGATAGATGTCGCCGCCCGGAAGCTGCTGCGGAACGACGCCGAGGCGCGACATGACCTCACCGGCAACACCGGCGATGCGCATCTTCAGGCCCTTGAGATCCTCAAGGCTCTTGATTTCCTTGCGATACCAGCCGCCCATCTGCGCAGCGGTGTTGCCCCCGACAATACCCACGATGCCGTAATCGGCGAGGAAGGCATTATAAAGCTCGTTGCCGCCGCCGTGATAGAGCCATGCGTTCTGCAGGCGCGTATTCATGCCGAAAGGGATGGCCGTGCCGATGGCAAAGGCCGGGTTCTTGCCGGTGAAGTAATAGCCGCAGGTATGCGCCATTTCGACGGTATTGGCCTGAACCGCATCGATGGCCTGCGGGCCCGGCACGATTTCACCAGCCTGGAAGACCTGAATCTGGAACTTGCCGTCGGTCATCTTCGACACGGCATTCGCCATGAAGACCGCGCCGCCATAGATGGTATCCAGATTGTTCGGAAAGCCTGAAGTCAGACGCCAGCGCAGTGTCGGCAATTCCTGCGCGATTGCGGGAGTTGCGAGTGCCGCCCCGCTCGTTGCGGCGGCAGCGCCGATTGCTGCACCCTTGGTCAGAAATGTACGACGGCTCAAATCCTGTTTCATGTGTCTCCTCCAAAGATTGTTCTGGTTTTATTGGGCCTGCTCAATGCTCGTTTCCCCTCATTGAGCAGGCTTTTGCTGTTGGTCCTTGTCCTGCCCGAAGCTCGGCTGCGGCGAGCCGAATGACGGCGCGGGCAAGGGGTCGTTCGATGGCGCGGGCGCTCCAAAAGGCGGCGGAGCCGCGCCGAACGGATTGCCGCCGCCGGCATCGGGCATCGGCACATTGATCTGGATTGAGGCCGGATCGGCCTGCGGGTGGCCGCTCTTGTAGTGGGTCACGATGCCCGGGAAGGCGATTATGATGCCGACCATGACAAGCTGGATTAAGAGGAACGGGATCGATCCCATATAGATCTGACCCGATGTCACCGGCTGGATGGTCGCACCCGTTACCTTATCCTTGTAGGGACGCGATGGCGCCACCGAACGCAGATAGAAGAGCGAGAAGCCGAACGGTGGATGCATGAACGATGTCTGCATGTTGACCGCCAGCATGACGCCGAACCAGACCAGGTCGATGCCGAGGCTGTCGGCGACCGGCGCCAGAAGCGGGATGATGATGAAGGCCAGCTCGAAATAATCGAGGAAGAAGGCCAGGAAGAACACCAGTATGTTGGCGACGATCAGGAAGCCGATCTCGCCGCCTGGAATGGAGGTCATCAGGTGCTCGACCCATATGTGTCCGTTGACGCCATAGAAGGTGAGCGAAAACACGCGGGCGCCGAGCAGAATGAAGATGACGAAGGAAGACAGTTTCGCCGTGGCATAAAGCGCCGATTTCAGCATCGTCATGTTGAGGCGGCGGTTGATGATGGCCAGAAAGAGCGCGCCGACCGCGCCCATGGCGCCGCCTTCCGTTGGCGTTGCAACACCGATGAAGATCGTTCCCAGCACCAGGAAGATCAGCACCAGCGGCGGGACGAGCGAGATCACCACCCGCTGCAGCAGCCTCCAGCCTTTCAGGGTGCGGGCCTGCGGCGGCAGCGCGGGCACCGAATCGGGCCGCAGGATCGCCATGCCGATGATGAAGGCGCAGTAGAAGCCGACGAGCAGCAGGCCGGGGACCAGCGCGCCCTTGTACATATCGCCGACCGAACGGCCCAACTGGTCGGCAAGAACGATCAGAACGAGGCTTGGCGGAATGATCTGTGCCAGCGTGCCGGAGGCGGCAATCGTGCCGCTCGCCACTTTGCGATCATAGCCGTAGCGCAGCATGATCGGGAGCGAAATCAGCCCCATGGAAATGACCGAAGCGGCAACCACGCCGGTCGTTGCCGCCAGAAGCGCGCCGACGACGATAACGGCAAAGGCGAGACCGCCGCGCACCGGACCGAAAAGCTGCCCGATGGTATCGAGCAGTTCTTCCGCCATGCCGCTTCGCTCCAGTATCAACCCCATGAAGGTAAAGAAGGGAATGGCGAGCAATGTCTCGTTCGACATCTGCCCGAAGATGCGGTCCGGTATGGCACCGAACAGATTGACCGGAAGCAGGCCCATTTCGATGCCGACGAAACCGAAGGCGAAACCTACGAAAGCCAGCGCGAAGGCAACCGGATAGCCGAGCAAAAGCACGACCACCAGCGACAGGAACATCAGCGGGGCGAGATTTTCCGCAATAAAAGCAATCATGTCCGTTCCCCTCAGAGCGCCTGGGCTTCCGCATCTTCTATGGCGACCGTGTCCGGTATGCGCCCTTGAAGAATTGCGATGCGCTTGATGAGTTCGGAGATGCCCTGCAATGCAAGCAGGCCGAAGCCGATGGGTATCAGCACCCAGACCGGCCAGAGAACGAGCCCCCCGGTATTGTTGGAAGTCTCGCCGCTGGCGATCTTTGCTTCGACGATGGGCCAGGAGAGGTAAATCGTGATGAGGCAGAAAGGCAGGAGGAAAAAGATCGTACCGAAAATTTCGACCAGAAGCTGTGTCCGTCGCGAATAGCGGCTGTAAAGAAGATCGACCTTCACATGCTCGCTGTGCAAGAGCGTATATCCGGCTGCGATCAGGAAGACCGCCGAGAACAGATACCATTGCGCTTCCAGCCACGCATTCGAACTGACATTGAACAGCTTGCGCGAAACCGCGTTGATGGCACTGATGAGCACAGCCACCAGTATGAGCCACGATACGGATTTTCCGATGATATTATTGGCCGCGTCGATAGCGCGCGACAACGCCAGCAAGACTGACATCGCTCCTCCCCTTCTGTTCCGCCTCCTCAAGCGGTTTTGGGGCGGATGATAGGACCGGCGAATCCGCCTCGCAAGCGGACGAAAGTTCTAAGGAACAAAGGACTACCCATTAGTGGGTAAGGCGAAATCAGCAGTCCGTGGCCCATGCCGGTTATGGCGAAGACAGGCGCAACCGGTTTTCTATAGCATAGCGCGTAAGCCCTGCCGTGCTGGCAATTCCAAGCTTCTTCTTGATGTTCTTGCGGTGGGTTTCAACGGTTGCTTCCGAAATGCCGAGCCTGATTGCAATCTCGCGATTGCTGCCTCCTTCGGCCACCAGCACCAGCACATCGTTTTCGCGAACGGACAAACCTTCCGACTTCCTCTCGCCGCTGTCGAGCAGCGCTTCTGAAACGCCGGACGAGAAATATGTTCCGCCTGATGCGACCGCATGAATGGCGGCCACGATTTCTGCCGTGGACACGTCCTTCAAGACATATCCCGAAGCCCCACGCATGATCGAGGTCGAGATATATTCACGGCTGTCGTGCATGGACAGCATGAGGATACGGATGCCCGGAAACTGCTTCTTGAACAGTTCGATGGCGTCGATACCGTTGAGAAGTGGCATATTGATATCCATCAGGACCACATCCGGGTTGACGGCAAGCGCCAGTTCGAGAGCGGCCCGCGCATTGGAAGCCGCGCCAGCAACATCAATATCGTCATAGGTTTCGAGTACAGCCCGCAAACCGTCCAGCACCAGCGGGTGGTTGTCCACGAGCAATACGCGAATCTTGCATTCATTCGTCATGCGACTTCCGGTTCCCGCTTTCTTTCTGTTGCCGACTGCGGCAGGCGCGCGGTCAGTTGCGTACCATCTGCACTGGTTTCAACCAAGAGCACCCCGCCGAAATGTGCCATCCGTTCCTGCATATTTCGCAGGCCAAGTCCGGAAAGCGGGTCTTTCAAATCACGCGCGGTGAAACCATTGCCATCATCGGCAACCGTCATCGTCACCTTGCCACCGGCTTCCCAGAGATGGATGTTCACCTGACTTGCGCCGGAATGACGCTCCACATTGGTGAGCGCCTCCTGCACGACACGATAAAGCGCAGTGCTTGCCTCCGGCTTCAGCGTCTCGCTCAACCCGCTCGCTTCCAGCCGGGTTTCAATGCCGGTCCGTTCAGAGAAATGCTCACACAGGGCCTTGAGCGCGACGGTCAGGCCAAGATCGTCCAGAATGCGCGGACGCAGATCATGCGAAAGCCGCCGCACTTCCTTGATTGCGCCGTTGAGCGCGTCCGATGCCTTTTCGATTGCAAGCGGCGCACCCCCGCTGCCCATTCTCACCTGACGGCTCGCAAGGTCGATGGCGTAGCGGACGCCGACGAGATTTTGGGAAATGCCGTCGTGAAGCTCCCGCGCCAGTCGCGCCCGTTCCTCCTCCTGCGTATCGATGATGCGCTGCGCCAGTTCCTTCAGCTTGGTATCCGCCATGCGCCGCTCACGCAGGTTGAGCAGCATGCAGGTCGCGAAGACGAGCATCACAGCCGGAACGGCGATCAGGCTGACGATGAGGAAGGTCGTGCGGATATTGGCGCGAAAATCCGCATTTGCGGCGGCAGTCTGCGCATAGACATCATCGAGATAGACACCCGTTCCCAGCATCCATTTCCATTTATCCAGACCGACCGCGAAGGAAAGCTTGTCGGCCATTTCGCCGCTCGACGGCTTTTCCCACTTGTATTGGTGCAGCCCGCCGCCCTCCTTGGCCTTGCCGATCAGATTGGCGATAACGCGATCCCCGTCCGGATCGACGAGGTCGAGCCAGTTGTGGCCCGGACGGAAGGTCTGGCGCGGATGAACGACGTTGTTGCCGTCATAATCATAGACGAAGAAATAACCGTCGCGACCATAATCGAGCGAGGTCAGTATCTCGCGCACCTTTTCCATGGCCGCGGTATCGTCGGGACCCGCCTCGTCGTAAATCTGCTGTATGGAGGAAAGGGCCAGATTGGTGAGATTGAGAAGCTCGGTCTCCTTGGCTTTCAGCATATTCTTCTCGAAAGTGGCGATGCTGCTCTGCACCAGATTGGCCGATTGCCAGGTAATAAAGGCCGTGACTGTCAATATGGCCACGATGAGCGGCACAATTGCCAGTGCAACAATCTGGTAGCGTAGCGTCACGTTCTCTCCTCCCGGCGTCCCAGGCCGACCTTTCAGCCGATGACTTTAAAGTTCCCGCCTTGCGAGGAAAAGGGGCGCGGGGAAAAACCTGGCACCGCAGGAGACGCAACCGCACAAGAAGCAATATATTGATAGCTATTTATATAACTAAAATACAAACAACGATCGCAGTTGATGACGCGAATATTTTATGCTCAATATCATTTTCTTGAACACTGTCTCGGAGTATACAGCTCCGGGAGTCATTCATTTCAGAGAGAATCTATTTATGAAAACCTATCGTGTAATCGGTCTTGCATTCACGCTCGCAACCATTTCAGGCGCTTCGTCCTTTGCTGCCCCGCTTCCCGGCGGCGCCAGCAATCTGCAGGAAACCTATGAGGACTGGACTGTTTCCTGTCAGAACCAGAAAGACACCAGCATCTGCGTGATGCGTCAGGAGCAGAGCAGCACGCAGACCGGCCAGCGCGTTCTGACGGCGGAACTGCGCAATGTCGCGGGCAAGGTTGAAGGCGTCCTGCTGATGCCGTTCGGCCTTGATCTTGCCAAGGGCGCGGCCCTCAAGATCGATGACGCCGCCGCACCGAATCTCGCTTTCTCCACCTGCCTGCCGCAAGGTTGCCTGGCTCCAGTAAGCTTCGACGCCAAGCAGGTTGCCGCCCTCAAGGCCGGCACCAATATCAACGTCACAACGACAGCCCTGAGCCCAAGCCAGCCGGTTGCCTTCAAGGTTTCGCTGAAAGGCTTCGGTGCTGCCCTCGACCGCATCATTGCGCTGACGAAGTAAGGCGCAGGATCAGATCGTCAAAGCCATACGCCTGTCGGGCGTATGGCTTTTTTTATTGGAGCGCTCAGGCAGGGTGAGCCGATACATGTGCAAGATGCCTGCGCCATCGCAGTGTCATCAACACCGCCACAATGCCGAGACCCGCGGCAAGACCGAGCCAGATACCGACACCGCCAAGTTCGAACTTGAACGCAAGCAATGCGCCGAGCGGCAAGCCCACGCCCCAATAGCCAAACAGAGCCAGGAACATCGGCACGCGGGTATCCCGCAGGCCGCGCAACATGCCTGCGGCAACGGCTTGTGCGCCGTCAACGATCTGGAAGAGTGCGGCCAGCGCAAGGAAAGTCACGGCCAGTTCCATCACCGGCAGGTTCTGCGGGTCGTGCAGATCAAGGAAGACGCCGATGAACAAGCGAGGGATGAGCACCATAAGCAGCCCCATCACCGCCATGAAGCCCACACCGAGCGCGTAGGCACTCCAGCCCGCATAGGCAATCGCCTTGGGGTGGCCGGCGCCATAAGCACGGCCCACACGCACGGTTGCCACCTGTCCGAAACCGAGCGGCACCATGAAACTGAGCGATGCGATCTGGATCGCCACGGCGTGAGCCGCCATGGCAGTCGGGCCGATGCGGCCCATCATGACCACCGCGGCATAGAAGATCGATGTCTCGAACACGAAAGTGAGCGCCATTGGAATGCCGATACGCCACAGTTCAAGCAGGCGCGCCCAGTCGGGACGCCAGAAACGGCCGAACAGGTGATAGCGGCGGAAACGGCGATGGCGCAGGGTGATGAAGGCAAGCCCGAGGAACATCATCGTGCTTGATGCCGTGGTAGCGATACCGGCGCCATGCAATTCCATGCGGGGAAAGCCGAAATGGCCGAAAATCAGCGTCCAGCCGGCAAGCGCGTTGAAACCGATCGCAAGGGCTGCAATGAGCAGCGTCCACATCGGCTTTTCCATCGCCGCAAAGAATGAGCGCAGCACGATATAGCCCAGATAAGGCAACAGCGCCCATTGCAGCGTGTGCATGAAATCCGTCGAGCGGGCGGCGATGTCCGGACGCTGGCCGAGAAACAGGAAGATTTCCTCGCAATGCCAGAGCACGATCCAGACCGGGACCGCGATCATGATTGCGGTCCAGAAACCCTGACGAACGGTGCGGCGCACATCACGCACCGAATGGCGGTTCTTGCCAAGCGCAATGGCGATCATCGGCATCACTGCCGAGACAAGCCCCATCGAGAAGATCATCAGCGTATGATAGAAGCTCGTCGCCAGCAAAGCCGAGGCGAGCGTGTCCGCTCCGAGACGGCCGATAAAGATGACATCGGTCGCCGTCAGCGCGGCCTGCGAAAGATTGGTGAAGATCAGCGGCCAGCCGAGTGTCAGCGCCGCGACCATCTCCCTGCCCCAGCGTTGCGTGCCGGATTCATGGGGCTGCTCAAAGCCCGCATTGTTTGTCCTGTCCATAGTCCGCTCCCCGAAGCATCCGGGGCCGTCAACCCGCCGGATGTTCCATTTGAATGAGGCCACGCCCCGGAACATCAGAGACCATGTCAATCTGAGAAGAGGCGCGGAAATACGATCATCGACCGTCCCATGCCGGCTAAGGGCGTTTGTCGCTGCAAGAGCGACTTCGCCCCAACTTTTCGGGTTGCTCAATTTCTATTGGGAACGTTGTGTATGTTCCAGAAACTGATCCGGAGCCAAGCGGGCTGCGCATCGATTTGCACAAAATTAGAGCAACATGGATATCAGACTTGCTCAAAGAAGCAACACGTCTCGAAATGGATTTTTCGTCTCCGGACACATAGAGGAATCAAATCCTCATTCTGACGCGAAAGCGTCATTGCCTGTCCGATAAAGGATTGACGCTTATGGCCTAACCGATAGGAATGATTGCATTAATTGCAGGAGGCGTCATGCGCAGCACCAAAGTCATCCATATTGTCGGCTGTCATGCGGAGGGCGAAGTCGGCGATGTCATCGTCGGCGGTGTGGCCCCGCCTCCGGGTGCAACTGTATGGGAACAATCGCGCTTCATTGCCAGCGACGAGACCTTGCGCAATTTCGTGCTCAACGAACCGCGCGGCGGTGTGTTCCGCCACGTCAATCTGCTGGTGCCGCCGAAAGATCCTCGCGCACAGATGGGCTTCATCATCATGGAACCTGCGGATACGCCGCCGATGTCCGGTTCGAACTCGATCTGCGTCTCGACCGTGCTTTTGGACAGCGGCATCATCCCGATGCAGGAGCCGGTGACGCGAATGGTGCTGGAAGCGCCAGGCGGGCTTATCGAGGTGGAAGCGGAGTGCCGCAACGGCAAGGCGGAGCGCATCAGCGTGCGCAACGTGCCGTCTTTCGCCGACCGGCTGGATGCGACGCTTGAAGTCGAGGGACTTGGCACTCTCACCGTCGATACGGCCTATGGCGGCGACAGCTTTGTCATTGTCGACGCAGCGCAGATCGGCATAAAGATCAAGCCGGGTCAGGCGCGCGAACTGGCCGAGATTGGCGTGAAGATCACCAAGGCCGCCAATGAACAACTGGGCTTCCGCCACCCGGAAAAAGACTGGAACCACATTTCCTTCTGCCAGATCACCGAGCCGGTAACACGGGAGGGCGACGTGCTGACGGGCGTGAACACCGTTGCGATCCGCCCGGCCAAGCTCGACCGTTCCCCGACCGGAACGGGCTGCTCGGCGCGCATGGCCGTGCTGCAGGCCAAGGGCCAGATGAAGGTCGGTGAGAAATTCATCGGCAAGTCCGTGCTGGGTACGGAGTTTCATTGTCGGCTCGACAAGACGCTTGAGCTTGGTGGCAAGCCAGCCATCAGCCCCATTATTTCCGGTCGCGCATGGGTGACAGGAACCTCGCAGCTCATGCTCGATCCAAGCGATCCGTTTCCCGGTGGATACCAGCTGTCGGATACCTGGCCGCGCGGCGACTGAGATTCAGGCGCGGACGGTCTGCAAATGGCGCTTCTCTTCGCTTCCGGTGCTCATGTACCCTAGAGCGCGTTCCGATCTGATTGGATCAGATCGGCGCTCTAATTCTTTGTTTCACGCGCATCTTTCCCGAAAACCGTTTCACACTTTTCGGGATGCGCTCTAAAGTACATTCCAATACGGTTCTCGAGAAACACCATTTTCGTCTCGTCATCACCAGAATCTCAATCACCCCGCGCACCTTCTTTACCGGCGCTCTTCTGACCTCTTTATCGAGCGCCACACCCCTCACCCTGAGGTGCGGAGCGAAGCGCAGCCTCGAAGGGCGATCCTTCGAGACGGCCCTGCGGGCCTCCTCAGGATGAGGATCGAGAAAATAAAAACCCCACCGAAGCGGGGTTTTCTTCATTCATCCGGATCGCATGCTTATGCGAAGTCAAGCGCGCGGTCGCCGTTCTCATCCTTGATGCGGGATGGCAGGCCGATCTGGTTCAGGATGTGGAGGAATGGCTTTGGATCAAGCTCTTCCACATTGACCATCTTCTTCACATCCCATTCGCCCGAAGCGATGAGGATTGCGGCTGCAACCGGCGGAACGCCAGCGGTGTAGGAAATGCCCTGCGAACCCACTTCGTTATAGGCGTCCTTGTGGTCGGCAACGTTATAGATGAAGACTTCCTTCTCCTTGCCGTCCTTGGTGCCTTTGACGAAATCGCCAATGCAGGTCTTGCCGGTATAGTCCGGCGCCAGCGATGATGGATCGGGCAGCACAGCCTTCACTACCTTGAGCGGCACGACTTCCAGACCTTCGGCGGTCTTGACCGGCTGTTCGGACAGGAGGCCCAGATTGTTCAGCACCGTGAAGACGTTGATGTAGTGATCGCCGAAACCCATCCAGAAACGCACGTCGGCGTTCGGATAGTTCTTCGACAGCGAGTGCACTTCATCGTGGCCGGTCATATAGGCCTTGCTCGGACCGACGACCGGCAGGTCGAAGGTGTGGCCGACTTCGAACATCTTGTTCGACTGCCAGGCACCTTTCTGCCAGGAATAGACCGTGCCGGTGAACTCACGGAAATTGATTTCCGGGTCGAAATTGGTCGAAAACCAGCGGCCATGTGAACCGGCATTGATGTCGACGATATCGATGGATTTGACTTCATCGAGATAGTCGTCGGCAGCAAGACGCACATAGGCATTTACCACGCCCGGATCGAAGCCAATGCCGAGAATGGCAGTAATGCCCTTCTCTTCGCATTCCTTCAGGTGCTTCCATTCGTAATTGCCATACCATGGCGGGGTCTCGCAGATCTTCTTCGGGTCTTCATGGATTGCGGTGTCCATGTAAGCCACGCCCGTATCGATACAGGCGCGAAGAACCGACATATTGAGGAAGGCCGAGCCGACATTGATGACGATCTGAACGCCCGTCTTCCGGATCAGGGCCTTGGTGGCCTCCACATCCATTGCGTCCAGCGCATGCGCTTCCAGTTTCACCTCCGTCTTGAGGCTCTTCTTTTCATGCACGCTATCGATAATCTTGCGGCATTTCTCAACCGTGCGGGACGCAATATGGATATCGCCCAATATGTCAGAGTTTTGCGCACATTTATGTGCAACAACCTGTGCCACGCCCCCGGCGCCGATAATGAGAACGTTCTTCTTCATTTTCTGTCGATACTTCCTCTTCCAGCGGTTTCCCGCGTCTTTGTAGTTAACTGACGCATTATCCTGCGCAAAACCGCTTCGCACTTTTGCTGGAAATGCTTGTATTTCCCGTCCCGATTGCCTTCTCATTCGGAACACATGAGTTCGTTGCAGCGTGAAGCCGCAACAGGATCTTTACGAAAGCGACCCTTCAAAATCCGCGTAATCAAATTCGCGGACAACTCTGACCGTGCCGTCCAGTTCACGCACGGCAATGGCTGGCATTTTCACGCCATTAAACCAGTTCTTCTTGACCATGGTATAACCGGCCGCATCCTCGAATGAGAGGCGGTCGCCGATGGCAAGCGGCTTGTCGAAAGTGAACTCGCCGAAAATATCGCCGGCGAGGCAGGACTTGCCGCAAACCATGTAGCTGTGCTCGCCATTGTTCGGCGCCATCTTCGCCTTTTCGCGATAGATCAGCAAATCGAGCATATGCGCCTCGATGGAGCTATCGACGATGGCAAGGTTCTTGCCATTGAACAGCGTGTCGAGCACCGTCACTTCCAGCGTCGTGGTCTTGGTGATCGAGGCTTCGCCTGGCTCCAGATAGACCTGAATGCCGAACTTTTCCGAAAACGCCTTCAGTCGTGCGCAGAACTCATCGACCGGATAATCATCGCCGGTGAAGTGGATGCCGCCGCCAAGGCTCACCCATTCGACGCGGTTGAGAAGCGAGCCGAACTTTTGTTCGATGTCGGTCAGCATCCGGTCGAAAAGACCAAAGTCGGAGTTTTCGCAATTGTTATGGATCATGAAGCCGGTCACGCGATCCATGACTTTTTCAACCTTCGCCACATCCCATTCGCCAAGACGGCTGAACGGACGTGCCGGATCAGCAAGATCGAAGCTCGAAGACGAGATGCCCGGATTGAGGCGCAGGCCGCGCTTGATGCCCGACGCCTTGTCAGCAAAGCGTTCGAGCTGGCCAATCGAATTGAAGATGATCTTGTCGGCGTGGCTGATGACCTCATCGATCTCATTGTCGGCATAGGCCACACTATAGGCATGGGTTTCGCCGCCGAATCTTTCATGGCCAAGACGCACTTCATTGAGCGAAGACGAGGTGGTGCCGTCCATATATTCGCTCATCAGATCAAACACCGACCAGGTGGCAAAACATTTCAGCGCCAGCAGTGCCTTGGCGCCGGATTTCTCGCGCACATAGGCAACCTTTTCCATGTTGCGCTTCAGCTTGGTCTTGTCGATCAGGTAGTAGGGCGTCGGGATCATGGGCGTTCCGGGTCATTCAATGGGAAAATCTGGCCTCGCCAGCAAGTCTGGTCTGCCAAGTTGAGGAAACATCAGGCGGTTTCCCAAATTATTTGAAGGCTTATAGGAAGCTTGTGACAGAAACACAAATCCGCCACAGCATTATCGGGAAAATTTCCCCATAAGCCATCGCGGATTACTTCCCTGCCTTCAGGGCTCGCGTCTCATATAGAGCTTTTTATCAGGATTTGAACCCCTTCCCTTTCTACCCGCTCCGCCGTTTTCGTTGAAAGTCTTTGCCGGTGCCACTGGCTTTTATACAACTGGATGGCCCGCTACGATTGGTGAGTATCGTCAAATTAATTAAACAAGCATTTGCTTGACAAATTACGAGCACGAGCGTAGCCGTTGTTTCCATGTTCAGGGCGACTTCATCAGGTATTCGCCCACGCAATGACAGCCAAAGGAAAATCAGATGCAGGATCACAAGCCGACCGCCGGTTGGGGAGACCTGTTCGCAGGCAGGAACGCTATCGTATCGCTGACGCTCGTCGGCGGCGTGGCGCTTCACGCCATCAACGTGTTCATTGCCACAACCATCCTCCCGACGGTGGTCGCCGACATTGGCGGCATGGATTATTACGCGTGGAACACGGCGCTGTTCGTGACCGCATCCATTCTCGGCTCCGCCCTTGTGCCGCGCCTGCTTTCGCGGGCAGGCCCGCGCAGCGCCTATCTGGTCGCAGCGTGCATCTTTGCTGCGGGAACCCTGACTTGCGGCCTCGCGCCCTCCATGCCCGTCATGCTGGCGGGGCGCGCCATTCAGGGTCTTGGCGGCGGCATGATGCTCGCCCTGTCATATTCAATGATCCGCATCGTCTTTGATGAATCTCTATGGCCCCGCGCCATCGGCCTCGTTTCCGGCATGTGGGGCGTTGCCACGCTTGTCGGCCCGGCGATTGGCGGCGTTTTTGCGGAGCTCGGCATGTGGCGCGCTGCCTTCTGGTCGCTTGCGCCCGTGATCGCCGTGTTCACCATCATGGCCATGACGGTTCTGCCCCGCGAATCCGGTTCCGCTGCCAGCAATGACCGGCTGGCATGGCCACAGCTCATTCTTCTGACCGCTGCCGTCCTTGCCGTCTCCGCCGGAAGCATTTCGTCGGAACTGACGCTGAATGCCGGCGGCGTCGCACTCGCAATCGTCTTGCTGCTTCTCCTCGCCGTCGCCGAAAAGAAGGCCAGCCGACGCATTCTTCCGAAAGGGTCTTTCAGTATCCGGAAACTCGGCGCGCTTTATCTGACGCTCGCCTTCCTCAGCGCGTCCGTTACCAGTTCGGAAGTCTTCGTACCGCTGTTCTTTCAGGTGCTGCATAATCAGTCGCCGCTTGTCGCTGGATATCTGGCAGCAATCATGGGCGGCAGCTGGACACTTGGCTCGATCGGGTCGTCGGGGATTGCCGCCGGGCGCACCGACCGCGTTATTCTCGCCGCCCCCGTCATGGGCGTAGCCGGGATGGTCACGCTGGCCGTCCTCATTCCGGCAGGAAGCGAGGGTCATTGGTACGATCTGCTGCCGATCTGCATCGCGCTCGCAGTCATCGGTTTCGGCGTGGGGCTGACATGGCCGCACCTGCTGACGGGCATTTTCAAGCAAGCAGACACAGAAGATCAGAACCTTGCATCCGCCTCCGTGACCATGGTGCAGCTTTTCACAACCGCCCTTGGCGCAGCACTTGCCGGAATGGTTGCCAATATGGCTGGCCTCACCAACCCCGGCGGCTTTGCAGGCACCGCACATGCCGCGCTCTGGCTCTTTTCCGGCTTCGCCATTTTGTCCGCACTGGCGTTCGTGTCGGCGCTCGCTCTCGTCCGCAGCGCAAGACAGCCGCAAACGGCCCAATGCTGAGAATTATCAGGCGGCGGGCGAAATAACGTAAGCGCAGCGCCGCGCACCGGCCAGAATATGTTCGGTTCGGTTTACAGAAACATCAGGGCCAAGCACGGCCCTGAATACCTGAAGCTCCGCACGGCAGAAGCCCTGGCAGGCGTCCGCGGCGGCGCAGATCGGGCAGTGATTTTCGATGAAGAGCCAGGAACCATCCTCCTGCTTTTCGGCATCGGCCATGTAACCTTCCGCCGAGCGGATCGCGGCAAGTTCCAACACCCGCTCGCCGAGCGGCAGATCTTTCAGGCGCGCCTGATACTGACGGCGGGTCTCGGATTCGCGGTGAGCGATCAGCGTGTCCAGCGCGTCCTCACCGAGAATGCTGCGAACGGAATGGAGAAGCTGGACCGTCAAATCGGCATGTGTATCGGGGAAGCGCCTGTTGCCGGTCTCGGTCAGGTCCCAGAATTGAGACGGACGTCCGACACCCTGCGACACGGAATGGGGAGCGACCAGACCTTCCTCAGCCAGTCGCACCAGTTGTTGGCGGACCGCTTCGCCGGTCGTTCCCAGATGCTCGCCGATCGCAGCTGCCGTCTGCGCGCCTCGCATCTTAAGCGTGAGCATTACGCGCTCGGCGGGAGAACGTGCTATCGAAGCGTCGGTATTTAGAAAGTCATTCCTTGACATATTGACGATTTTCTATTTAAAGAAGAATTATCTTGTTAAATAAGCTATCTACCCCACTTTAGCAAGATAGTTATCAAATGACGGCACTCAACCGGCGTCCAGCAACAGATTGACGGACCTGACGGTCCGTACCGCGACGGCGTACGTAACAAGGAGTTTTGAAATGAGCTTCACCTTGCCCCCGCTTCCCTATGCAACCAACGCGCTCGAGGGCGTGGGAATGGGTACGGAAACGCTTGAGCTGCATCATGGCAAGCATCATCAGGCTTATGTGACTGCGCTCAACGGATTCGTTGAAAAGAACGATGCGCTCAAGGGCAAGTCGCTCGAAGAAATCATTCTCCTTGCCAAGGATAAGGCCGATCTGGCCCCGGTGTTCAACAATGCCGGCCAGCACTGGAACCACAATCTGTTCTGGCAGAACCTGTCTGCTTCCGGTGGCCGCCTTCCCGGCGCCCTGGAAAAGAAAATCACCGAGGATTTCGGCGGTGTCGACCAGTTCAAGGAAGCCTTCAAGACCGCAGCCGTCGGCCAGTTCGGTTCGGGATGGGCATGGCTGGTTCTGGCCGATGACGGCAAGCTCAAGGTCACCAAGACGCCGAACGGCTCCAATCCGCTGGCAACCGGCGAAGGCAAGGCGCTATTAGGGCTTGATGTCTGGGAGCATAGCTATTATCTCGATTTCCGTAATCGTCGGCCTGACTATGTAACGAATTTCCTCGACAAGCTGGCCAATTACGAATTCGCGGAAGCCACCCTGAAGGCAGCATGACGCGCTTACATTGATTGCGATCAAGGCGTTTTGCCTGCAGGAAATGCAGACTCCACGGAGATGCGTGACTGCGGGCAAAATGCGGCAATGACCAAAACGACCGATCCATCCACGGGCGCCGTCCTCCCAAGCGGTGCAGGAGCAAGACAGAGACAGTTCCGAAAATGAGCAGCAACTTCAATCAGGAAACCGTCACCGACATCCATCACTGGACCGATACGCTGTTTTCCTTCCGCACCACGCGCGACCCGGGCTTTCGTTTCCAGAGCGGCCAGTTCATCATGATGGGGCTGGAAGTAAACGGCAAGCCGCTCACGCGCGCCTATTCGATTGCCTCGAGCCTTTACGAAGACGGGCTGGAATTCTTTTCGATCAAGGTGCCGAACGGTCCGTTGACCTCCAAGCTCCAGCATCTGAAGGTTGGCGACCAGATCATCCTGTCCAAGAAGCCGGTCGGCACGCTGCTCTACGACAATCTGAAGCCGGGCAAAAATCTCTGGCTGCTCTCGACCGGCACCGGTCTTGCGCCGTTCCTGTCGATCATTCGCGATCTGGAAGCCTATGAACGTTTCGAAAAGATCATTCTTGTTCATGGCGTGCGTCAGGTCGCGGAACTCGCGTATACGGATTTCATTTCCAACGAACTGCCGCAGGATGAATTCCTCGGAGAAATGGTCAAGAAGCAGCTCATCTACTATCCGACAGTCACGCGTGAGCCCTACAAGAATCGTGGCCGCCTGACCGACCTCATTCGTTCAGGACAGCTGTTCACCGATGTTGGCCTGCCAGAGTTCAATCATGACGACGACCGCATGATGCTCTGCGGCAGCCCGGAAATGCTGGCCGAAACAAAGCAGATACTTGAAGAGCGCGGTTTCAAGGAAGGCAGCCAGAGCGAAGCCGGACACTACGTCATCGAGAAGGCTTTCGTGGAGAAATAACTCTGCCGAAACGGGCTGGACTGTTAATGGAGGGAGGCATCAGCCTCCCTTTTTCTTTGCCCGTTCTCTGGTGCGCGCCTGCCGAAAACTGGAACGGGCTCGGGGAAAACAAAAAAACAGGATGCCCTAAGCCCGTACCGCCTGCAAGAAAAACGCCTTAACGCCCGCGACCATTTCCGCTCGATCCATCATATCGGGGTTGGAGATGATTTCATCGACCGCACCGTGCAGCGCATTGAAAAGGAGCACAGCCGTCAAACGCGGATTGGAGATTTTCCACGCACCTGCGGAATTGCCGTCGGTCAACAACGCATCGAGCCGGACGATTGCCGGATTTTCCTGCTTCATGCGCCGCAGGGGCGGATGAAAATCATGGAACACCATGTCGTGTATCCTGTAATTGTCCAGATAGCCGGCGATCCCCGTCTCGGCCCACGCTACCAGCTTTCCGTGCCAGTCATCGGCCGGATATTGGCCCAACTGACGCTCCAACCCCTCGCAGAACCCGTCGATAAATCGCTCCCGCAAGGCGATCAGGATGTCGTCCTTGCTGCGAAAATGCAGATAGAACGTACCTTTTGCTACATCGGCAAGGCGGACAATTTCATCCACGCTCGTCGCCGCGAAGCCCTTTTCGAGGAAGAGGGCTTCGGCCGCAGCCATCAACTCATCGCGACGTATTTCAGCGGGCTTGGTGCGGGGTTTGGACTTGGTGGCGGTCGGCGGCAAAGCAATCTCCGGAACTTCAGGATGCCGCCAATCTACCCCGGATTGCCGCCCTGTCAAAAACAAGACTGTTTGGCCGAACCACGCGGTCTTCCAGCCAGTGCAGCGCTGCCTCGACATTGGAGAAGGTGCCAGCCGGAACACGGAACAGCTTTTCAGCGTCCATGCGGCTTGCCTGTTCATACACAGATTCGGGCACGATATTCACCATCCCCAGCACCTGTTCGCGAATGCGCTGCGCATTGCGCTGAAACCATTGCTTGACTTCACGCGCCGATCCTTCCGGATGCGTGAGAGCATCCTCGTCCAGAAACCGGCGGATCGTGACAAAGGGCTTTCCTTCATCAAGCCAGCGGTTCCAGGTATCAAAGAATTCACGGGTCTCCTCCATGGTCGATGCGCCCTTCGACAGGGTGATCACGTAGGGCCAGTTTTCCGTATGATGAAGCATTACGCTCCCTCCTGATCGATATTCCTGAATTTCGCAGCAATGTTGCCGCTGCGAGCCGTGACAACGATCCGGCGACCCGCACGCACACAAGCAGGTGTCCGAACCGCCGCACGACTCATGACTGACTATCAGTCAGTGAATTTGTGACACGAAAATATGAATATTACAATCATGTTTTGAAGGGAGTTTGTTGCCCGAATTTGGAAGGCGCCGGGCGCAGACCAAACCGCAGACCACCCCGGCACCATGTGTCGGGTTTTGCAGCGAACAGGTCCGAATATTCGGGAAGATTGCGGGCTATTACCTCAGCCATTCAATTCAAAATCGAGCCCGATATCGAGGTTTGGCGCGCTGTGCGTCGTCCAGCCGACCGAAATCAGATCGACACCGCTTGCGGCAACAGCGGCGACCGTTTCCGGTGTGATGCCGCCCGAAGCTTCCGAAATGGCGCGGCCATCGATGATCGATACAGCCTCGCGCAACTGGGCCGGTGACATATTGTCGAGCAGAACTGCGTCCACACCCACCGCCATTGCTTCATCAAGCTGTTGCAGCGTGTCAACTTCAACCTCGATCTTGACCATATGGCCAGCACCGGCCTTGGCGCGCTCGATGGCTTCGCGCACGCCGCCCGCGACTGCGATGTGGTTGTCCTTGATGAGCACCGCATCATAGAGCGCGAAGCGATGGTTCATACCCCCGCCTGCCCTGACCGCATATTTCTGCAAGGCACGCAGCCCCGGCGTCGTCTTGCGCGTGCAGACAATGGAAGCCCCGGTTCCCGCGACCGCCTTCACCAGATTGGCCGTTGCCGTGGCGATACCGGACAGGTGACCGAGAAAATTGAGCGCCGTTCGCTCACCCGCCAGGATCGACCGCGAACTGCCGGAAACGCGGGCAATGTCGCTCCCTTTTTCAAGAAACTGGCCATCCCGGGTCAAGCGCTCGAATGTGACGTCCGGATCGACCAGACGAAACGCCATTTCAGCCACATCCAGCCCGGCGATGACACCCGGCTGGCGCAGGCTGAACAGCATGGCCGAACGGTGATCCTCCGGTACGACGGCATTGCTGGTGATATCACCGGCAAGCCCCAGATCTTCCAGAAGCGCGGCGCGCACCAGCGGTTCGACAACAAGCGGAGACAGGTGCGGCAGGTTCATGAAGCTATCCTGGAAATTCGGTTTGGATCGTTTATCTCGCGAGCCTGCGCGAACGCCGTCTCGAATGTGTGAAATCGGCGTCTGGCGATTGCATCCTTTTGCGGATGATCGATGCGGGCATGGCTGCCGCGCGACTCGCACCGTTCATAGGCCGCCACCGCAGCGACCAGCGCCACCGCGGCGGCATCGTCTGACTCAGCGAGCGGAAGAAGGGTGGTGACCGCCACGCGCAAACCTTCTTCATCGCGCAACAGTCCTAGATGACTGGAAACGACGCGCCTTACCGGTTCAGGATCGGTATCTCCGGGCAGGCTAACAGGCGCGATTTGGCGAGCACCGATCACTTCGTCATCCACAAGGGCGTGAGCGGCGCGCAGCCCCATTGCCGCAGCTTCGAGCAAAGAATTGCTGGCAAGCCGGTTCGCGCCATGCAGGCCGGTGCAGGCAGCTTCACCAACAGCCCACAAGCCGGGTATCGTGTTGCGCCCGTCAGCGTCGGTCTTGATGCCGCCCATGTGGTAATGGGTGGCGGGCCGCACCGGAATGGGGTCGCGCGAAGGGTCGATGCCATGCTGCCTGCAAAGCGCATCGATACCCGGGAAGCGGGTTGCAAAACCCGCCCCCAGAGCCGCCCGCGCATCGAGAAAAACCTTTCGACCCTGGCCGATCTCGCTGCCAATGGCACGGGCAACGACATCGCGTGGGGCCAGCTCGCGGCCCGGAATGTTGGCCATGAACCGCTCACCGCGATCATTGATGAGTTCAGCGCCTTCGCCCCGCACCGCTTCGCTGACCAGCGGCAGACGCGGTGCAGAGACGGCAAGTGCAGTGGGGTGAAATTGCACAAACTCCATATCGGCAAGCACTGCGCCCGCACGCCCCGCCAAAGCAGCCCCCTGCCCCAGATTGCCAAGCGGCGTGGTCGTATCCTTATAGAGCCCCCCGATACCACCGGTCGCCAGAACCACCGCACGCGCGGCAACCGGTCCAGCATTCTCCAGGCAGGCACCGACCACACGGCAATCCTGCTTGATGAGCCGCAGGGCGCGGGTGTTTTCCATGACGGTGATCGAGGGCGTTGCCAGAACCTTCGCGATCAAAGCGCGCATGATGCCAGCGCCCGTCGCATCACCATCGACATGGACGATACGATGGCGACTGTGCGCGGCTTCCAGACCAAGGGAGCACGAACCGTCGGCCTTGCGGTCGAAGCGCACGCCATGGGCTTCCAGAGCAGCAATGACGTCCGCGCTTGCTGCTATGATTTCCGCAGCAACCGCCGCATCGCAGAGGCCATCGCCCGCCGCAATTGTGTCGGCCAGATGCAGCGCTGTACTGTCGTCCGCCCCGATACCCGCAGCGATCCCGCCCTGCGCCAAAGTGCTGGAACCGGACAGGCCAAGGCTTCCCGCTGTCACCAGCAGGACCGGCTGGGGCGATAGCGTCAGCGCGGTCATCAGCCCGGCAAGTCCACTGCCGACGATGAGAACCGGGGCCGTCCGGGCGTTGATCATATTGCCAGCATCCGTTCGACGGCGCGCCGGGCCGGTTCCATCAAAGCGGCGTCGACCACCACTTCATGACGATTGTTTTCCAATGCATCGCGGATATTGGCGAGGGTGATCCGCTTCATATGCGGACAAAGATTGCAGGGGCGGATGAACTCGACCTCCGGGTGATCAACGGCGACATTGTCGCTCATCGAACATTCGGTCAAAAGCACCACGCGCTGCGGCTTCTTCTGACCGACATAGTCCGACATGACTGCCGTGGAACCGGCAAAGTCGGCTGCCTCCACCACTTCCGGCGGGCATTCGGGATGCGCCAGAACCATGACGCCGGGATGGCTTTCGCGCAGTTCACGAATATCGTCCGGGGTGAAACGCTCATGCACCTCGCAATGGCCATGCCATGCGAGGATTTCCACGTCTGTTTCACGCGCCACGTTCTGGGCCAGAAACTCGTCGGGAATCATCAGCACACGCGGCACACCGAGCGATTCCACAACCTTTTTGGCGTTGCCGGAGGTGCAGCAAATGTCGGACGCCGCCTTCACGGCGGCGGATGTGTTGACATAGGTGATGATCGGCACGCCGGGATGCGCTTCACGCAAAAGCGCCACGTCTTGCGGCGTGATGCTGTCGGCGAGCGAACAGCCTGCGCCCATATCGGGGATCAGCACTGTCTTGCCGGGATTGAGGAGCTTGGCCGTTTCGGCCATGAAATGCACGCCCGCCAGCACGATCACATCGGCATCGACTTCAGCCGCCTTGCGTGCCAGCGCCAGGCTGTCGCCGACAATGTCGGCCACGCAGTGGAAGATTTCCGGCGTCTGGTAATTATGCGCGAGGATGACGGCATTGCGCTTTTTCTTCAGCTCGAGAATGGCCGCGACATCGTCCTCGAAGCCGAGCCACTCTGCCTTTGGCAACACACGGGCCACCCGGTCATAAAGTTGCGAAACGGAAACATGATCGTTCACGGTGGCCTCCAAGGTCACTTACCCATTTCCATTATACTCAATGTGAGTATTTCATAATCGCAACCTTATACTCGATTCGAGCATATTGTCAATCGCGGGAGATTGGCAGCTTGGCTCCAGCCAGATGACGCTCGGAAAGGGCGCGTTCCTCGACAATCGAGTAGCGGAAACGGAAGAGCTTTGCCGGGCGTCCGCCGGTTTCGCTGTGGCTTTCGCCGGTCTCTTCGACCAGATCCTGCTGTTCGATCAGGCGGCGGAAATTCTGCTTGTGCAGGCGCAGACCCGCCAGCGCTTCGACGGTGCGCTGCAATTGCAGCAGGGTGAAACTTTCCGGCATCAGCTCGAAGACCACCGGGCGATATTTGATCTTGGCGCGCAGCCGCGCAATCGCCGTGGCAAGGATGCGACGATGATCGGCAAACATGGAGCGACCGTTCTCATCTTCCTGCATACCGGCCTCGGCCACCAGACCAGCCTCGAACAGCAGCTCATAGCGTTGCAGCACAAGGTCTTCATTCCAGCGCCCGCTCCAATCTCCGCTCTCAAAGCCGAAGGTGAAGGCGATCCGCCGCATGCGCTGCGCCGTCAGTTCGGGCGTCTCTGCCCGGTAGGCCCAGACGAGCAGCGCGTTGTTGAGGTGTTCCATGATGGGCGGTTCGCCCTGGCGGTGATCTTCCCACGGCAGATAATCATACCAGCCGCGCCATCCAGCCTGCCCCGCAGCGGCGTCGCTTTCGCGTACCAGGCCCAGATAGCTGATTGAGATGATACGCTCGCCCTGTGCATGTCGGTCCCGATCGGCAAAGGTGTAGAGCTGCTCCAGATATCCGACCGGATGTGCGGTTTCCGACTGCACCCAGGCGCGCAGGCCTGCTTGCAGAGAACGATGCTCGCTCTCGAACGGACCGGATGGCAGGGCCTGCCCTCCCCGCACGGTCATGACGCGCGGCTGTTCGCCGGTAACAGCTGCCAGCACGGCTATCAATTCAGTATGGGCAATATCGTCAGTCACGGCCGCTCCAGAAAACACTTCCGGCATTGAACGTGATTGAGCAACGAATACAAGGCGCTGCGCGTTACCGGCCACAGCTTTCAGCGCTTAAGCCTTGTTCCCTGCTCCGAAAACATGTTCCGGCCCCGGAAAAGCGCGCGCCCGCACCTCCTCGGCATAGGCTTTGGCCGCATCCGAGACCTCTGGCGCCAGATGCGCAAAACGCTTCACGAAGCGCGGCGTGAAATCCTGAAAAAGCCCCAGCATGTCGTCTGAAACCAATATTTGTCCATCGCAGGCAGCAGATGCCCCGATGCCGACCGTTGGGATGGCAAGCGATGCGGTGATCTCACGCGCCAGCGGCTCCACCGTGCCTTCGATCACCAGCGCAAAAGCGCCCGCATCGGCAATGGCCTGTGCATCGCGGCGAATTTGGTCGGCCTCTTCATCACCGCGTCCGAGCGAGCGGAAGCCGCCGACCGTGTTGACCTGCTGCGGCATCAGACCGACATGGCCGAACACGGGAATGCCGCGCTTGACGAGGAAAGCAACCGTTTCCGCCATCTCCTCGCCGCCTTCGAGCTTCACGCCGTCGCAGCCGGTTTCCTGCATGACGCGCGCAGCGTTACGGAACGCCTGTTCCTTCGATTCCTGATAGGAACCGAACGGCATATCGACGATAACACAGGCCTTCTCCACGCCGCGCATCACCGCCTGCCCATGGGCGATCATCATGTCGAGCGTTACGGCAAGAGTGGAATCCAGGCCGTAGAGCACCATGCCGAGCGAGTCGCCGACCAGCAGCAGGTCGCAATGCGGATCGAGCAGCCGCGCAATCGGCGTCGTATAGGCGGTCAGGCTGACAATGGGGCGTTCGCCCTTCATGGCCTGGATGGATTTAGGCGTCAGCCGCTTCTGTTTGACGGGTGCGCTCATTTCAGGCTGCCCTTTCCTGTGCGACATGTGCGATGACGCGGTTATCGAGAAGCCGCGTCGCGCCGAGACGAACGAACAGCGCAATGAGAACCGGGCGCCCCTGTACAGCTGTCAGGCGTTCCAGGGTTTCAGGGTCGCGCAACGCGACTACTTCGGGCGTTGCCAGCGGTTCGGTAGCGATGAAGGCGCGAATTGCGGCTTCCACCGCATCAGGATCATCCATGCCGGAGCGATAGAGGCGCTCAGCCTCGTCGAGCGCTTTCGGCACGATGACGGCGGCTGCGCGCTGTTCTGGCGTCAGATAGACATTGCGCGACGAACAGGCGAGGCCGTCATCCTCACGCACGGTCTCGACGCCGACGACGCGCACCGGAATGGCCATGTCTTCCACCATGCGGCGGATGATGACGAGTTGCTGAAAGTCCTTCTCGCCGAAATAAGCAGTATCCGGCCCTACGATATTGAAGAGCTTGCTGACCACCGTCGCGACACCGGCGAAGTGGCCGGGACGCGCCTCGCCTTCCATCTGGTTGCCGAGCGTGGGTACATCCACAACCGTCTGCATGGGACGCGGATACATGTCGCTGACCGCTGGCGCGAAAAGATAATCGACACTGGCCCCGCGCAGCAGAGTTGCGTCGCGCTCCAGATCCCGAGGATATTTGTCGAGGTCTTCATTTGCGCCGAACTGCAATGGATTGACGAAGATGGACACGACAGTCACATCGTTTTCCGCCCTGGATCGATGAACCAGTTCAAGATGGCCTTTATGGAGATAGCCCATGGTCGGCACAAAGCCGATGCGTTTTCCAGCCCGCCTTGCGGGCGCCAGAGCCTGACGCAACTCCTCTATGGTGCGGATGATCTGCATGAGGTCCTCCTCGCGACCGAAATTGTTGGCCGCGAGTCCTACAGCGTCAGCTTAAATATGACAACTGCCGAGGCAGATGCCTTCCCGACTGCCTCACTGCGTCGGGATCGTCACCGCGCCAACCGTATTGCCGACAGCACGACCGAAACGATCAATCTGCTCGTCATAGGTTTTGCGCGTATTGGGATCGAACACCGCAATCGGCGCCGTGACCACCAGCGAAGCCGCCGTCCCGACACCCTGCGCCGTCCCTATCGCGACTGCACCCAGACGATCGCCGAGGCCAACCTGCGAATCCGTGATGGTCTGGCCCGCGACGAGACGCTTGCCGATCAGCTGCACGACTTCCGGGCTCGCGGCAAACTTGCCATGGTTGAGACGGTCTCCCGCCTTGAGCTGCGTCAGATCGATGACGGTGATGCCCGCTCTTTCCAGTTCGGAACGATAAGGCTCGATCGACGGGTCTATCTGGCCCAGGCGGTCGATATTGCCCGAAATGCGCCGGGACAATGCAAGCGCCTTGTCGTCCCGCGAGGTGAACAATGTGAAACGGGGATGCTGCTTGCCCATAGCAAGAAACTGCTTCGAGAACACATCGACGTCGAGATCGGGCGAGGCCAGAATGACATCCGTGATCTTGGCATTCACACGACCATCGCGAATAGCCATCTGCCGCAGGGCCTCGACCGTCAGCCAACTGCCCATGGAGTGGGCCATGACCGTGATATCCTTGACCTCGGGCTCGCGCACGATGGCTCGCAGGATCTGCTCCAGCGCATCGCGGGAATAGTTGGTGCTTTCCTTGTCGTAGTTATAATCGAACACGCTGGCGCGCGACGGCCAGGTGAAAATGACCGGTGCTACATCGGCGCCCGAATCATGCACGATCTGCGCGAAACGGTAGACGGAATCCTCAAACGTATTGTTGAAACCGTGCACGAACACCATCACGCGGCGGCTCTTGGTCAGGTGCGGACGAACCCAGCCTGCCATTTCCACATCGGTCTTGACCGGCGTCACACTGACGGTGGTGAAATCCTTCTGCGGATTGGGCGGCAGCTTCTTCGGCCACTGCACTTCACCCGCCTTGCGGTTTTTCTCCGGGGGAATGGATACGACGATCTCATTGAGCGATACGAGCTTGTCGCGCTCGCCGGAGAAAAGAATGCCCGGGTTATCAGACGGGCGGCGGGTGGTCGCGACGACGAGGTTGACCTTCGTCGTGCCGGGAGAGGCAGTATCGCCGATTGGAACGAGCACACCTTCAGGGCGGCTGGCGCAACCGGTGAGCAGAGATACTAGAACAAGCAACGCAGGGGCAGACCAAGAAAAAATGCGCCGCAAAACCATACTCCCTAACACTACGCCAGCAGGGCTCTTACACCCGAATTTTGAAGGTTAACATATTCTTTACGTGAAACCTTCTGCCAAGCCCCCAATTATCCACCGTTGTCGAAAGACCAGCGGTTGCGGCTTATGGGTTACACACTGTTCAACAGCTGATACTTTCCCCGCAGTCAGCCCTGCCCGATATATCCGCCAACAGCAACTCCGTTTCTGAAGGAGGCACACATATGGCATTGGAACTGACAGGGCTGCACCATCTGACAGCCATTACCGCCGATGCGCCCGGCAACCGGCGCTTCTACACCGACACGCTCGGGCTTCGGCTCGTCAAGAAGACCGTCAACCAGGACGACACAAGCGCCTACCACCTGTTCTATGCGGACGGGCTGGCTTCGCCCGGTACCGACATCACCTTTTTCGACTGGCCGGTACAGCGCGAACAGCGCGGCACCAATAGCGTCGCCCGCACCGGCTTGCGCGTGAACGGGGTCGAAAGTCTTGAATGGTGGCGAAAGCATCTGACTGAGAAGGGCGTCCAGACGGGCGGCATTTTCGAAGCTGCAGGACGCGCCGTTCTCGATTTCGAGGACCCCGAGGGGCAGCGGCTGCGCCTGACCGATGACGGCGGCGCGGGTGAAGCGCATAGCTGGGCACGAAGCCCGGTTCCCGTGGAAAGGCAGATCAGGGGGCTCGGTCCGATCACGCTCAGTGTTCCCGAATTGGCGCCGACCCAGATCATCCTGGAAAAAGTGATGAACATGCGTCAGACCGGCGACTATGCTTCACCCGATGGCGAAGGCCATGTCCATGTCTTCTCGATGGGACCGGGCGGCCCCGCTGCAGAGTTGCATGTGGCCGTACAGCCGAATCTGCCGACCGCGTGGCAGGGTGCAGGCGCCGTACATCACGTCGCATTTCGCACACCGGATCAGGAAAGCATGCAGGAATGGGTCGAGCGCCTGCGGTCCGTTCGCATGCCGTCAAGCGGCGAGGTGGAGCGCTATTATTTCCGCTCACTCTACTTCCGCGAGCCGAACGGCATCCTGTTTGAAATCGCCACGGACGGCCCCGGCTTCGCGGTTGACGAACCACTGGAAAGCCTTGGCGAAAGCCTGTCGCTTCCGCCTTTCCTTGAAGGAAAGCGTGAAGCTATCGAGCGAAACCTGAAACCGCTTGATTAATATAAAAAGGGCTGCGGAACTCTCCGCAGCCCTTTTACTTATATCTTGTCTCGAAGCCAGTCGCTTGCGATGCGGATATCTTCATCGATGAGCGCATGGCCCGCTGCAACCGTGCTGACGGCAAGCGCCGCTCCATCTTCTCGCAGGACTTTTTCCAGCGTTCCGGCCTCGTCGCCAAAAGGATCGGAAGCACCTTTCATCAGAAGCACCGAAGCATCGGACAAATCCGCCCCTTCGGGCTGTTCTTCCAGAACTTCCTGCCCGCGCAGAAGGATCGCCGTGCGAACCACGTGCGGATGCAGGCGCATGAATGCGGCCAGCAGATTGGCGCCGTTGGAGTTCCCGATGAATGCCGTCCGGCCCGGATCGATGCCATAGGCAGCAACGGCTCCCTCCACGAAAGCCTGGAATGCTTCGGCTTCAAACCGGATGTCGGCCTGATCGAACCGCTTGAGGTCAAAGCGGCGGAACCAGCGCTGGATACCCTCTTCCGTGCTGCGTCCACGCACGCCCAGAAGGGTTGCGCGCGGCGCCACCTTACGGGCGAAGGGCATCAGGTCATTTTCGTTTCCGCCAGTGCCGTGCAGGAGCACCAGCGTGCTGCCATCGGCATCTTCCGGCTGGTGTATCCGGTGAATGAAAGGCAGGTCGCGGTAGATCACTCGCTCCTCGCCCGGCAGAGCGAATTGCGGCATCCGTACCCGGATCGCATCCGCCTTTTCCTCATTGCCCGGCGGCACGAACAGAAATTTCCCCAGTTCTTCAACCGGCTCGTCTATCGTGAAGCCCGGCGCATCGGTTGCAAATTCGAACAGCGTTCCGGCCGGTTCGCGCACATAGAGCGAAGTGAAATATTTGCGGTCGTGCACATTGACGGCACTGGAATTGAGCTTTGAAAGCTCCTTCTCCCCCCTTTCCACTTCACCCGCGTCAGCGGCACGAAAAGCAACATGGTCGGCGATGCCCGTACCCGGAATGCCCGGCCAGAAGCCGCCTGCGTCGCGCACATCGATGGCGTCGCCCGAATCCGACAAGAGACGCTCTATCGTGCCTTCTTTCGCCACGGATCGGAAACCGAAATGACGCTCGATGAAACGGGCAGTCTGCTCCGGGGTTTCGGACAGGACGGTCGCGGCCCGCAAGCGCCTGACCGCGAAAGCGGCCGGTATGCCCTCGCTTTCCCAGGCATCATTGGCCGCAAGATCGCAGCCGACCAGCTTCACGATCACTCCGTCAGGATCGCGCAGGCGCAGGACCGGTTCGCCGAATTCCTGCACCGGCCCTTCGGACGGCACATGATAGCGCAGCGCGCGTTCCAGCCAGAAACCGATGGCAGTTCGATCTATAGCCAGCGCAATTTCACCAACCTGTCCATGACCGACGCGGCCCCTGGAGCCATCCTCCCAAACCAGAAACGTGACCAGCGATCCGGGTGTGCCGGTACGATCCCCGTAGAACAGGTGGAGCTGCTCGGCATCCTCGAATCCACCCGTCTGCTTGACGATGCGCAGCCCCAGAAAGCCGACGTAGAAATCGACATTCGCCTGCACTTTTCTGGTGATGAGGGTGATGTGGTGGATGCCGCTTGTCATGGACGCTTCTTCCCGATTTCAGAACCTGGACCAGAAATAGAGTAGAGGCCGCGGCTTGCCTATGGGCTTGCGCGGTTACGCATTGTCAACGCATCAGAACAAATAGGGGAAGCTGAAAAAGAAAAAGGCCGCGCGGGAGGAGGATGCGCGGCCTGATCTTGAATACGGCTTGGGAGGAGGAGTGCCGTATTCCTTATCGAGTTCTGGGAGGAGGAGTGAACTCGATGAAGAGATGTTTACCCGGCACCTCCCTCAGCAGCAACGACCATTAATGCATATCAGTTATGCAAAGACGTTGACGCTCAAGAAAAAGGCAAGGCCCCTGGAGCGGTTCTGTTTTCACAGGTCCGTTCAAAACCACTCTAACCAATTGTTTTCATGAAAGTGCCCACGCCCATAAGACGCCGGTTTCCGGGCGTTTATAGAAAGTGAGCGATCAGAGGCGCGGCCAGCACATTCACCAGTCCTACAAGCACCATGACCAATCCGGCAATGGAACCTTCCTCGCTGCCGATCTGATGCGCCTTCGCAACACCGGCGCCGTGGGCGCCCATGCCGAAAAGGGCTCCGCGTGCCAGCGCCGAGCGGATGGGCAGCCAGTTGAGCATGACTTCGCCCATCGCCGCGCCAAACACGCCGGTGAGCACCACAAAGATGGCAGTCAGATCCGGCGTGCCGCCAATGTCGCCGGAAACCGTCATCGCAAATGGCGTACTCATCGAGCGGGGCATCAGGCTGAGGCTGATAGCTTCATTGAGTCCCAACAGATGTGCCAGTCCCCATGCGGAAGCCATTGCCGACGAACTTCCCACCACCACCCCTGCCAGAAGCACCGGCCAATAGCGGCGGATCGTGGCACGCTGCTGATAGATCGGAATTGCAAAGGCAACGGTTGCAGGTCCCAACAGCGCGACCAGCCAGTGGGTGGCGCTGAAATAGCCGCGATAGTTCTGGTTGAGCCCCATGACGAGCGCCATCAGCAACAGGGGCGTGACGGCAAGCGGTGTCAGCCACCACAGGGGAAAACGGCGATAGACGCGCTTGGCCGCGAGATAAAGCAGGATCGTTGCGGCGGACCAGAAAAGCGTCGCTACAAGCGGGTTACTTAGCGACATAACGCAGGCTCCACCGGTAGCAGAGGTCGACCGTCAATGCGGTGACGCTCATCACCGTCAATGTGCCCAGCAAAATCACGGCCATGATCTTGAGGCCGAGCAGGCCTATCAATTCCTGATGCTCAAGGACCGCAAGAACCGCAGGAACGAAGAAGAGCAGCATCTCCGCCAGGAACCACTCCGCCCCGCGCTTCATGCTGAAGAGGCTGATGCGCCCGCTCAGAAGGAGAGCCAGCACCAGCGCCATGCCGACAATGCCACCGGGAAGCGGGAGGCCGACCAGGCGAACGAAGAACTCACCCGCCAGCCAGAAGCCAACCAGCGTCGCGATCTGCATCAGGCGGCTGTGATGCAATACGTAACGAAACCGGATCAAGAGGCTGTGGGCGTTCATGTGCTTTTCCAATAGGAACTGAGGCATTTTCATCGATGAATATAGGCGGGGAGGTGCTATTCTAGAAATGAATTGATTTCATTGCAGCTATTCCGTAATAGAATGGCTCATGAATTTGCGCAGCTTCCAGGCATTTGTCGAAGTGGTGCGGCAGGGCGGCTTCTCCGCTGCCGCAAAAGCCATCAACGCGACCCAATCGACCGTCAGCAAGGCGGTCAGGCAACTTGAGGACGAATTGGGGCTGATCCTGCTTGATCGTGAAGTTTCGCCCTCGCGGCTCACTGCGGCTGGCGAGATCGTCTTCCGTCGCGCGCTCGCGATGCTGGCGGAAAAGGACGACATGTTGGCCGAGCTCAATGAATTGCGCGGCCTCAAGCGCGGCCTCCTGAGGCTCGGCCTGCCGCCCATCGGCTCCAGCGTGCTTTTTGCGCCCGTTTTCGCAGCCTATACGAAGCTTTATCCGCAGATCGACATTCAACTGGTCGAGCACGGCAGCAGAAGGCTGGAGGAACTGCTGCTGGCGGGCGATGTGGAACTCGCGGCTTCGCTTCTGCCGGTTGGAGACAGTTTCGAATGGCAGGATGTGCGATGCGAACCGGTTGTGGCGCTGCTCCCGACCGATCACGCGAAGGCACAAGGCGATGGCGTTTCGCTGCGCGATATCGCCAGCCTGCCTTTCATTCTTTTCGAGAGCGGCTTTGCCCTCAATCATATCATCCTCGATGCATGTCGTTCGCATGGATTCTCTCCGAACGTGGCGGTCCGTTCCAGCCAGATCGACTTCATCGTTGAACTGGTGGCAGCGGGCATGGGGATCGGCTTTCTGCCGAAAATGATCGCGGAACAGCGGCATCACCCCGGCGTGCGCATTCACAAGATCAATGGTGCGGACGTGAGCTGGCATCTGGCGTTGATCTGGCGGAAAGGTGCATTCCTGTCTCACGCCGCTCGGGCATGGCTCGAGCTCAGCAAAGCCCGAACCGGCGCTGCATCATCTTGAAACACCCGCCATATCGCCTATCTCAGATAGACATACCGACTGGATAAGTGCCTTCGGCACCACTTCAGCCATAGGCCCGTGTGTAGAATATTGCTCTACCCACCCGTTTCAAAGCGCATGACGCCTGAAACCGCCGACGGATTTCTGCTCTGCGCGTCATCAGAAGGAGGCTATGATGGAAGGTCAGGTTATATTCTATAAGGACGACAGGATACTCTACCGGCACCATATCGACGTGCAGGAAGACGATTATTCAAAGGGCGTCAATGATGCGCTCATTGCCTTTCAGCGTAACTATGCTGGCTTCGACCTCGCAAGCGACAACATTCACATCCGTTTCAAGAAACCGGGCGATGTGTAAGTTTTGGAGGTTTCCTGCGGATCGGTTCAGGGTCGCGTTTCCAAAAGAACAACGACCCTGACATGTTCACGCGAAAGCGGCTTCGCGAGCAACGCGATGAATATCTGTACGGGAAAGCCCCAGATCGGAAAGCTCGCGGTCTGTGCAGCCGCTGAGTTCGCGAACGTTTTCGCGATATTGCATCCAGCGATGGAAGTGGGTACGAAGATTCATTGTGGCATCCCCTTTTTTTATCTTCCTCCCGAGTGTGAGCTTCCGCCTTCCTGTGCCGTTTGAGAAGTGCATTTCCTGCATGGCAGCCGTGATCGCAGCGAAATCCCAGCATTTCCACCGGATTTCAATTTCTTCCGAGAAATAGTCTCCAAATATCGCATTCATTATGTAATTCTGGTTTAGATATGCCTGCTATTTCACAGTCGGCCGTGGTTCGTTCTATTTTGAGTTGGAGTGCATGAAAAAGACCTTGATCATCGTCGGCAACGCGCCTTTGCCGCGCGATCTTTCCGCCGAAGTGGATGCAGCGGATTTTGTTGTCCGTTTCAATGAACCCAAACAATCAATCGGCATGAGTGGCACCCGGACGGATCTCCTGATGCTGGCAACCTCCAGCAAGCCCATGCAGCGGCGTCTGCGCGATCCGGGCTTCGTACAGACACCCACCTTCAAGGCGGCCAAGGAAGTGATGCTGGCCTATCATCCCAGCATCATCCGCAAATATCACCCCCGCCCGAATTTCCTTTCCCGCCTCAAGGGACGGCGCGGTGACTGGACCATGCAGACCATTGAGGTTGTCGGTTCTGCCGGCAAGGAAATCCGGATCATGCCGCCCCAGTTCTATCTGGCCGGGTGCAAAGAGCTGGGCGTAACCGAAGAGAACATAAGCAAAGTCTTTCCAAGTACTGGTTTTTTTGGCATCTGGTACATGCTCGAAAAGTGCCCGCAGGAAAGCTGGGACGTGAAAATCTGCGGCTTCACCTGGGAAGGATGGAAACGTCACACCTGGGGGGATGAGCGCAGCTGGGTTGAGCAAAAGGTCGAGTCCGGGCGTATCAGCCTTATTCAATGACGCTGCACATACCTATAATTTTCGGCAGAAGGCGTGAGAACGATCACGAGGCAATCGCTTTAAAGGAGCATATGAATGAGTGAACCGTTGCGCATTTTCATCGGGTGGGATTCTCGCGAGCCCATCGCATACGACGTCGCCAAAGCATCGGCGTTGAAGCATTCCTCTATTCCGTTGGAAATCGTGCCGATCAAGCTGCAGGATCTTGTGGAACAGGGAGCCTACACGCGAGAAGTCGACCCGCTGGCGTCGACTGAGTTTACCTATTCGCGCTTTTTCACGCCATGGCTTGCGGGCTATAGGGGCTGGGCACTTTTTTGCGATTGCGACTTCCTTTTCCTCGGCGATATTGCTGGCCTTCAATCCTATAACGATCCTTCGAAAGCCGTTTATTGCGTTCAGCACGATTATCAGCCCAAAGACAGCGTGAAGATGGATGGCAAGGTGCAGACCAGCTATCCGCGCAAGAACTGGTCTTCCTGCATGCTGTTCAACTGCGAGCATCCTTCGACGCGCAAGCTGACGCCCGAACTGGTCAACCGCGAAAGCGGGGCCTATCTGCACCGTATGCAGTGGGCTGCCGACGATGAAATCGGTGCGTTGCCGACGGATTACAACTGGCTTGAAGGCTGGAACGAGAAGCCGGAAACCGGACTGCCGAAAGTCGTCCATTATACGCGCGGCGGGCCGTGGTTCAAGGATTGGCAGAATGTCGACTACGCCGATTTGTGGCGGGCGGAAGCCGATCGTATCGAGCCGGGCTGGCAGCCTGTCTGATCTGCAAAATTCCTGGAGCTTTTCCATGTGTTCCAAGGTAAATAGGGACCATGAACGAAACGCGTCTTGACATTACCGCGAGTGACGGCCCGCAGAGGGCCGTCAAGGCTTTCATCATCCATCTGGAGCGCGCCACCGACCGCCAGCCCCAGGTCGAAGCGCTTATTCGAAAGCTGCCGATTGAAACAGACGTCGTCAACGCTGTCGACGGCCGCACGCTCGATGCGCAAACGATCAGCCGTGTCTATCGGCGGTCGGCACACAAGCCCCGCTATCCATTTCAACTCAGCACCAATGAAATTGCCTGTTTCCTTTCGCACCGGAAGGCCTGGCAGGCTATTGTCGATCAAGGACTGGACGCAGGATTGGTGCTGGAAGATGATGTGGAACTGACGCCGGAATTTGCCGCAGCCTATTCCGCCGCATGCCAGCTTCTCAAAGCCGACAGTTTTATCCGCTTTCCCTTTCGCGAGCGGGAAAGCGGCCGGGTGGTTCTGACGACGGAAGGTGCGCGCATCATCGAGCCGGTGCCGGTCGGCCTCGGCATGGTGGCGCAGCTTGTCGGGCGGGAAGCCGCGCAACGGCTGCTCTCGGCAACCGAAGTCTTCGACCGCCCTGTAGACACCACCGCGCAAATGAACTGGGTCACCGGGATTAAACCACTGTCCGTCCTTCCGGGCGGCGTGAAAGAAATATCGGTGCAGCTGGGCGGCAGTACGATCCAGAAATCGCGTTCCCTGCCAGACAAGCTGAAGCGTGAAATCTTGCGCCCGCTCTATCGCTGGAAGATAAAATCGCGCTCGCGCGCAGCTGTTTGAGGTTCTCTTGCCCGTTCCGATTCTTCTTTATCACCAGATAGACGTGCCGCCGACGCACCGCGCCCCCTATCGCAGCATGATCGTTCATCCGGATCGCTTTCGCCAGCAGATGGCGTGGCTGAAAAGGCTGGGGTATCGCGGCCTGTCGGTGCGGGACGCACTGCCTTACATCTACGGCAAAAAGCAGGGCAAAGTTGCTGTCATCACCTTTGACGATGGTTTCGAGAACGTCTTCCGCAACGCCCTGCCCGTGTTGCAGGAGTTCGGCTTCACCGCCACAAACTATTTCGTCGCCAACCAGATTGGCGGTTTCAATCTTTGGGATCAGAAGATCGGCGTTGCGCGCGCCACCTGCATGAGCGTTGCGGAATTGCGAGAATGGGCAACGCTCGGGCATGAAGTTGGTTCGCACACGCTCGACCATATCTTACTTCCAGACGCGAGCGAAAAGGATGCCATAGCGCAGATTCACCAATCGCGGACAAGGATCGAGGACGTGCTCGGCAGCGAAGTCACGTCTTTCGCCTATCCTTACGGTGGAGAAAACGCAGCGACACGCAAGATCGTCGAAGCGGCAGGTTATACAAACGCGACGACGACGGAAAAACGCCGCGCAAGACCAACTGACGATCCATTCGGCATTCCGCGCCTTACGATCAGGCGCAATGATATGTTGCTGCAGTTCCTGCGTAAGACCTTTACGCGCTAATGCGGCACTTCGGTCCCGCCGCCGGCTTTATATCTCGCAAATCGGCCATGAAGCCACGTTCAACGAGACCGGCAGGGCCTGTGTATTGCAACGAGCCTTCGTAAACGAGTGACAGGTCATCCGAAAAACGCTCGTTTTCAACGATTGCCCGATAATGTTCGGCCCCGCCCGCGTGGCTCTTTTCCGAGGCGATACGTTTGAATTCGCTGACCGAGAGCGATGAAAACCGATAATGGAGAAGAGCCCCGGTAGCGGGTAGAAAATTACGGAAACACGGTCCCGGCCCGTGAATGCTGCCTCGGCGATAATCCGTTTTCCCGTCGACCCAAATCAGCGGGAATTTTGAAAGGCGCATGCTGCGTCCGAACAGGCGCAAACGCGGTCCACCACGCACAGCTACGCCAAACTTTTCCGGCGTCACCGTATAGCCGTCGCCATCGAAATGTGAGGACACCTCGAATGGATATCTGGTCCCATCATCGACAAAAACCCCTTCGCGCAGCAAACCGCCGGGATACATATCGATCATCGGCGCCAGGCATCGGCGAATTCCATTCTGCTCCAGTTCCTCGATAAACGAGCGGATATTCCGCTGCTCCATTCTTGGAAACACGAAGAACTCATCGGCATCGACAGACAGATACCAGCGTCCGCGCCCATACAGATTGAACAAAGCATCGCGCCAGACACGGCCGCGGTCGGCCTCTGCATAACGAATGCTCGAGGAGTACAGATCCACATCAGGGGCGCTGGATAATATTTCAGCCGTCCCATCGTCGGACCGGTCGTCAACGACGATGAAGCGCGTAATACCCATCTCGCGATAATAGCGCAAAAAGGATTTGATGTAGGCTGCTGCATTGCGCACCACGCAAACGAGCGGCAGATCATCGGGCTTCAAAGTCTGGAAGCTTCCAGCTGTGGCGACAAGATTTGCCTTGTTTTTTCGGTTTGGAACCGAAAGCTGCACATGACGCCATAGCAATCGCAAATGTCGCATCGGGGAAGCGCCCCAATAGGCGTTCCAATCGCCAGTGTTTGAGGCTGGATAGTTCATCGCCGAGCGCGTTGATTTCATGCAAATGCCGCGTTTTGTGTTGGATGCTGGAAACAGCTGGCGATTTTTGGCTACTTATTCAAGCAACCCTGCGTCGAAACCAATCACTCTGCGCGATATTCCGATATGGTTCGTGATGAACAATGGTTGTCATTATTGCCAGTATCGAGCCTACTTGCTTGATTTCAATCAATGCTGCTTCATTCAAACGTGGCAAATTGCCCATCAATGCGCCATGGACGGCAAGTGCCAAAAGCGCTAGTTAGGGCACAGACTAAGGAGCGCATTATGGACTATCGCCGTTTTTTCGAAGAAGCGATCGACCAGTTGCACGCCGAGAAGCGTTACCGCGTTTTTGCAGATCTTGAACGTATTGTCGGACGTTTCCCCCGAGCTATCTGGCGCAACAATGGCACTGCCCGCGAAATCACCGTCTGGTGTTCGAATGACTATCTTGGCATGGGCCACCATGCCGATGTCATCAAGGCTATGTGCGACACGGCCGGGAATGCTGGCTCAGGTTCCGGCGGAACGCGCAATATTTCCGGCAATAATCACCCGCTCGTCGAACTGGAAAACGAACTCGCTGATTTGCACGGCAAGGAAGCCGGACTCGTTTTCACATCGGGCTTTGTCTCCAACGAAGCCTCGATTTCCACGATTGCCCGATTGCTGCCGAACTGCCTGATCCTGTCTGACGAGTTGAACCATGCTTCGATGATTGAGGGCGTGCGCCGCTCGGGTGCGGAGAAGAAGATTTTCCGTCACAATGACGTCGAGCATCTGGAACAACTGTTGAAGGCTGCCGATCCTGCGCGCGCAAAGTTGATCGTGTTCGAGTCCGTCTATTCCATGGACGGCGATATCGCGCCGATCGAGAAGATCGCCGATCTGGCCGATAAATATAATGCCATGACCTATATCGATGAAGTTCATGCGGTCGGCATGTATGGCGCACGCGGCGGCGGCATTACCGAACGCGATGGCCTTGCACATCGCATCGATATTATCGAGGGCACGCTTGCCAAGGCTTTCGGCGCGCTCGGCGGTTACATTACCGGCTCGCGTGCGATTGTCGATGCGGTGCGCTCCTACGCACCGGGCTTCATCTTCACCACTTCCCTGCCCCCGGCAGTCGCTGCAGCCGCGACGGCTGCGATCCGGCACCTGAAGACCTCGCAGGTGGAGCGCGACGGTCAGCAGCGTCAGGCGCGGCGCGCCAAGGATGTACTTTCGGCTGCCGGTTTGCCCGTCATGTCGTCGGAAACCCACATCGTGCCCATTCTGGTCGGCGATCCCGAGCTTTGCAAAAAGGCCAGCGACCGCCTGCTTGAAGTGCACGGCATCTATATCCAGCCGATCAACTATCCGACCGTTCCGCGCGGCACCGAAAGATTGCGCATCACGCCGTCGCCCCTGCATGATGACGCCTTGATCGACGGCCTCAAGGAGGCACTTCTGGAAGTGTGGAACACGCTCGGCATCCCCTATGCCGAACCCACTGTCTCGCAGCCCGCCAGTTCGGAGCGGATCATTCCGCTGATGGTCTCCAAGGCCGGCGGCTGACAAGCAGGATCATTGGAACAAAAGGCCGGTTCAACCGGCCTTTTTGCTGTCTCAGAAGATGAGCGTGGCCGCGAGAGCCGCAAGATAGAGCCCCGCTCCGAACCATAGATGCGTCACTATACTCCATCCCCGGGCGGCCCAGGGCTTCGGCGTCTTTCGTGCGGCGATCCCCGCCCCCATGCCTGGCTGCATGACAAGGAATGGAGCAGCAACGGTCAACAATCCGAAGGCAAGCGCTGGCAGGAGCTTCGGCGATGCCATCCACTCAAGCCCGCCAGCAGCAACCAGACCAGCCGCAAACAGCACGCCGATGGCGTAATGAACGCCCCAGCCAAGAAGCTTCTCTCCTCGAACCGGGGGGCTGGCGGTGATCCGCTCGTGCACGAAGCGCCCTTCCAGCATATGACCGAACCAGCGTCCCACCAGCCCATAATCCAGGCTCGCAACGCCGAACACCCGCGCTCTCGCCATCGTCCAGATATCCGTTATGAGTGTCGCTCCCACTCCGATGAAAACGATATGCAAAACAAGCATTTACCTTTCCTTTCCACTTGCGTGGATCATTGAAAAGGCGGACCATACAAGTTAAAGCCGACTTGAGGTCAATATGAAAGATATGGACATTGCGGAAGTTGCGAAAGTGACAGGCATTCCCGCATCAACCCTGCGATACTATGAAGAAAGGGGGCTGATCGCCTCGCACAGCCGACGGGGCTTGCGCCGGGTTTTTGATCCCGGCGTTGTGACCAAGCTATCCCTGATCGCCCTCGGACAGGCGGCTGGCTTTTCGCTCGATGACATTGCGGGCATGTTCGGCCCCGACGGCCAGGTTTCGATCAGTCGCGAAACCCTGTCTGCGAAGGCGGATGATCTCGACCGTACAATCGCCCATCTTGCGGCACTTCGAGACGGGCTGCGCCACGCAGCGACGTGTCCCGCTAAAAGCCATATGGAGTGCCCGACCTTCCAGCGTCTGATGAAGGTGGCGGCAAGCCGCAGCCCCCGCACTCCAACCGGGAAGCGATGAGTTCAACGCTTTTCGATCCAGTGCACAAGCCGCCTTGCGGCCTCTTCCACCTGTTCTGGGTCGCGGCAGAAGCAAAGGCGGAAGAACCCTTCGCCACCAAGGCCAAATGCGCTGCCTGGCGCTAGGCCAACATTGGCATTGTCCACCATGTCGATAGCTGCCTTGACCGAATCCTCGACGCCATCCACGCCGAAGAACAGATAAAATGCACCCTGTGGAGGAGTGAGGCGAACCTTGCCCGTCGCCAATAGCGCGGCGCACAGGCTATCGCGCGTGGAACGGGCGCGCTCGACCTGCATCGAAATGAAGGCGTCGCCCTCATCGAGAGCCGTAACGGCGCCACGCTGCATGAATTGCGCAACGCCCGAATTCGAGTACTGGATCAGGTTTTCAATAACCGGTCCCAGCGACGGGTGCACAGTCATCCAACCAATACGCCAGCCCGTCATCGCCCAGTTTTTGGAGAAGGAATTGACAAAGATGATGCGGTCATCCGGCTCCATAATATCCATGAAGGAGGGAGCACGACCGCCGCCATAATAGAAGTGGGTATAAATCTCGTCGGCGATGATCCAGAGGCCCTGTTTGCGCGCCAGATCAAGAATGAATTGCAAAGTTTCCCGATCCGCCGTCCAGCCGGTAGGATTGGATGGGGTATTGACGAATAGGGCCTTTGTGCGGGGCGTGATGGCGGCTGCAATCTTCTCCGGATCAAGCATCCAGCCGTTGTCCCCGAATTCCAGTTCGACCGGGACCGGCGTGACGCCAGCCAGACCAGCCGCACCGACAAAATTGGGCCAGGCCGGAGAGAGATAGATCGCTTCTTCACCTGCTCCAACGGTTGCTGTCAGCGCCATTTCGATGGCATGCATGCCCGAACCGGTGACATAGAAATTCTCCGGCTTTAGAGCCAGTGGAAAATGCCGCGCATGATAGCGAGCCAGCGCTTCCCGCAACTCCGGTATGCCTGCCTGCCAGGTATAGAAGGTCTCTCCGTCAGAAATGCCTTTCTGGGCCGCGGCGCGAATGAAATCCGGTGTAGAAAGATCGCCCTCGCCTACCCACAGCGGAATAAGTCCTTCGCGTCCGCGCCCATGATTGGCGACCGCCACAATCCCGCTTTCCGGTGACTGGGCTGCTTCCCGACGAAGATTGGCGATGAGCGTCATGATTTCCCCGCGTTGGATCTGGATTTTGACTTCGTGCTTATCAAGGCCCGGTAGCGAAATCACGCGGCTTTTTGTGATGGTCTGATCAAACGCATTTATGGATCAAAGGAAACGGGGCCAAAAGGCCCCGTTTCATCCATCAGTTCCTGGTCAATCAGGCTTTCTGCTTTGCCAGAAGATCGCGGATTTCGGTCAGCAGAACCTCTTCGCGGGGTGCTTCCGGTTCCGGCTTTGCTTCTTCCTTCTTCTTCATGCGGTTCATCGCTTTCACCACCAGGAACAATACCCACGCGATGATAAGGAAATTGATGAGAAGAGTGATGAAGTTGCCGTAGGCGATGGTCGCACCGGCGTCACGGGCAGCTGCCAGCGTGGTCTTGGGTTCACCTGCCAGCTGTATGAACATGTTCGAAAAGTCGATACCGCCGGTGATAAGACCGATGATCGGCATGATGATGTCATTGACGATGGAGTTGACGAGGCCGCCGAACGCCCCGCCGATGATAACACCGATGGCCAGATCGACCATATTGCCCTTCAGGGCGAATTCCTTGAATTCCTTGAGCATTGCTGTCTCCCTCACGAACGCGGACCGCTTGGGCCGTCCTGCCGCGGTGGCGTTCGTCAAATCAACCTGGGCACCAGAAAAACTGGCAGTGGATGGCAAAGCCGTCTTCCACAAGTGGAACCGAAAGCGCTTTGTCATTTCAAACGCAGTCCTGAAAAGGGCCCTGCACTTTCAGGATCACACTGTCAGTTTGTAGACGAAAATTACCAAAGAAAAGATAAAGCGGCAGAAACGCACCGTTTTCGATCAATAATCTTGCGCGAGCGCACTGAAAGTGCTTGCGTCATTCGTGATCGAGGAGTGAGGGAACAAACCGGCTATGCAGGGCTGGGGTATTATTGGCGCCGCCTTTTTGTATCTGCTGCTGCTCTTTGCGGTAGCCAGCATCGGCGACCGGCGCACGTCGCGCTGGAACAGCGCCCCGCGCCCTTATATCTACGCGCTCAGCCTGGCCGTCTACTGCACATCCTGGACGTTTTTCGGTTCTGTCGGCTTGTCGGCGCAGCGCGGCCTTGAATTTCTCGGCATCTATATCGGCCCGATTCTCGTCTTCACGCTCGGCAACCGTTTGCTGCGGCATATCGTTCGACTGGCGAAATCCGAACACATCACATCGATCGCCGATTTTCTCGCTGCCCGCTACGGCAAAAGCTTTGGTGTCGCGTCACTTGCGACCTGCATCGCAGCCGTCGGCTCGATTCCCTACATCGCGCTCCAGCTCAAAGCCGTTTCCGGGAGTGTCGGCCTCGTCATGGAACATTACGGATCGGCCGTCGATCCGTCAGTATTCATATTCGGCGATATTTCCCTGCCCGTCGCCGCCGTGCTTGCTGTCTTTGCGATTCTCTTCGGCACGCGCCATACCGACGCCACCGAGCACCAGAACGGCCTCATTCTGGCGGTGGCCCTGGAATCGGTCATCAAGCTGTGCGCCTTCCTGACCGTCGGTTTTGCCTGCACTTTCTTCCTGTTCGGCGCTCCGTCGCAACTGATCAATCAGATATCCCAGTCGCCGGAGGCGCTGGAAGCGTTTCACTATCAGACGTCCATCGGCACATGGATCGTGCAAAGCGCACTCAGCGCGGCAGCCATCATCATGCTGCCGCGCCAATTCCACGTAACCGTGGTGGAAAGCCGGAGTGAAAAGGAACTGCGAACCGCCTCGTGGCTCTTCCCGGTTTATCTGGTGCTCATCAACATCTTCGTGTTTCCCATCGCGCTGATCGGTGTGATGACACTCGGAGGGAATGTCAGCGGAGACCTGTATGTTCTGGCCCTGCCGCTGGCTGCTGGTGCTCACTGGCTTGCCCTCGTGGCCTTTCTCGGCGGGTTGTCTGCGGCAACCGCGATGGTCATCGTCGCCTGCGTCGCGCTTTCGATCATGATTTCCAATCATCTGGTGCTGCCGCTTTTCATACGGCGGCTGGCCAAGCAACAGGCAGCAGAACAGCGCGACCTGACCAAAATCATTCTGAACACCCGCCGCCTCACCATTATTGGCATTCTGGCGCTGGCGTTTGCCTATTATCGCTTCACCTCCAACAATATCCACCTGGCTTCAATCGGCTTCGTTTCCTTTGCTGCGATTGCCCAATTCGTGCCTGCCTTCATTGGCGGGCTGTTCTGGCGCAATGCCAACGGACGCGGTGCGATGCTGGGTCTTTCGACCGGCTTTCTGGTCTGGGCCTACACTTTGCTGCTGCCCACCATGGCGCCGGAAAATGCCGCCATTTTACGCGATGGTTTTCTCGGCTTTACCGCGTTGCGCCCGGAGGCGCTTTTTGGAACCAATGCTCTTCCCCTGACCAACGGCGTGATGTGGAGCCTTGCGGCCAATACGCTGTTCTACGTTCTGGGATCCCTTTCGCGCGCCTCGACGCCGCTGGAACGCATTCAGGCCAGCATCTTTCTGCCGCGTTATGTGATCGGCACACCGACCCTGAAGCGCTTTCGCACGACTGTCACCGTCGCCGAACTGAAGGCAACCATGGCGCGCTATCTCGGCGCCGAACGCGTGGAGCGCGCTTTTCTTCGTTTTGAAGGAAGGGAACAGCGGCGACTTGATCCCGGCATGACCGTCGATACGCCTTTGATCCGCCATGCGGAGCAACTGCTTGGTACGGCAGTCGGCTCTGCATCGGCGCGTCTTGTCCTGTCACTGCTGTTGCAAAAGGGCGATGCGTCGGGGCGCGATGCGCGACAACTCCTGGACGATGCTTCAACGGCCTTGCAGCAAAACCGCGACCTGCTGCAAACCGCACTGGACCAGATGGAACAGGGCATCACGGTTTTCGACAAGGACTTGAGGCTTACCTGCTGGAACCGCCAGTTCCGCAAGCTTTTCGATCTTCCCGATGAGGTGATGCAGGTCGGGATACCCGTTTCCGAAATCGTGGAACAGTTGCATCGTCGCGGCGACATATCTTTCACCGGCCAGAACAGCGCCATACGCTCGCTCGCGGCTGTGCGCCGTCCATGGCGCATCAATATGAAATCCACCGGCAAGGTGCTGGAAATCCAGTCCAATCCCATGCCGGATGGAGGCATCGTCGCGACATATACCGATATCACGGCGGCGGTCGAAGCGGATGTCACGCGCCAGAAGGCGGCTGAGATGCTGGAGCAGCGCGTGGCGGATCGCACGGCGGAACTGACCCGCGTCAACCAGCAGCTTGCCAAGGCGCAAGCCGCGGCGGAAGAAGCCAATCAGGGGAAGACACGATTTCTTGCGGCTGCCGGGCACGACATTCTGCAACCGCTTAACGCGGCAAGACTGTACAGTACCGCGCTTACCGAAAGACTGGGGCGTTCCGAAACCAGCGAATTCGCACGCAATATCGACTCCTCACTGGAAGCCGTGGAAGCGATTCTCGGCATGGTGCTGGATATTTCACGGCTGGACACCGGATCGCTCAAACCCGAACTCTCGGTATTTCGTCTCGACAAACTGATGAGCCAGATTGCAACCGACTTCACACCGCTTGCAGCCGCCAAGGGGCTGAAACTGCGCGTTGTCCCGTCAAGCATCGTGGTCAAGACGGATCGCAACATGCTGCGGCGCCTGATCCAGAACCTCGTCTCCAATTCGATCAAATATAGCCGCAGGGGCGGTATCTTGCTCGGCGTCCGCCGCCGTGGTTCCTTTGTGGAGTTGCAGGTGCTCGATACCGGAATCGGCATTCCTCCGCAAAAGCTGAAACTCGTCTTCCGCGAGTTCACCCGGCTCGATGAGGGAATGCGGGAAGCGGAAGGCCTTGGCCTTGGCCTTTCCATCGTTGACCGCATCGCCAGGCTCTTGTCGCTGCCGCTCGCACTGGCTTCGACGCCCGGGAAGGGGACGATGTTCACCCTGCGCATTCCTGTCTCGCAGGAAAAGGTGCCCGCTGACGAAGTGAAGAACCGCCGCGGGCTGCAACGGGCGCTGGAACTGACGGGGCTCGATGTTCTCTGCATCGACAATGACGCCAGCATTCTGTCGGGAATGGAAACGCTGCTTCGCGGATGGGGGTGCCAGGTTACGACACTGCGCAGCGGAACTGCGCTGAAATCATACTGCACCGACCACTCCCGCCCGCCGGACGTGATCGTCGCGGATTATCATCTGCTGAACGAAAACGGCCTCGATATGATCGGTTTTGCCCGCGAAACATTCCAGACCGAAATACCGGCCATCCTCCTGACAGCCGATCGCTCCAAGGAAGTGCGCCAACGCGCTGAGGATGAAAACGTC
Organism: Brucella sp. IR068; assembly: GCF_049065885.1. Classification (NCBI taxonomy): domain Bacteria; kingdom Pseudomonadati; phylum Pseudomonadota; class Alphaproteobacteria; order Hyphomicrobiales; family Brucellaceae; genus Brucella; species Brucella sp. IR068. The sequence goes on along the minus strand of NZ_JBAKHE010000003.1, from coordinate 274,728 downwards.
ACTGTTTTGCACAAGCCGCTTCGTCCCGCGGCGCTCCGTTCGCTGCTATCGCATTTTCATCATGCGAGGCAGGACAATGCATCGGCGCAGAATGCCGCTCAGTAACGGGCTGTCCGGAACATTTCCTGTTTAAATTGAGCCTCGCAAATGCTCTATCCAATTGTCTCCCAGTTTCGGGAGACGTGCTCTAATCCGTGTTCAGCGCATCATTGCCGATGCGCGACAGGAGGATGACCGCCTGTGTGCGGCTGTCGACCCCGAGTTTCTGCAGCACTGCCGAAACGTGCGCCTTGACCGTGGCTTCCGACACGCCAAGCTCATAGGCGATCTGCTTGTTCAACAGCCCCTCCGCCAACATGGTCAGCACGCGCGTCTGCTGCGGCGTCAATGTGCGCAATCGCGCGATGAGCGCCTCGATTTCCGGGTCGTGCGCATGATCCAGTTCAATGTCGGCGGGTGTCCAGATATCGCCAGCCAGAACAGTGCTCACGGCCTCGCCAATGGTTTCCATGCTGGCGGATTTCGATATGAACCCCGAAGCACCGAGCTCGACCGCATGACGGATCGTCGCCGCATCGTCGGTTGCCGAAACGATGATGATTGGAAGTGCGGGCTGCAAGGCCTTCAACGTCACCAGACCGGAAAGCCCAGTACCGCCCGGCATCGTCAGATCCAACAGCAGAAGGTCGATATCCTCTCGCTCGCCGACCAGTTTCTTTACGGCGTCGAAATCGCCAACTTCGATGATTTCCACGCTTTGCGACTGTCCGGAAAGGACCTGTCTCAATGCCCCCCGGAAAAGCGGATGATCGTCAGCGATGATAAAATGCATGTGCCTCGCGCGCCATTGTTTCAGGTCTCCTCCCCTCGCGGTGCAGGCCAATCAGCCAATCACTCCGTTTTATGCCGTTTTTTGGCTCGGGCAACCAAAATTCACGTTGCTAATCCCTTTTCGTATTACTCATTGCCGCCATCTGGCCGCATTGTATGTTAGGTTATGCGCTGAAAGTAACATAAGAGCGGCCCGACCAGCGAAATGGGGGGACCAAAAGGCATTTCATGACGCGCAATACGCTTTATCCCGAAATCCAACCGTTCAAGGAAGAGATGCTGCAGGTCTCTTCGCTGCATCGAATCCACGTCGAGCAATGCGGTAACCCGGACGGCAAGCCGGTCATCATGATCCATGGCGGCCCCGGCGGTGGAATCACGCCGACGATGCGTCGCCTGCATGACCCGGAGCGCTATCGCATAATCCTGTTCGACCAGCGCGGATGTGGCCGCTCCACCCCGCATGCGGAACTGCGCGAAAACACGACCTGGGACCTTGTCGCGGACATGGAGCATATTCGCGCGCATCTCGGCATCGACAAGTGGCAGGTGTTCGGCGGCTCGTGGGGAGCGACGCTCGGCCTTGCCTATGCGCAATCCCATCCGGATCGCGTTGCAGAACTTATCCTGCGCGGTATCTTCATGGTTCGCCGTTTCGAAGTCGACTGGACCTATTCCAACGGCGCAAGCATTCTCTTCCCGGATCACTTCGAGGCCTATCAGGAGCATATACCGGAAGCAGAGCGCGGCGATATGATCGCTGCCTATTACAAGCGCCTCACCGATCGCAACCCGCAGGTGCAGCTTGAAGCGGCCCGACGCTGGGCGCGCTGGGAAGGCTCGATCATTTCGCTTCTGCCCGATCCGGCACGTGTCGATGCCTTCGGTGAAGACCAGTACGCCATCGCTTTTGCGCGTATCGAATGCCACTATTTCCAGAACCGTGGCTTCCTCGATTCCGACGACCAGCTTCTGAGGAACGTCGACCGCATCCGGCATATTCCCGGTGTGATCGTGCATGGCCGCTATGATGTCTGCACACCGTTCATCAATGCCTGGCAGTTGAAGAAGATGTGGCCTGAAGCCGATCTCAAAATCGTCGAGGACGCCGGACACGCCGTTACGGAACCCGGTATCACCCACGAATTGATAGAGGCGACAAAGCGTTTCGCGCAATAGGGCGAAACGCACCCACATTTGCTGGAAATGCTCAATGAAAAGGCGCCGTGCGGCGCCTTTTTCCTTGCTGTCAGGTCCGCCCGCCCGGAAGGGTTCCGTTGTCCGGCTTTTCCGGCTCGCTGTCGAAACTTTTCGCTATATCCATAAAGCGCCGCATGAACCGTTCCATATAGCTCATGGATTGCTCAAACTCCTGCTCCGTCGGCAAGCCCGAAGCAGTACTTCCGCCTTTCCCTTCAAGAGCGGAGACCTTGTCCTCAAGCTTCTTCACGCGATCCTGCAGGCTGGCAATGTCGTTCTCATAAGCCTCGCGATCTTCGCTCGCCATCTTGCACACGAGTTGTCCCTGCTGCTCCACGCAGGTCGAGATCGCGCCGGTTCGGGTGTCCAGACGGACATAGCCGTTTTCCGTCCCTTCCAGCCGATAACGCCCATTTTCCTGCGCCAGCGCATTGGCCGGGGCAAGCGCTGAACCAAGAACAGCAACAGCAGCCAGATTGCGGACCATCAATGTCTTTCTGTTCAACATAAGGCTATTCCCTTCAGCTTCTCTTTAAGGTGTCCCCATCATATGGGACGTTTACGACGAAAATCGAACATGCGGGACTTTGATTTCCGAAGAAATTCGGTCTAGAGAGCACCCATGACCAATGAGATCATCTATAAGATCGCTCCGCGCGGGCTTTGGGCGCAGGCAGAACAGGCTGGTAATTTTACCGGGGCTCCAGTTGATATTGCGGACGGCTATATCCATTTCTCTACTGGAACACAGGTGCGGGAAACGGCAGCTAAACATTTTGCGGGCCAGCGGGATCTGCTTCTGATCAGTGTGAATGCTTCTGCGCTCGGCGCGGCCTTGAAGTTTGAAGTTTCACGCGGCGGGGCCCTTTTTCCTCATCTCTACGGCACACTGCCGCTTGCAGCCGTTTTGAAGGTTGAACCCCTGCCGTTGGGCGACGTTGGTCTTCACATTTTTCCGGAGCTGGAAAGTTAATGAGCGGGCTTTTTGAAACTCTCGGGCGACGCGCCCTTTTCGCCTTCGATGCAGAACAGGCGCATGGTCTTTCCATCGCTGGCTTGAAGACAGGTCTCGTGACCTGCGGTGCGCCGAACGATCCGGCGCTTTCCGTCAAGGTTGCGGGATTGCAGTTTCCAAATCCGCTCGGCATGGCAGCGGGCTACGACAAGAATGCCGAAGTGCCGGACGCCCTGTTGAAGCTCGGTTTCGGCTTCACGGAAATCGGCACCATCACACCCCGCCCGCAAAGCGGCAACCCGCGTCCGCGCATTTTTCGGCTCGTGGATGACAGGGCCGTTATCAATCGGCTGGGCTTCAACAATGAAGGCCATGATGCTGCGTTTAAGCGCCTGTCGCAACGCGCCGGCAAGAGCGGTATCGTGGGCGTCAATATCGGCGCCAACAAGGATGCCGAAGACCGCATTGCCGATTATGTTGCCGGTATCCGTCGCTTCTATCAGCTGGCGCGCTACTTCACCGTCAATATTTCTTCGCCCAACACGCCGGGACTGCGCAACCTTCAGGCCCGCGACAGTCTGCGTGAACTGTTGAGCCGCGTGCTGGAAGCGCGCAACGAAGAAGGCAAGATGTGCACGCTGAAGCGTCCGGTTTTTCTGAAAATCGCCCCCGATCTGGCCGATGAGGAACTGGACGACATCGCTGCCGAGGCAACCGAACAGAAGCTCGATGGCATCATCATATCCAACACGACGCTTTCACGCACCGGATTGAAAAGCGCGGACAACCGCGATGAAACAGGCGGGCTTTCCGGCGTACCGCTTTTCGAGCGCTCCACCATCGTCCTTGCCAAGATGCGCGAGCGCGTCGGCCCCGACATGCCATTGATCGGCGTCGGCGGCGTGGATAGCGCTGAAACGGCGCTGACAAAGATCAAGGCCGGTGCCGATCTGGTCCAGCTTTATACAGGCCTCATCTATCGCGGACCGAACCTGCCCGCCGAAATCGTGCGTGGCCTGTCGGCGGCGGTGAAACGCGAGGGCGTCGCCAACATTGCCGCACTTCGCGACCGGGACACCAGCGACTGGGCGAAGCGTGACCTGCCCGCCTGAGAGCCGGGTCACATAATGAATTCTGTACGATAACGTCGCGGCAGGATCGCCAGAAGCAAAACTCCGCGAATTGACAGAAACAGGTTGAGAGCCAGCCAAAGCCCGTGATTGCCCATCACGGGCTTTGCCGCATAAAGAACTGCGAGAAAAAAGCCGAGCGACAGGAACATCATGTTGCGCATGTCGCGCGACCATGTGGCGCCGATGTAAACCCCGTCCATATGGAAGGCCAGCAGTCCCGTCATGCCTGTCAGCGCCGCCCAGGGCAGGTATTTCAAGGCTTCAGCGTGAACGTCTTCCGCCTTGGACAGTAGCCCGATGATCGCATCGCCAAACACCAGCAGGAAAAAGGCAATGAGGCTGGCCATGACCAGCCCCCAGACGAAAGTGAGTTTGGCGCCGCGCACGAACGCAGGACTGTAGCGCGCGCCAATAGACCGTCCGACGATCTGTTCAGCGGCTGCCGCCATGCCGTCCAGGAAGAAACCGGCGATGAGAAAGAAGTTCATCAAGACGGCATTGGCCGCCAGTGTGACCGGGCCAAGATCGGACCCCGCCCGCGTGAAGAACGCGAAGGCCGTGAGAAGCAGGAAGGAGCGGATCATGATGTCGCGATTGACCGCGAACATGCGCAGGATTCCTTGCTTCTGGAATATCCGCGCCCGGTCCGGACGCAGCGACGCATCCTTTCGGAAATGCCGCAGCACGATGAACATGCCGACGAGAGCGGCAACCGTCTCGCCGGTCACGGTCGCCCAGGCAACGCCAGTAACGCCCCAGCCCCATTCGAGACCCAGGATAATGCAGAGCACGATATTGATGCCGTTGAGGAGCACCTGAAGGCCGAGACCGACAATACCCTGTCCACGTCCAAGAACCAGCCCGAGGATTGAATAGTTGATGAGCGCAACCGGCGCCGACAACATGCGGATCGACACATAGGTCGCCATTGCTTCCTGCGTTGCAGACGTCGGATGCATGAAGGTGGACGAGACGCCGATGATGATCGGCAGGCACAGTATCATCAGGCTGCCGGCAATGACCGCGATGATGATTGCCCGCCAGAAGATCGCCTGCTCTTCCACGGCGTCTTCCGCACCCATGGCCTGTGCAACCAGTCCGGTCGTGCCGGAACGCAGGAAATTGAATATCGACAGCAGGAAATCGAAGACCAGCGCGCCAATCGCCAGCCCCCCGATCAACTCGGCCTGTCCCATCTGGCCGACGACGCCCATATCGACAAGTCCGAGAAGCGGCGTGGTGATCGCAGCAAGCGTCATAGGAATGGCGATCAACATCACCATCCTGTGTGTTACTTCGAACGGCCTTGTTGCGCCACCACGCTGCAGCGACTGATCCATGATGCTTGTCCCGAATATTCCCCTCAGATCAAAACGATCTACTCTGGAATCAATCGAAACTACAGATAATTCGGCCACCGCATTGTCGCAGTTCCTGACAACCGACTGTCAGGAGAATGAGGGATCAAAGTCCGAGCATCATGGCCCAATATATATAAGTTGGTTTGTTTTCTGGTGTTGCCCAGGCGAGACCATAATGCTCGAAGGTCGGATCGAGCATGTTCTTGCGATGGCCGGCCGATTTCATCCAGGCATCGAAGACGGCCTGTGTACTGCGCTGTCCCGATGCGACATTCTCTGCCGCCGGACCCCGTATACCTGCCTGCCGCAGTCGCGCCACGAAACCATTGCCCCAACCGACGCTATGGCCGATCTTTCCATAACCCGCCATCCGCCTGGCCTGGTAAAGCGCGGCTTGCTCCAGCTTGGAATCCGTCGCCATCAAAGGCAGTCCGTTTGCCTTTCGAATAGCGTTGAAAATCGCGGTGGGATCGTCGTCACCTGCCGCCCATGCCGCCTTCCACGGCATTGCCGACATCGCCAGCGCGCCCCCGGCAAGGATCAGAAAGCCCCGCCGGTTGAGTGTTAAACCTTGTTTTTGCTGCATGCCTGTCTGAGCTACCCAGTTACCGAATTGATTTCATTTCCGGTAGCTGAGGATACGGAGCAAAATAAAGGCAGGAATGACGACTGCAGCGCCAAGAATGAGATAATCGACAAAGCCTGCAATTGCCGAAAAGCCCATATTCCAAAGGCGGAGGAAGAAATCGCGGATGCCATACAAGATGTCATAGGGCGTCCAGTGAAATGCGCTCATGACCACGCCAACCACCAGCGAAATCAGCACCAGCTTGATCAGAACGCGGGCCGGGGTATCGCCAAGAAAACGGTTTACACCATCCGACATGCAAATCTCCTGTGTGGTTATTGGTTAGAACGGATGCTCTTAAGTGGAAACGTCATCCCGCTCTAAGCTTTTGTTTGAGCATGATTCCGAAAACCGGTTCCCACTTTTCGGAATCATGCTTTAAAGCGACAGATTCTTCGCGCAAGAAATAGGCTCTCCGTACAGCCTGCGCAAGTTCTGCCCTTGCTCAGCGCTGCTTGCGATACTCGCGCGGGGCTTTCTGCTTCTGGCGCGAGAACGACCGGTTCATGCTGCGCGTATCGGTAAAGCCACTTGCAACAGCCACTTCCAACAGTGACAGGCTTGTCTCCGACAAGAGTTCCTTGGCCTTCTTAACCCGAAGCTCTTCGCGGACCTCGAACGCCGTCCGCTCAAGGGCGAGCTTGAAGCCACGTTCCATCTGACGGACGGAAATTCCCAATCGGCGCGCCACATCAATCATTGGCACCGGGTCTTCCAGCGTTTCCTCGAAAATGCGGATTGCCTTGCGGATCATCGGCGACCGCACGCCGTTGAAGCTCAGCGCCGGTTGTTCGGAACGCACAAGCTCATAAGGGATCATAAGGATGGACGCACTCTTGCGCGCCAGTTCCTCCGAAATCTCGTTCTGTATGATGGACAGCGCCAATGACGCCGTGCCAAGCCCGCCCGCACAGGTGAAGTGCCTGCCGCTACGATGGAACAGGCTCGTCGTATCGGCTGTATATCCGTCGAAAAGCTCCAGAAAATCGTCGCGATGGAACCAGCTGACGCAGCAATTGCGGTCCGGCAGAAGGTCTGCTTCCGCCAGCAGAAAGGCAGCCGTGCAAAGGCCCACCACTGTCTTGCCGCGCCGGTCCGCACGCTTGATGAGATCGACCAGCGCCTGCTGTCTGGGCCGATATTGCGCAAGCAACCCGCCGACGACTGCCACATAATCACAATCGTCGAGTTCGCCTATGGGAGCGGTCGGCTCGATCACCATGCCCGAGCTGGAGGTGACAGGGTCTCCTGACAGCGTGCATATTTTCCACGCACAGCGTATCTGACGGCTCTTGTCGCGATCATCGGCGGCAAGGCGGAAGGGATCGAGGAAAAGGCTGAGTGCACTCAGCGTAAAACCGGGCAAAGCAACAATGCCCACCGACAGCCTCCGTTGCGGGGCATCTGTTGCGGCTTGAAGCTTCTTGTCCCGATCCCGTTCAGTTCCGTTCGTCACGTCGACCTTGCTCCTCCACCAGAATTATATTTGCTTGGAGGAGGCTATTATAGTCAACGAAAATGCTTGGAAAGCTTCAACTGCTGCGCCTGATAGTTGGAGCCGAGATCGACGCCATAAAGTGCAGATGGGCGATGCAGCATATGTTCGTAAACCAGCCGCCCGACGATCTGCCCATGTTCCAGAATGAATGGAACCTCGTGGCTGCGGACTTCCAGAACGGCGCGACTTCCGGTTCCGCCCGCAGCGCTGTGCCCGAAGCCCGGATCGAAGAAGCCGGCATAATGAACGCGGAATTCGCCGACCAGCGGATCGAAGGGCGTCATTTCAGCCGCATAGAGCGGCGGGACATGCACTGCCTCGCGCGAAACGAGAATATAGAATTCATCCGGGTCAAGCACGAGTTCGCGCGAACCCCGATCATAGATCGGCTCCCAGAAATCAAGGATGTCGTGCGCCGCACGCTTGTCCACATCCACCACAGCCGTATGGTGCTTGCCGCGATAGCCAATCAGCCGCTCAGGACCACCTGAAAGATCAACCGACAGCGCAATGCCACCGCCGGAGATGTTCGGCATTTCCGCTGCGACCAGCGTTTCGGCCTTGTGCAATGCAGCAAGTTCCGCCTCGTCAAGCTGGGCACGTCCCTTGCGGAAACGTATCTGCGACAGGCGCGATCCCGTACGCACGACGATAGGAAATGTGCGCGGGCTGACTTCCAGATAAAGCGGACCGTTGTATCCGGCAGGCACCTTATCGAATTCCTGCGCTCCGTCGGCGATGACGCGGGTGAAGATATCAAGGCGGCCCGTTGAACTTTTCGGATTTGCCGACGCGGAAAGATCAGGCGACAGCGCCAGGCTTTCGAGAAGCGGAACGATGTAAACGCAGCCCGTTTCCAGAACGGCTCCCGCCGTCAGGTCGATCTCGTGCAGTTTTAACCGTTCCAGCTTTTCGATGACCGGCGTCCCGGGTCCCGGCATGAAGGAAGCGCGAACACGATAGGCTTTTGCGCCCAGCCTCAGGTCAAGGCTCGCGGGCTGTATCTGGTCGGGATCAAGGGCGCGCGGAGACGCCAGCAAACCGCTTTCAAACAGCGCGGAAATATCCGCGTCCGCCAGAATTCCAGCATCTTTCTGCGTCATCGACCCGACACTCCGTAGCCTCAAGCATGTCGTACTTTGTCGTAATCAGGCGACATGCTTTAATCTCTTGTTTTCACGCAGGTCTGCCGAAACCGGTTCCCGATTTCGAAAGACGTGCTCTAGGCATTGCTTGACAAAGACCATTGACCGCTCGGGGCCTCAATGCCAACCCTTCCAACCGCTAGAAACCGGGTTTTCCGCAGGAATCAGAGTATTTTCATGGCGCCCCGGATGCGCTTTTCGAGAAATGCGTTGGTTTCGGCATTGACGGCTCCGCGCAACAGGCATAATGGAAAACTGTTCCGTGGTGATTTGGCCGGCCGGCTTGCAGCCACGTTAAAGAATTCGCTAAAAAAGGCCGCGGTTCGTTACCGGCCTTTTGCGTTTTCGCAAGGCCGGTTTTTTATTGGCCGCCGAGGCTCAACATCCTGCCCCGGCCGACCAGCTTTTCGACAGGTTGGAAAAATGACGACTGAGAATACCCGCAAATTTCGCCCTGCAACCGAACTCGTGCATGCCGGATCGCTTCGCTCCGGATTTGCCGAAATGTCGGAAGCGATGTTTCTGACGCAGGGCTTCCTTTATCCCAATGCCGAAGCCGCAGAAGCGCGGTTCAAGGGCGAGGACCCGGGTTTCATCTATTCGCGTTACGCCAACCCGACCACCGACATGTTTGAAAAGCGCATGTGCGCGCTGGAAGGCGCGGAAGAAGCACGCGCCACCGCCTCCGGCATGGCTGCGGTCGCAGCAGCCATTCTCTGTCAGGTGCAGGCCGGGGATCACGTGATTTCGGCTCGCGCCGTCTTCGGCTCCTGTCGCTACATCGTCGAGACGATCTTGCCGAAATACGGCGTCGAAATCTCGATCATCGATGGTTCCAACATCGAAAACTGGAAAGCGGCTGTTCGCCCGAACACCAAGGTGATGTTCCTTGAAAGCCCGTCCAACCCGACGCTCGAAATCATCGACATTGCTGCCGTCGCCCAGGTCGCCAACGAAGCAGGCGCCAAACTGATCGTCGACAATGTTTTCGCAACCCCGCTATTCCAGAAGCCGCTGGAGCTCGGTGCGCATATCGTCGTTTATTCTGCGACGAAGCACATTGACGGTCAGGGGCGCTGCCTTGGCGGCGTGGTCCTCTCCGACCGCGAATGGATTGAAAATACCCTGCAGGATTATTTCCGTCACACGGGCCCGGGCCTTAGCCCATTCAACGCGTGGATCATGCTGAAAGGCCTTGAAACACTGTCCGTGCGTGTACGCCAGCAGACGCTGTCGGCGGCAGCGGTTGCCGACTTCCTCGCAGGCAAGCCGGGCGTGAAGCGCGTGATCTATCCGGGTCGGGCGGACCATCCGCAGGCCGACATCATCGCCAGGCAGATGACCGGTGGCTCAACCCTCATCGCTCTGGAGCTGGAAGGCGGCAAGGAGGCAGCGTTCAAGTTCCAGAACGCCTTGCAGGTCTTCAGCATCTCCAACAATCTGGGCGACGCAAAAAGCCTTATTACCCACCCGGCAACCACGACGCACAAGAACCTTACCGACGAGGCCAAGGCCGAACTGGGTATTTCGGACGGCCTGCTTCGGATATCGCTTGGCCTTGAGGATACGGACGACCTTGTGGAAGACGTGGAAGCAGCGTTTAAGGTCGCGCGCTGAACAGCTGCTTCCCACATTGTGGCATTTAGGCTGCAAACGGAGGCGTAAACGATGCAATTGCCGGAGATTTCGGCAATTGCATCGTATTTTCTGCCCCACATTGTTGACCCTCCCGCAACTTTAGCGATAGGAGGGGCGAAAAGCGGCGTCCGTAAACCGAACCGACGAACCGTTGAGTAGACAGCATCATTGCGATCCGGATTGCAGGGTGCCAGGGCCGATGTGAATGTAGGGCGGTGCGCATGTATAGAGCGGTAACGCGGGGGATCGAGGTTTCTGTCGAGCCTTTCTATCTGGAAGATCAGTCGGACCCCGACGAAAACCGTTATGTCTGGGGTTATCGTATAACGATCGCCAACAATTCGACGGAAACCGTACAACTTCGCTCGCGTTACTGGCAGATTACCGACGCAAACGGGCACGTCGAAGAGGTGCGCGGCGCGGGTGTGGTTGGCGAACAGCCGACACTTGAGCCCGGCGATTCATTTCAATATTCCTCGGGCTGCCCGTTAACCACCACATCCGGTGTCATGGTCGGACGGTATCAGATGCAGGGTAATGGCGGCAGCATGTTCGAAGTCGATATCCCCGCCTTCTCGCTTGACATGCCGGACCTGCGACGCACCTTGAATTGAAGATATCCCAGCATTTTGCGAAGGCAGATGACGAACAGAACACAACTCCGTTCTTTGCCTTTTCAGGAAGCCGCCGCTCTGCTCGGAGAAAAGCGCGCTCGATTTTCAACAGGGCGCGCAATCCGGCGCCCGGTGAGAAAGTTTTTAAACGCGTTCGATCAGAAAATAAGTCGTTGGTCCCGGTGGGTTCGGCAGAACAGAAGCATTGTTCCAAAGCTCGACATTGAGTCCATCCGTTCCGTCACCCGTAATCGCCGGAGGCTGCACCACGCCATCCAGTCCGACCGGGGACAAGCGCCAGGCCGTGTTGATCGGCATCTTGAACCAGACATGCCCAACCTTGATCTGCACCGGCAAGGTGCCGAAGCTACTGACAGTCTTTTCTTCGTTGTCGGCGAATACCATGTCGGTATTACGTGCATCCGTGGCGAAGATCAGCAATAGCTTGCTGCTGTCCGCTACCCTCTCGCCATCGAGCGAAGAAACAGCCAGCATGCCCGCCCCGGAAGCTGCACCGACCCAGAGTTGCCCGAGTTGTACCGGTTGGGTGATCGATGAGAATGCAAGTGCTTCCGTATGCTGCGTGACAACCCGCATCTGTTTGGCCGCACTATCAAGCCTGATCTCTCCGGTATCGCTGACATATATCCCCGATGCTGCATCGCTTGGATTTGTCGCAGCCAGAACTCCATGGCTCCGCAGGAATGCGATGGCGTCCGCACGGGTGCTAATCTGGCGAGGGGAACCGACCGTCACAGCGTCCGGTGCGAACGGAGCATCCCCTTGGGCGAAACGAGACATCAGCGACATGATCGTCACCGCATCCGGTTCCTGCATGTCCAGCCCCGCCAGATTTCCGACATCCTGTATCTGCGCCACCACACGATGCAACGCCTTTGCAACGTCTCCACGGCGGAAGAGCAGCGCCGACAGGGTTTCGCCGGCACGGGCAACGGGATCAAGTGCCGTGCGGTAAGGACGGATATACTGTTCGTTAAAATCGCTACCGCCATAGCCAAGGACAAGTGCTCCATTGCTATGCCGGCACAGAATATCCCAGTCCTGCAGAGCGGCATAAGCCGGCATTGCAAGCCCCGCCTCGTAGCGATGCCTGTTCCAGAAAACGTGATCATACTCCGTCATCACAAATGGCTTTGCTGCCAGACGTGTCGCAGCCGCATTGCGGACGTAGGCCACCGCGCCGTCAAACGAACTGGTCTGGAATATCGGCCCCGTCATATTGTCGTTCGGATCATGATAAGTATTCATCGCCACCGCCTGTTGATTGCGGCGTGTGAGCGTGGTCTGGATGCCATATCCGTTATTATAGGGTGCTATGATACCCCTGAAGCCCATCGCATAAATGCAGTCGCTCATTTTCTTCGCCGTCTCGGTTTCAACCGACACGCAGAAACTTGCAAAATCGCGCAGCCGTTTGGACGCAGCATAGCGGTTTGAAGGCAAGGCAACTGTGGCGTTTTCAATTTGCTCGCTACCCAGCAACTCGCCGCCCCAGGCAGCCTGCAAGGCAGCCGTGGTACCATATTGCTCCTCCAGCCAAGCATTGAACGGCCGCTTCAATTCCGCCAACGCCTGGAGGTCGCCGTTGGCGTAAACCCACGAGTTGAACACCAATCCATTCTCATTGAACGGCACGACCATCGCCATAGCCGGGTCTTCGAAAGGCACAAGCCCGGTATAGGGATTGACCGTCCCGAAGATATCGACTTGAAAGCGCAGCCAATGGCCGAAAGCCGCATTCTCAACATGCGTCTTGAGTTTCAGCCGGCCTTCCGTTCCCCAGCGGTCCGTTACGCCGCCCAACGCGCCAGCATTCGATGTGAGGCCATCGACGACCCAGTATATGCCGTTCTGTTTCAACGCGGCCATGTAGTAGCGGAACCGATCAAGAATATCCTGTCGGTATTCGAAATCCTGAAGCTGCCCCTCCATCAAAGCGATGTCGAGAAAATGGAACCGTGCGCAATTATATCCATGACGACGCAGCTGAACAGCCATCCTGTCCGCTGTCACATGGTCGGGAATAGTTGCAATGGCTCCGCACAGCAGCCGATATGGAACGGCCGGATTGCTCTGCAAGGCGATGTGACCGTCCGAATTGACGATGAGCCGTCGCTCCTCGTCAATCGGCGGATTTGATAGGAATGTCGAAAAATCGAGCGGACTGCCAGCCTCGATCTCGAGATTCTGCTGGGTAACCGGTATCCAAATGTCGGGCATATCGTATCTCCACAATTGACTGGTGGAGAATAAAAGCCTGCCCGAACACGGGGATAAATTCCTACTAATTATCTACGCCTCAGCTCCCGAACTCTGCCGAATCAAACGAATAGATTTTCGAGCAAAATTCGCAAGTTACGGAAATCTTTCCGTTTTCCGCGCTTTCTGCAATTTCCTCGGCCGTGAAGCCTGACAGCACGCCGGAAATTTTCTCTCGCGAGCACGAGCATTCGTCCAGCACAGGCACAGATTCGAACACACGCACACCGCGTTCATGGAACAGCCGGTAAAGCAGCCGCTCCGAGCCGACTTGCGGGTCCGTCAGTTCCGAACTTTCAATCGTACCCACCAGCGAGCGAGCCTCGTCCCACGCGTCATCTTCCGGATGGTAGGCGGCCTCGGCTCCGTCCTCGTCGCCACCCGGCAAATCGGGGATGCGCGCGCGCAATTCGGATTCCGGCAGGAATTGAATAATCAGTCCGCCAGCCCGCCACTGTTCGACAGGTTTTCCGTCGGCGCCACGCTCGACAAGCTTGGCGACACTCAGTTTGAGGTCGGTTGGAATCTGTTCCGACTGACGGAAATAGGTCGTAGCGATTTCTTCCAGCGTCGAACCATCCAGCGCGACGATGCCTTGATAGCGCTGGGTGTAAGCACCCTGGTCGACTGTGAAGGCCAGCGTTCCCCGTCCCAGCAGTTCCTCCGGCTTCGTCTTGTTTGCGGCAACCGCTTCCTTCAGGCGCTCCGCGTCAAAACGTGCATAGGCACGGACTGAACGCGGCGTGCGGAAATCCACCACCAGCATGTCGACGGGACCGTCGGACTGCGTCTGGAAGATAAACTTGCCTTCGAATTTGAGCGAGGTGCCGAGCAATACGGTCAGAACCGTTGCTTCCCCCAGCAAACGGGCCACTTCTTCGGGATAGTCATGGCGTTTCAGAATGCCGTCGATGCTCGGGCCGAGCTGAACCGCGCGACCGCGAACGTCGAGCCCCTCCACCTGGAAGGGCACGACAGCGTCATCGCCTGCGAAGTCGAAATCGCCCAGATTGACGTGGATGTTCTCGACTTCGATATGCTCGTTGCTGGTCTTGTCAGCCAAATTATGCTCCCAAATCGCGGCCTTGCAGGCACCACGCCAGAATGGCTTTCTGGGCATGGAGCCTGTTTTCCGCTTCGTCGAATACGACCGATTGCGGTCCATCGATCACTTCATCCGTCACTTCCTCGCCGCGATGGGCGGGCAGGCAGTGCATGAAAAGCGCCTTTGGATCAGCTTTTGCCATCAGTCGCGCATTGACCTGATAGGGCATGAAAACGTTGTGGCCGCGAGCATGATCTTCCTGCCCCATCGAAACCCACGTGTCGGTCACGATGCAATCCGCACCGCTCGCCGCCCGTTCCGGATCGGTGGTGGACATGATGTTCGCGCCGTTCGCCTTCGCCCAATCGACATAGTGCGACTTGGGTTCGCTGCCTTCCGGCGTTGCGATATTGACGTTGAAATCAAAACGCGCCGCAGCTTCGACCAGCGAGTGGAGGACGTTGTTGCCGTCCCCCATCCAGGCAAAGGTCTTGCCTTTGATCGGGCCGCGATGTTCCTCATATGTAAGAACGTCGGCCATGATTTGACAAGGGTGCGTGTCATCCGTCAGTGCATTGATGACCGGAACGGTCGCATATTCCGCAAGTTCGAGCATCCGGTCATGCGATGTGGTGCGGATCATGATCGCATCGACATAGCGCGACAGGACCTTCGCCGTGTCGGCGATGGTTTCGCTGCGCCCGAGCTGCATTTCCGAGCCGGTCAGCATGATTGTTTCGCCGCCCAGCTGGCGCATGCCGACATCGAAGGACACGCGCGTACGGGTGGAGGGCTTTTCAAAGATCATCGCAAGCACCTTGCCTGCGAATGGCTTCTCCATTTCTCCAGCCTTGAGGCGCGCCTTGCGTGCCTTGGCGTCTTCCATGATCGCACGAAGCTCCGATGCAGGTACAGCGGAGAGGTCGATAAAGTGTTTGATCCCGTTATCGTTAGCCATGATATCACGCTGTCTTACTGGTCGGATTTGCAGTTGCGAGCCGTTCGACCGCCATTTCGATGCGCTTCAATGCTTCGCGCGCTTCTTCGGGCGTCGTGATCAGCGGCGGAAGCAGACGGACGACATTGTCGCCGGCCCCGACGCTCAAGAAATGCTCGTCACGGAGAGCCTGAATGAGACTGGTATTCGGCACGACGCACTTGATACCGATCAACAGGCCACGACCACGCACTTCCGAAACGACGTCCGGGTAGCGGTCGATGATGGAGGCGAGCCCCTGTTTCATGACCAGAGCGGTAGCCTGGACGTTCTCGAGGAAGCCATCGGCCAGCACAACATCAAGAACCGCATTGCCTACAGCCATGGCCAGCGGGTTGCCGCCGTAGGTCGTGCCGTGAACACCCGCCGTCATGCCTTTGGCAGCTTCGGCAGTTGCGAGGCAGGCGCCCATCGGGAAGCCGCCGCCGATACCCTTGGCGACCGCCATGATGTCCGGCTTGATACCGGCCCATTCATGCGCGAACAGCTTGCCGGTGCGACCGACGCCGGTCTGCACTTCGTCAAGGATCAGCAGAAGGCCCTTCTCATCGCAGACCTGGCGCAGCATGCGCATGAATTCTTCCGGGAAACCGCGCAGACCGCCTTCGCCCTGAACGGGTTCAAGCAGGATACCGGCGGTCTCGTCGGTGATGGCGGCGCGCAATGCCGCCTCATCGCCGAACGGCACCTGATCGAAACCATCGACCTTCGGGCCGAAACCTTCGAGATACTTGGCCTGACCGCCCGCGGCAATTGTGGCCAGGGTGCGGCCGTGGAAAGCCCCCTCAAAAGTCACAATGCGGAAGCGTTCCGGATGGCCGCTCACATAATGATAGCGGCGTGCGGTCTTGATCGCGCACTCGAGTGCTTCAGCGCCGGAATTGGTGAAAAAGACCTTGTCGGCGAAAGTGCTTTCGACAAGACGCCGCCCCAGCTTTTCCTGCGCCGGAATTTCATAAACGTTGGACAGATGCCAGAGCTTGTCCGCCTGCGCCTTCAGCGTTTCCACCAGATGCGGATGCGAATGACCAAGCGAGTTCACAGCAATGCCCGCCGCGAAATCGAGATAACGTTCACCGCTTTCGGTAATAAGCCAGATGCCCTCACCTCGCTCGAAGCGCAGAGCCGCACGATTATAGGTGTCGTAAAGCGGTTGCACGGTCGTAGCGTCGGTCATAGCATCAGGCCTCCAAAGCCCATATTAGCAGCTTGCCCAGCTGCGCCGGCAAAGCTGTGTTTTCCCATAAACAGTCCTCAGGCACCCGAAACGGTTCCCACCTTTCGACGAGCGCCCAACACCCCATTCCAAGCCGTCACGAAACTACGAGGAGACATGAGAGGAATGGGCTCAGACCCATGCTTCCTAGCCTGAGCCTTCGGTAGAAATAAAAAACCGCCCTCTGGGCGGCATATTTATCTCGCGCGTATATTGGCGTTCGCAGAAAAAATGTCAATCAAAGCAAGCGAGGTTTGAGGGCCATCTTTCGACATGAGTTCATGCATTTTCGCGCTCTTGCCGCACTCCGGCATCGAAGGTGGCTTTACGTAGACACCCATACTATATAGTGAATGGCCTTTCCCTGGCTGAGACTGCCAGACGACGTTGCTCATTCCGCAAGTCCGCGATGTTCCATCCTGAAACAATCCGGGTTTTCAGTTCTGAAGCAATTGCGTGCAAAATTTCGGGGCGGATCAAATAAAAACCGTCTTTGGCACCCAAGTTGGGGAAAACCGTAAAAATGGAATCCGCCTGACAAGGCTATCCCTTGTCATGGAGTCGTTGGATATTGTAGTTTCTTTTTAGAGATTAAAGCTACATTTCGTGCGGCGGACCTAGTCACCCGGATAGATATGGTGTTTTTGCTCGGAGCGATCCGAGAACACTGCCGGATTCCGGATAACGAAAATGATTGGAGCCCAGGGCGATGAACTGGACAGACGAACGCGTCGAACTACTGAAGAAACTGTGGAGCGAGGGCTTGAGCGCGAGCCAGATCGCAGCGCAGCTTGGCGGCGTCAGCCGTAATGCAGTGATCGGCAAAGTGCACCGTTTGAAGCTTTCGGGCCGTGGCAAGACCACGACCGCTGCTCCGCGCAGCAAGAAAGTCAATACGGTTGCCGCATCGCCACGTCCTGCAGCACAACATTCAACCGGCGTACATACGACGACGATGCGCACGGCCACGGTGACCAAGACGGTCGGCGCGACGGCCCTCCAGGTGGACTATGCCGTGGACGTTGTTGCGGAAACAGTGGTCAAGCCCGCTTCCGACGTGGTGGTGCCTATTTCCCGCAGGCTCTCGCTGTTGCAGTTGAGCGAACGCACCTGCAAGTGGCCGATCGGCGACCCGCTGAACGAAGACTTCCATTTCTGCGGCCATGAATCCGGTGAATCGAGCCCATATTGCAGCTACCATTCGCGTCTGGCTTTTCAGCCGACCGCAGAGCGTCGCCGGGCACGCTGATTTAAGGAAAGTATGGGAATAAGGGAGTGTGTCGAACGTGTTCGGCAGCTCCCTTTTTCTATTTCAGCATTTCCGCAAGATCCGAACTAAAAAACACATATGCGACTATGATGATTGTCGGGTGGAGAAACGCGGATAAGTTGCTGGTTGCAGCACGGGGCGACTTTGGGAGCTGGCTCTTCTCCCATATCCCCCTACTTTCCTATTCCCTTATTGCTTCCTCATAGACCTTCAGCGTGCGATCAGCGATCCCGCTCCAGCTATAGTCCCTTGCGATCCAGTCGATCATTTCCTGCGACTGCTCGCTTGTCAGAGGTTGATCGATTTTCCGCCGCAGCGCATCCTTCAACGCATCCACATCGCCCAGTGGAAAGTAGCTATCCTTCGAAAGTCCGACTTCCACATTTGCAGTGATATCGCTTGCAAGCACGTTCAAGCCGTATCCCATGGCTTCGAGAAGCGCGATCGGCATGCCCTCATGGCTGGAAGGCAGGACGAATAGTGCGGCCTGACTGAACAGGGCCGACAGTTCCTCCCCCTGAAGCGCGCCCGTCAGCACAACGCCGGGTACAGCCGCAGCCCTTGCACGAACGGTTCCGGCATATTCAGCCGTATATTCCGCTGATCCGATCAGGGCCAGTTTCAAGGAAGGATCCGCAAGTTTTGCAAAGGCTTCAATAAGATCAAGCTGACGTTTTTCCGGAACGATCCGCGCCACCAGAGCAATGTAGCGTTTGGGATCAAGCCCGTGCTTTTCCAGCCACCTCGTGTCTTGGCAGGCCGGGCGAAGCGTGACCCCATTGGGGATGAAAGTGATCGGCACATGATAATGCTGCTGCATGGTTTTTGCGATATCGTTGGACACTGCGATGCGCGCATTTGCAAAACGCATCCCGCACCATTCGCCAAGCTTCAGCATTGCGCGCGCAAGCCGTCCCCACTTCTGCCGATTGTAGTCAAAACCGTGATGGGTCACGACCGTGCGCAGACCGAACAGACGTGCCAGCGGAACCGCAAGAGCCGGACCGATCGCATGAATGTGCAAGACATCCGGGCGTGTGAAACCTGCACGCAGCACGCCCAGCACCGTATGCACAATTGCCTCGAACTTCATGGAGGTAGGCGCCCAGCCTGGCGTCACCTCTACGCCCTCCCAGACATAAGGCTGCTTTTTCTCAAGATAAGGACGGCGTCCGATCACCTCCACATCCCAGCCCTTCGTCAAATAGAGCCGGGCGAGTTCTTCGACGTGTTTTTCCACGCCCCCCTGCACATTGGGGACACCGCGCAGGCCCAGCATCATGACGCGAGGTCTTTTATCGCTTCGCACCATCAAAACGCTCCCAACTCGGCATAGAGTTCCAGCGTCCGGTTTCTGTACGCCTCTGGCGAGAATTCATGGCCGGCCCACATGCGGCCTGCCTCTCCCATCTTGCGCCGCGCCTGCGGGGTCAACCGCGCAAAATCGCCCAGGACGCGGGCGAGGTCGTCGATATCGCCCGTACGCGAAACCATCCCGGTCTCGCTCTCGATAATCATTTCGGGAATTCCGCCAATGTCGGCGCCGATCACCGGCACCCCGAGTGCGTAGGCTTCGAGAATACTGATCGGCGCGTTCTCATACCATTCAGACGGCAGAACGAGCGCTTTCGCCTCGCCGATAAGCTGATGCAATCTTTCGCCCGAGACATAGCCTGCAAAGGTGACATCTCCGCCCGCCTCAGCCGCGAGCGCTTTCAAGGATTCTTCCTCCGGCCCAGTGCCCGCAATGACAAGTTTCTGTCCAGCAAGAGCCGCTGAGCGAATGAGAGTACCAATCCCCTTTTCCGGCGCCAGCCGTCCGACATAGGCGAAATAATCGCCTTCATCCGCATAGGGCTTCAGGTCGTCCGTGTGGGCGAAGTTGGGGATATAGACCAGCTTTTCTTCCGGCCATCCCCATTCGGCGAGCTTTGCAATATAGAAACGGCTCGGCACAACGATACGGTCAAGCGTATTGCGATAAAGGCCAAGCATGCGATGGATCGCTGTCTCAACGAAAACCAGTCCGCTCAGCGCTGTGGAATCCTTGATGCATTTGTGGAGCGCCACATTGTAGATGCGTCCGCCCTTGCAGCGCTCGCAGATCTGGTTGTGGGACAGCATCTTATAGGCCGGACAGGCAAGTTTAAGGTCGTGCGCCGTCATGACCGTCGGAATTCCAGCCTCTTTCAAAACCGGAAAAATCGACGGCGATAGATGATGATAGATATTATGCGCATGCGCGACGTTGGGGCGAAAGTGTTCGATCAATGCCTTGATCCGGTCCCGCGCCTCCCATGAATAGATGATCTTACCCGCCTGCACGACTTTGGTGAACGGGCTGCTTTCCCGGCCATACTCGATTTCGGAAACAAAATAGGAGGACCAGTCGGAGGGAAAATTATCCGGATGCTGCATGGCAAACGGTGCGGTTTGCCAGCCGATCTCCGAAAACAGTTTGATGTGGTCGAGAAAAACAGTTTCGGCGCCGCCACGCCGATAAAAATAGTTATTAATCGCCAGCAGACGATGGGCCGTATCATTCACATGCGTCAAACAGCACCTCGTTGCGCGCTGGAGCGTTTCGATTTGATTGAACAAATCGGCGCGTCTCAGCAGTTTGTCTTTTGATGCGCATCTTATCCGAAAACCGTTTCACGTCTTTCGGGATGCGCTTCAAGGCGCGCCACCGCCTCGCGGACAGAAAGAATGGTCGCCCCGCTTTTCACCGCATGGGATACGAGGCGCTCGAAGGTCTCAGGCCTGCACCCGAATTCAGTCGGCGTATCGCTGATATCATGCGTATAAAAGACGAGCCAGCCAGGATTGGCACTAAGGTCATCGATCCAGCGGGTCTGGCGTGCAGCCCCGTCGTCCGGCTGTCTTATTTCCACTGCCTGCAAAAAGGCAAGATCGATCATGCCGCGATTGATACGATTGCCACCGCCGCGACAGGTCGCGTAACGGTCAGCAAATAACCGCCGTGTCATCATGGAAGATGCGCAATAAGGATAAGCGAAATTGCGTGGCATGCCACGATTGGGCTCGAACGCATCGAGATAGGCCGTGTTGCGGTCCAGGTCAGCTGCTATTTCCCCGGCGCCGAAATAAGGGACCTTGAGATGGTTGTAGGTATGGCAACCCAGCTCGTGCCCCCCTTCAACCAGCTTCCGGCACCCTTCCTGCGTGATCAGGTTCCTCTCGCGCTCCTTCGTGCCGACCATGCTGCCGGCAATATAAAAAGTGCCATGGACGCCGTGCTTGTCAAGGATCGCAGCTCCGGCGCTTTCCGCCGTGTCGGGTACATCGTCGAACGTAAAAGTGATGATCCGTTCGTTGGCTGGCAAGCAGAACGGGCGCAACGGAAACCGGCGACTGATGCTGTCGTTCAGCCGAATGGCGTACCATTCCAGACGTCTGCGTGCCCTCTCGAGACTATCCATTTCCGCCATTGCCCCCAGCTCCCCAAGCTGTTTCAGACGAGCCTTGCCTTAGCCTGCAAGCGCAATCCGAAGACAGCAACCATGATACAGAACCATAGTGCCCCACCGTTCTGAAAGAACGTACTTTCCATACAAGACATATATAATCCGTAAAGCCAAAGGCGAATGTAAAGCAGCGTTAATATAGGGTCGTTGTCTGTGCTTTCCGCTTCCCTAATATATCGAAGCGGCAAAATCATTATCCAGATGAGTGTCAGAATGAGACCAATAATGCCAGCATTGATCATCATATCGAGGAATGAATTATGCGCATTGAAGGCGGCAACCGCCCAGCTTGCACCGCCGCCGCCTGCATAGACCATTTCGGGCGTTTTCCAAAACGAGTCCAGACCGTAGCCGAAAACCGGCTTGGCCGAGATCGCAGAGAATGCAAGTTTCCAGATATCAGAACGGTTTGTAAAACTGGCGTCAACTCCCAAGCTTTCTACAAGCTCGCGCAGTGGATCGAAGACAGCGGCCCCTACGGCAACAATGTTAAAGGCCGCGATCCCGCCGACTGCAATGAAAACACGCGTCCATTTCCACCGCACGAACACCAGCGACATCACCACGATAAAAGGCAACATGGCCGTCGATGTCTTGCCGCCTGTATGCAACACGAAAAAAACGCAAAGGGCGACAATCAGCAGACCTGTTATCGGCAAACCGCGTTTCCGGATGTAAAGCCCCAGAAAACTCATCAGCACCAAAGATGCGGCGGCGGCATTCTTGTGCGGATAGTGACCGCGCCAGGCGCCAGCCAGCATGGGCTCAAGGACTTCAGTGCCCTGATGAATAGCGCGCTGCGGCATGAAAATTACGCCGAAATAGGCAAATGCCAGCGTTATCAGTGAGCCAATTGCCAGCAATCGCGCCATCTGGCGTTCGGACTGCGGCAACATAAGAAAGATGCTCGCGTTCAAGGCAGTCAGGATAGACAGCACGACTTTCTTGCTGGCGATCATGGGGTGGGCCGACAGCAAAGCCGTCAGGAGAAGCCAGAAGAAAACGAGCCCCATCAGAATGCGCGGCTGCATGATGACACTGCGCATGGAGCTGTTCAATCCGCAGATCAGAAAGCCGCCCGTCAAGAAGAGAGTGACAAGCTGGTTGAAGGAACTGGAGTCGGCGGCTTTGGCTGTGACACCGGTCACCGCACCAATGTCGGGATAGGGATTGGTGCCTATCCACATAAACAGGAACATGCACAGAAAAAGGCCAGCTCCGACAGCTGACGAGACTCGCGGCTGTATCTCCTCACGGTAATGAACCGACAGCTCAGCCAAGGTCAGATCGTACCTTCCCGATTTCTGCGCCACGCTCCAAGATAGCCGAGGCCGAGCGCCAGCACCACACCAAGTCCCATACCGGCGATACCGCCTCCCGCACCGAGCACCAGCGTCTTCGGAGGCCAGCTCCGGCCGATCGGCGGAATGGCCGTCGAAATGATCCGTATGTTGGTCGCATCCAGTTGCTGGCGCTGGCTCGTCTCCGATGAGCGGGTCAGAAAGGTGTTGTAGATCGACACTTTCGCGGCCATGTCACGTTCGAGGTCCGAAAGCTGGACTTGTGCGTCATTGTCAAGCGCCACCGCTGAACGGGCCGAAGCAGCCTGGGCGTTGAGCAATGCGACAACGGCATTTGCCTGATCCAGATCAACCTTCGCGGATTGCAGAATACGCGCCCGTTCCTGCGCCATTTGCTGCTCCAGACCGGCAAGCTGCCGCTCCGTATTTATCAATTCGGGATACCGTGGCCCATAGGTCATCGCGAGAGCGTCGTAGCGCTGTTTCAGCGATGCATATTGTCCGCGCAGGTTCGTCATCGTAGGCGACTGCAATGTACTCGCAGGACTGACGGCGCTGCCCGTGTCCCTCGTCAATTCCTCGTAGCGCGTGCTTGCGTCGGCAACTCGCGCCTTGGCGTCAACCAGCTTGGAATTGATCTGCGTCATGGACTGGGTGCTGACAAGTTCGCCGCCGGCGGTCTGCAAGCCATGCGCCCTGCGAAACGCGGCAACTTTCTCTTCCGCTTCTGTCGCGGCCTTTTGCAGCGAAGCCAGACGTTCGGATAGGGCCGCAGCCGCCCGCCCCGCCCCATCGGCATCCGCCTGGGCGACTTCTTCCTGAAAGGCGTTTGCGAGAGAATCCGCAACCTTCACCGATTTTTCCGGATTATCCGTCCAGACGGCAATCGTGACCAGATAGGATCGTTCAGGCCGCGTAACGGTAATGCGCTGCGACAGGGCGCGCACCGCAGCCAGCGTATCATCCTTCGGACCTGCAGGCTTGCTGAGGCCAAGCATGGCTCGCAGATCGAAGGCTGGCGGAGGCGGGACGAACTCCTCGTCTTCATTCAGTTTCAAATCCGTTACGACCCGCCGGAGCACGTTGCCGGAAGTCAGGATGCGCATCTTGCTTTCAATGTCGAGAATCTGGCTGTCCGCCTGAAGGCTCTGGGCATAGACGTCATTGGGCAGCAACTGAAGACCCGATGGGGGCACCAGCAAATCGGTATAGGCTGTATATCGGGGCTTTGCCGTCATGCCGTAAGCAAGGCCCGCCAGGCCGCCGATGATCGCGAGCGCGGCTATCAGAATCCACCGGGCACGCATCCAGGCCAGCGCTTCAAACAGGTCGATTTCAGGCAACATCAGCCCGTTGTGAGCGGGCGCAATTGTTTCGGTGGTCCTCTCTTCTTCGCGGATAATATGCGTTTCGCGCCGGGCTGCGCGCAACCGCTCATCTACGGGGACCGGATTTTCACCAGCGGCCTCCGTTACCCGTGCTTTCGAAGCGAGGTCACGCAACGTATACATTAGTTGCCCCTAAAGTTCACTCGACAGCGCGAACATGGCGCCACTGTTTTCCTTAGACTTAAAGATTAAAAAATTCGGTTAATGAAAGGCAATCATCCGCAATGGTGTCACCAAAATGCCCTTGAGGATCATTTAGTCTTGCAGTTTGCGACAAATTTCCGTCGACGTGCTTGGCACCTTGTGTTTTTCGGGATTAAGAGAAAACGGAGCATATGCTGCACCATCAGAAATTCAACAAAAAGCACTCCGCTTCACTACGGTCCGGACCGGCCCGAAAATTCGGTATGAAAATTTGAAACGCCATTGGTCGACATTACTGTCCTACGCAGCTTCTAGCGGCAGCCTTTTTGCAGCAAACATCGCACAGCTTTTTACATTTGCCTTGTTGGCGCGGTATCTTGGTTCCCACGAGTTTGGCCTGTTCGTAACCGTAATGGCCGTAACCAACATCGCTACCTTCATCTGTGGCCTGGGCGGAGCAGAATGCCTCGTGCGCCGCGTGGCGCAGGACCGGACGATCTACCCCGCGATGCTCGGCCACAATCTCATTCTCATCGCGATTACCGGCATTGTCCTCGTCGCCGCCGGAATGATCATATTGCCGCTCTGGCTTTACAATTCTCCTGAATTTACAGGAAACCTGTTCGGGCTTTTCCTGCTGCTCGTCACCAACATCGTGCTTATGCGCCTCATCCTGCTGGTCGAGCAGATTTATATCGCACATACCGACTTCGTATCCGCCAATCTCTCCGTCGTCGGGTTTGCCATTGCCCGAACCATTGCGGCAGCAATCGCCTGCCTTCTATTCGGTGTCTCCACTGTCGTCGGGTGGGCCTATTGGCAGTTTGGAGCCCATGTACTGGTCGCCGTGGTCTACGCACTGTTTCTGCGCAGGCTCGGACGGCCGCAATATACGATCGTGCGCGACGAAATACGGCTGGGCGTGATGTTTGCTTCGCAATTCATCTTCAAGGCCGTGCGCCAGAATGCAGACCTCCTGCTCCTCGGCACATTGATGCCGCCGAGCGTCGTCGGCAGTTACGGCGTCACACGTCGTATCATCGACAGCAGCACCTTGACCGTCGAGGCGATGAACCGTCTGGTCTATCCTCATCTGGCCCGCGCCAGCGCAAACGGCATCCATCATGCCCTGCCGATCACGATGCGCCTGCTTGGGGCCGCTTTTGCAATCGGCATATTGACGTCGCTGGCCGTGTTTATCATCGCGCCCTATCTGCCCTATCTGTTTGGCAGTGAGTATGACACGCTGGTTTCGTTCTGCCGCACGCTTTGCTGGATCACCGTGTTTGTTGCCCTGTGGTCGATAGCAGTCGATCTTCTGGGTGCCGCCAGCCAGCACAGCTATCGCACGGCTGTCCTCAACACAGGCAATATTCTCGGCGCGCCGCTCCTGGCACTGGCAACGTGGTACGCGCCGATCACGGGAACTTTCGCCGCCATTTACGCAATTGAAATCAGTATTGTGCTGGCATCATGGGGATGTGTTATCTACCTCGTTCGTCGGAGTCGTGACGCAGAAGAGAAGAAAGCGGTTTCAACAGTGGGGGCTTAGATGGCGGATATCTCGACCTCGGCAAACGACGTCAAATCGCGGCGCGTTCGCGCAATGAAGCTTGATGATATCCCGGCGATCCGAAACCTGTTTCAGCGAGTTTTTCGCCCACATTCGAAGTCATGTAACGAAGCTTTCGATCAGTATTTTCAGCGATTTTTCTTCGAGAACCCCTATTACGACCCTGCGATTGGCAGTGTTGTGCACGAGGACGAGCGCGGCGAGATCGACAGCGCACTCTCGGTCTTGCCCATCCCTTACAAGGTCAACGGGAAAAATGTCATGGGGCGGTTGGTTTGCGCTTTCATGATGAAGCCGGAGGTCTCCCCCCGCGGCGCCGCTGAACTGACCCTTACCCTGCGTCCGAGCGAAAAGTTATTCAATTTCACCGACAGCGCAGCCCCCGTAAGTCTCAGGCATTCCGAAGCAATCGGCGGAATTGTTCTCAGCGCGCATGGTCTGGGTTGGACACGGGTGTTTCAGGCCGCCAGCTACGTGGCCAATTACGTCGCCGAACGGCGTCCAATCCTCGGAGGGCGCGGGACAAGCTCGCTTGGCAAAATGCTCAATCCCCTTTTTCCCCTCCCGCCAATCAAGAAGGCCCCCAGGTCGCAAGCGAATGTGACGGAAATAGCGAAGGATGAGGCTGTCTCGCTCATCTCCGGTTTCCTGCAAGGCTATTGCGCACATCCGGACTGGACGGAAAACGACATCAACTGGCTGCTGGATATGGCGGCGGGCAACCGGGCGGCCGGTATCTTGCGGTTCTGCAAGATCAGCGAACAATCCGGGGGTCCGAGCGCCCTTTTCTGCTACTACAGCCGCCCCAATGGCATGGCGGAAGTTCTGAATGTCGTTGCAAAAGCCGGGGCGGAAAAACCTGCTGTCGAAGCGATGTTGCTCCATCTGCAGGAGGAAGGACATATCGCGGCCCAAGGCCGCGTCGATCCGCGCTATCTCAATGCGCTCTCGCAGCAATCCATCATGTTCTTTCGTCTCAAAGCCAATGTCTGTGTGGTCACCGCAAACGAGGACATACTAGGCGCGATCCAGCGCAATGATATCTTTATTGGCGGACTTGCCGGCGAAAGCTGGAGCAGGTTGTCGACGGATTTCTATTGAACAGCAAGCTTCCTTTCCAGAAGGAAGAAAGTGGTCGGTCCGGCTTTGCCCGCACCATTATCCAAACGGAAAGCGATCGGGCCAGACCCGGCGGCTATTCGTTCGTGGACCTTGCCATCGAGGCCAACCGGAGAGAGCGTCCATGACACCGTGTTTCCTGCCAAATTCACATCCACGCGATTGCGCAGCAAGGTAACCGGTAGACGTCCCCAGTCTTCAATAACCTTCTCTGCCTTGTCACGGAAACGCATATCGGAATTCCGTGCATCGCTGGCGAAAATGACAAGCAGCTTTTCGCTGTCCTTCAGCACCTTTCCATCAATTGCCGAAACAGCAAACAACCCCCTCGCCTCCGCATTGCCGAGGGACAGCTCACTTAATGTCACGGGGTCTCTCAGCTCGGCAAAGGCAATGGCCTCGGTCTCAGGTGTAACAACCTGCATCCGCTGCCTGTTGCGGTCGAGCATGATCTGGCCTGTAGCGCTTTCAAACAAGCCTTGCGACGGATCAGTGGCATTATCCCGCGGCAGAAGTTCTGCGCCCTTCAAACGCTGCAACACGTTGTCGAGCGAGACGTTCCGGTAGTCCACCGCAACCAATTTTTGCAGTCCCTGCGGCCAGGCCTGCTCTTTCGTCGCCAGACCGATCCCTCCGACAAGCGCCAACGGCTTCAGTCGCGCCGGTTCTGGAAACTCCAGCGATTCACCAAGACTCGTCTCTCCCTGCATCATGAGCGGCACATTGAAAGCTGCCGTTTCGACGTCGCCCCTGCGAAACAGCAACGATGCCAGTGTCTCACCGGCACGGGCGACGGGATCTACAGCGAAGGTATAGGGGATGATGCGCTGACGGAATGGAGTTGCCTCGTCGAATGCAAGTGTCAGCGGCCCCTGACCATGGCGGCAGATACCATCCCACCCCTGCAAAGCGGCATAGGCTGGCATCATTATTCCGGCTTCATAGCGATAACGGTTCCAGAACAGGTGCTCGTATTCTGTTGCGAGAAAAGGCCGTCCGAGCCAGCGTCCGGCGGCGATTTCACCGACGTAGGAAGCGGCGTCGGCAATCGAACTCGTATCCTTGATTTCGGTACCGGGGTTCAGGGTTCCGATCCAGTCGTGGTAGGTGTTGGCGACGACCGCCTGTTGGTTTTGCCGCGAAAGAGCCGTCTGGACCGTGAACCAGTTGTTATAGGGAGCGACGAGGCCGCGATAACCAAGATCGCGGAACGCCTGCTCCAGACGTTGGGTCAACAACCGTTCTCTCTCAACCAGAAAAGCCTGAAAATCCCGCAATCGTCCGCCGCCGCCGCTCCGGCTTTGCGGCAACTGGACAGTTTGCTGTTCAAGATTTTCGCCGGAGGCCAAACCGCCCCAGGCTCGCGACAAGGCACGGGTATCCGCATATCGTTTTTTCAGAAAAGCATTGAATGCAGGACGATAGCCTGTCCAGAATGTTGTCCCGTCAGCGTGCTCATGCACAAAGCTCGTAAACTCGATACCATTTTCGTTGAAAGGAACGATCAGCGCGAGCGCGGGATCGTGCAAAGGTGCAAGTCCCGTATAAGGATTGACCGTCGCGAAGACTTCTTTTTGAAAACGCAGCCAATGATCAAATGCCGCATCGTCCACATAGATCCGGCGCTTCAGATTGCCGTCCACGCCCCAGCGATCGATGTCCTTGCCGCCCAGGGCGCCGCTCTCGGACGTCAGTCCGTCGATAATCCAGTAGATGCCTTCGCGCTTAAGCGCAGCCATCAGATAGCGCATCCGGTCAAGGGCTTCAGGGCGGAAGTCGAAATCCCGCTCCTGTCCGAGCATCAGATCGGCATCAACGAAGTAAAACCGGGCTATATTGTAACCGTGCAGACGAAGCTGCCGCACATATCGATCGATAAAGGCATGATCCACCGCCCCCGACGACGGCGGTCCCCAGGCAATTGACGCACATTGCAGCCGGAGCGCCTCGCCCGGCTTGTCAGCCTGAGCGAAATGCCCATAGGGATTTGCGATCAGGCGATTTTTTTCTTCGATCGGCGTATTGGCCAGAAACCCCGAAAAATCGAGAGGGCTCCCGGCGGAGATTTCGAGATTGTTTTCTTTGACGGGAAGCCATTCTTCAGCACCGGTGCCAGACACTGCGAGGCCGATAAACAAGGCGGATAAGGCCAGTCGCCGAATGTCCATCAGGGCTCCCTTATAACCTTGCTCTCAATCCAGTCGGTCGGTTTACGGCGTGGCTGAAAAAAGCCAAGGGGCAGTGCTGCTGCATGGAATATCCATGCAACCACCGCGTAGACACCAAGCTCGATACTACGCGTTCGGACGCACATTGCCACGAACGGCGCCGCGGCAATAATGGCCGCCACAACAATTGCAGGAAACCATCCCGGCACGAAAAACAGAGCGGCCACAATGGCCAGCCACCAGAGATAGACCGCGCCCCAGAGGCGCAATTCCGGCAGTTCGCGAAACAGATTTTTTTGATGCGGCTGCCCCATTGCAGCACGCAATACTTCACCGGTGCCACGCAGGTATTTGCTCTTCCAGCGACGGACCAGGAGCTTGTAGGCATTCATCGTATAGCCGAAATGCTGCACGAACGGCCGGTCCAGACGATGGAGTTTCCACCCATGGCTTCGCAGGCGAACACCGGCATCGAACTCTTCGTGACCATGCAGATTGCGATCCGAGAAATATCCGGCCTGCTCGATGGCGCTGCGCCTGTAGAGCCCGCCGCCGTTCATCCGGTCGATATCGCCTGTCCGTGCTTCGGGCGAATGTCGTTTTGAACGGCGCTGGAATTCCAGACTTTCGAGAACCTGATCCACGACATGGCCGGTCACGCCACCGGCATCGGGGTGATTGTCGAGATAAGCAAGAGCGGCTGGCAGAAAATCCGGCTCAATTATCATGTCGCCATCGATCAGGCAGATAAAAGGCTGGGTCGAATACTGAAAA
Source organism: Brucella sp. IR068 (assembly GCF_049065885.1). Taxonomy (NCBI): domain Bacteria; kingdom Pseudomonadati; phylum Pseudomonadota; class Alphaproteobacteria; order Hyphomicrobiales; family Brucellaceae; genus Brucella; species Brucella sp. IR068. Next base: position 244,962 of record NZ_JBAKHE010000003.1, on the reverse strand, counting down.
CCCAGCTGCGGGCCGAGGCCGCAACTGGCCTGCGCCGGCGGTTCGATCTGCACGATCCTGATCGGATAGGCCCGCGCGATCTCGATCGTGCGGTCGGTAGAGCCGCTGTCGGCTACGATCACTTCGACTTTTCCGCCGGGCAAGGCTTTCAGGGCACTTTCAACAGCCTCGGCGATGCGCTTTTCCTCGTTCAAGGTTTTGATGATAATCGAAACAGACATCGTTGCCCTATTTGTGAAAAAGCACGCGCGAAGCAATTTGGGATTGGGACCAAACCAGCCAGAACTTCATAGTTTTTTTTGGTTTCAAATCCAATAAACACTTCAACTATAAAATGAGATTCGGTGCGCTCGGAAATACTGAAAGCCTTTTATGTTGACCAAAGATTTTGACATCCGGGTTTTCAGCAACATGGAACAGCTATCCATAGACTGGCCGGACGCCGATGACAAAACCGGCTGCGCATTTTTTGTCTTTCAGTCCAAATCCTTTATCCGGGCATGGGAAGCGAGCTATGGGCAAGAACCCGGCGTACAGCTCTGCTTGACCGAAGTTCGCCAGACTGACGATACACCGCTTCTTTTTCTGCCGCTCTTTATCACACGCATCTGCGGTTCCCGGGTCCTTTCATTTATCGATGGGGGCGTAAGCGATTATAATGCCCCTATCGTCTTTCCGGCCGCAACACAGCTTTCGCATGATGCCGCAATGCGCGTCCTCGCAGCTGTGCTTGCATCGGTTCCCTCTCACGATGTCGTTGCGCTCTGCAAAATGCCGGAACATATCGAGGGTCTTATCAATCCCTTATGGTCGGTAACGGACCGCTTTTCCGGTGCATCCACGCACACGATGTCACTGGTGCGTCCGATCGCGGAAATAGAAAAATCCATACAGGGTATCGGCAATATCAAAAAACGTGACCGAGCATTTCAGAAGCTGGAAGGGGCCCGGTTTCTTATAGCGCAGACCGAAGCTGAGCGCCGGTCTGTTCTGGATGCCATGTTCCGCCAGAAACAGCGGCGTTTTGAAGAAACCATGGTTCCCGGTTTCGATGCACATCCTGAAAAACGACGCTTTTTTGAAAAAGCGACAGAGCAACTCGCCCGACATGGCGCCCTGCACCTGTCCGCGCTGGCCGTGGGGGAAACCATATGGGCTACGCTGTGGAGCGTCGTCCGCAATGGCCATTATTGCGCAATGATCATAACGTTCGAGAACGGCATGTGGAGCAAGTTTTCACCCGGAAAACTGCTGATATTGCGCCTGTTATCTGCGCTCAAGGCTGACGGTTACAGCATTTTCGATCTGGGCTTTGGCGACGAGCCATGGAAGTCCGGCATATGCGACCGAACCACACCTCTGCGTGACTATATTCGTCCGGTCACTTTACGTGGGCGCATTTCGCTTAGCCTCGCCCGTGGCATGGAAAGACTGAGAGAGACCTCCCTCTACGCCAAGCTGCGCCCGTTGAAATGGAGGCTCTTGCGCAAGTTCGGCTAGGCGATCTATGCCGCACGTTTCGGCAGCCGTACGGTAAACGTCGAGCCTTCGCCCAGTTGTGAGCGAACGACCAGACGTCCGCGGTGACGGGCGAGAATATGTTTGACGATGGCAAGACCAAGACCTGTGCCCTTATGAGCCCGGCTCGTTTCCACATCGATCCGATAGAACCGTTCCGTCAGGCGCGGCAGATGCTCGGCCGCGATGCCGGGACCAAAATCCTGAACGGACGCCACGACCTCCGGAGAACTGCCACTATCGTCTTCGTCCAGTTTGACGATGACGCGCTTGCCAGCCTGTCCGTATTTGCAGGCATTCTCCACGAGATTCTGGAAAACCTGGATAAGCTCGTCACGCGCGCCGGTGACCATGACAGGATGACCCGGCAATACCCGCTCGATGTTGATATCGAGGCCTGCGGCCAGCGGCGCCAGCGTGTCGGCAACGTGATTGAGAATGGAAGTCATGTCGATGCATTCATTGACGGTCAGATGGGCCCGCATTTCCAGTCGCGACAAAGACAAAAGATCATCGATCAGGCGCGACATGCGTTCGGCCTGTTTCTGCATGATATCCAGAAAGCGATCGCGGGCAGCCGCGTCATTTCGCGCTGGCCCCTGCAGCGTTTCGATAAATCCGCGCAGCGAAGCGAGCGGCGTGCGCAACTCGTGGCTCGCATTCGCGATGAAATCCGAGCGCATGCGGTCGATGCGCCGTGTTTCGCTTTGGTCGCGGAACAGCAGGACAAAAAGTTCGGGTCTGCCGTCCTTGCCCGGCAACGCCTTGACCATGGCCTTGAACCAGCGATCGATCGGGACGCGCTCGAAATATTCTATGCTGCGTGCTTCGCCATCGGCGATTACCCCCTGAATCAGTGCGTGCATTTCCGGTGCCCGAAACCGCAGATAGAGCGCTGTGCCAGTCTCCAGAGACTGAAATGCTTCGATAGCCGCTGAATTGGTGAACAACACCGTGCCGCCATGATCGAAGACAACCATCGGGTCGGTCAGAAGGTCTGCCAGGCGCTCGCCGGACACTCCCGCCATTTCGTTGGGCGCTATATTCTTTACCGGCACTTCATCCGGCTCACTGCTTGCAACTTCGCTTGCGAGCCAGACGGCGCCGAGCACGACCACGGCCAGCAGACCAGCGCGAAACCAGAAAGGAAGATCGAGAGCCAGCACGCAGACGGCGAGAACCATGCTGGCGATCACGACACCCTTGACCCGAAGAAGCGGTTCGAAAATGGACTTCTCCGCTTCAGGTTCTGGACCGGTGTGATTGCCTGCCTCGCTCATGCTGCTTCCTCTGCGGTTGTGGCATCGACCTTAGAGCGCAATGATCCCGCTCTACATTTTTGTTCAAGCATGTTTTCACCCGAAAACCGGTTCCCGCTTTTCGGAATCATGTTTTATCCGGAAATGCCCGGACGTCCTTTACGTAGCTTCCAAACAGCCCATATCATGCCTTGATATAAACGAAAGGGAATTGCCGTGGGTGACAGTTCGAAGACAGCTAACAAAAAGAAAGACAAAAAAGACGAGGCAAAATCAGGCGACAAGCCAATCAAGCTCAAAATTGGAGGCGAGACGCGGACGTTCGACATAAACGATCCGAAGCTGCCGAAATGGATCGACGACAATGCGTTGCGCTCAGGCGGATATCCCTATCCGTCCAAGATGAAGTCGGAAGAATATGAGGAAACGCTGGAGCGGCTTCAGATCGAACTCGTCAAACTTCAATATTGGCTTCAGGATACTGGCGGGCGTGTCATCAGCGTTTTTGAAGGCCGGGACGCTGCCGGCAAGGGCGGAACCATCTTTACAATCCGCGAGTTCATGAACCCCAGAACCGCGCGTAACGTCGCCCTGCCCAAGCCAACCGAAACAGAACAGGGTCAATGGTATTTCCAGCGTTATGTCGCGCATTTCCCAACGGCTGGCGAGTTCGTCACGTTTGATCGTTCATGGTACAACCGGGCCGGCGTGGAACGCGTCATGGGGTTCTGCACACCGGCGCAGCTCGAAACCTTCCTGACCGAAACGCCCGATTTTGAGCGCATGATCGTGACGGATGGCATCCATCTTTTCAAATTCTGGCTGGATATCGGCCAGGAAATGCAGCTCAAGCGTTTTCACGAGCGGCGCCACAGCCCTCTCAAGAACTGGAAGTTCTCACCGATGGACGTGGCCGGCATTTCTCGCTGGAATGATTATTCCGATGCATTGCACACCATGCTCGAAAGGACCGATACGGGCTACGCGCCCTGGACCATCATCCGTTCGAATGACAAGAGACGCGCCAGACTGGCAGCAATCCGGCGCATCCTTTTGACGCTACCCTATGAGGGAAGAGACCTTCAGGCCATCGGGGCCGAGGATCAATCAATCATCGGACGCGGCTCCACATTCCTCACCTCGTCATCGGTGGAGATGTAAAACAGGCTTGGCTGGTGCGGTGTCTTTTCCCAAAGATGCGGCACATGCACCAGCTGCCATAGCGCGCGCCAGGCCGCAATTGAGATCAGCACCCAATATACCGGGATCGAGAACAGGTACGCATACCCTCCCAGTTCCGTTGGCTCCATCGTTCTCGCTCCCAGAAGGTAGAAACTCAGATAGGCCAGCAGAATGTTCGTCACATCGATCCCCAACAGCCAGATACTGTGTGTCGTCAGCGGCCCGAACATCATTCCGATCAGCAGGAAGGCGAACATGGCAAGCATCAGAGGATGCAGAAGCGCCGAACCGATTATTCCCAGGGTATAGACCTGATTGACGGAATACCTGAACCAGCCAAGCTCGCGCCAGGTATTGTGCGGCTGGCGGCCATGGACGAGCCATGTCTGCATCCAACCCTTGAGCCAGCGTGTCCGCTGCTTGCGCCAGACGTCATAGTTTACGGGCGCATCTTCAATCGTGCCACGCGTGATGACACCGATACGATACCCGAAACGAGCAAGCCTCACGCCGAGATCGGCATCTTCCGTGACGTTGTAGGCGTCCCAGCCGCCAACCTCCTCCAGACAGGACCGCCGAAAGTGATTGGAGGTTCCTCCGAGGGGAATAACGTGCCCCCGGGAAGCAAGCCAAGGCAGCAGCCCGCGGAAAAGTGCGGCATATTCAAAGGCGAACATTCGCGTCAGCAGATTATGGCGAAAATTCCCGATGATCAGCGGCGCCTGCACACAGGCCAGCTTGTCGCCTTCGACCTGAAAGGTCTGCCATGCTTCAAGCAACTGGTCAGGGTGAGGCCGGTCCTCGGCATCGAAGACCGCGACGATCTCCCCTCGGGCAAACTGCAATGCATAATTCAACGCCTTCGGTTTCGTCTTGGGCCCGCCGGACGGCACGAGAACCAGTTCAAAATTCGATGGCAGCCCCACACGACGTATCGCGGCGATCGTATCGAAATCGTCCTTCTCGCAGACAAGCTTGATATCGAGCTTGCTGGCTGGCCAGTTCAGGCGTTTCAAACTCGTTACAAGCTGGCCTATCACCTCCTGTTCCCGATATAGCGGGACCAGCACGGAATAGATCGGCAGATCGCGCGGCCTGCTTTTCTTGATCTCCAGAAATTTCAACCGCCGTCCGGCAACCGCTGCGAACAGACGGATCATCACGCAGCCGAAGAAGAATAATGACAGTGCTACATGGAGAACAAGGAGAGTGGTCGCGGGCCAATTGAACATGCAGGCGAAAAGCGCGTAAACCGCCATGGCGATGATAAACGCCTGCGGCGTATCGAGAACGCGCGATGCGGACAGCGATTGCGGTGTCATTTCATAGGCTCTGGCGATCAGATCCTTTTGATGCCGCTGCCGCATGACCTGCTTCAGGAGCGTCGGCGTGCAGATCCGTATCCGGTTCTTCAACTGCGGCGTCGCAAGCACATAGTCCCGAAGCGTCCGGATGCGATTTTCCGAAGGCGCTATATAGAGATAGTTGCTTCCATCTGCGCCGAGCACCATAACCTGTCCCACATCGATGAAAGCCGACGGCTTTTCTTCGCCCGATACGAAAATACGGGACGGCAAGGCTTCGTCTGTGAACTCCAATGTCAAAAGATCAGCTATGGCTGCATAAAGCACCGATTCCGCAACATCACCCCGCTGAACCAGCTCCACGCAAAACGACGTTCCGTGGCGAGCAGCAGCACTATATGCCCCAAGCAACGCCTCTCTCGCTACGCCGCATTGTTCCAGTCTGGCTGATATGGCGCTGCATATCTCCAGATCGAACGCAGTCGATACACTACTCATAGCACCCCCGCACTACTGAATATTTGTGATTTGTATTTTAGATATATACTAATATAGTAATTTTACCGAACGCTTTATTAGTTAATTATTTCAGAAAAATTACAATCGGAACGTAATATACTCTAAAAGAATTGCAACCTTTATTTTCCTGGCACTTTTGGTGAATATTGGAGAGGCAATCGATCGTGCGGTTAACGCGAAATTATAAAAAAGAGAGCAGAGACGGGTCATGAAACGCCACCTTCCAAGACTGCTGATCGCGCTGGCATCCGCATGTGGTATTCATAGCGCGCAGGCTTCCGACACAGAGCCCCAGGCTCCGTCCTTCATCAACCAGAGGGAGCGCCTGCCATTGCCGTCCCTGCAAGCGCTCACACGGTTGAGGTTCATTACAACCGTGGACTTTCCACCGTTCAATATGCTCGGCGACCGGGGGCAGCTTTCCGGCTATAATATCGACCTTGCCAAGGCCCTTTGCCGTCAATTGGGCGTCGACGACATATGTCAGATCGAAGCTGTCCCATGGAATGAGCTGGAGGAGCGCCTGCTCAGCGGACAGGCTGAAGCCATACTGGCGGGGTGGAAGCCAACCGAAGCAAACCGGGAACAATTTGCCTATTCACGGTCCTATATGCGGCTGCCTGCGCGTTTTGCGACGACCAATGCCGGCGCTTTTAACGATGATCCGGTGACGGCCACGAAGGGCAAGAACGTCGGCGTCATTGCAGGTACCGCCCATGAACAATTGTTGAAAAGCTATTTTCCCCAGGCGGTCGCAAAACCCTACCCTGATGAACCGAGCATGCTCGCCGATCTCAGGAGCGGCAAGATCGGCACAGTCTTTCACGATGGCATGTCGCTGTCCGTGTGGCTTAACAGTCCCGAGGGCCATGCATGCTGCACCTTCGCAGCCGGCCCCTATCTGGCACCCCAGTATCTGGGCACCGGGCTCAGCATTGCCGTTGCGCAGAAAAACGCTCCCCTTGTCAGCGCCTTCGATAATGCACTGCAAGCCTTGCAGCAGAAGGGCACGCTGACGGAGCTTTACCTGCGCTATTTCCCGAACAGCTTTTACTGATCCGGACATCGGACGGGCGGGTCGTTTAATTTGTCCGCCCATTGCGTGCCATTTTGACGCAGGAGAATACTGCTACCCAACGAATTTTCAGATATTTTTGAAATTTCCGATATATCGATACTTACAGTATAAAAGTAAAATTGTTTTCCATCAAATAAATAGCACGGAAACCCGTCTTTATAGCGACATAACAATAGACAAATCAGGATAAGTTGCGCCGCTTTTAGCACAAGCGAGACGATAAATACATCCATTTATTTTGACTTGAACAAATCCGACTCCGATCAATAATCAAAGCGAGGGAGAAGGAGGATATATACAATGTTCGATGGCGTACCTGCTCAATGGCACAAGACTCCGGAACAAACAAAACGCTCGCCGAATGAAGCCGCCTATGTGTTTCTGGGCATCATGCTCGCAGCACTCAGCGTGCCGGCGACGTTCCTATGCTGGGCAATCGTTCAAAGTATCGCATCGCTTTTCTAGAGCGGTTCCTGTTCTAACAGAATCGCCGGAACCGCTCTAACTATTTGTTTTATCGCATTATCCAACGCAAAGCGGTTTCACACTTTTGCTGGAAATGCTCTGGAGCCGGGCAGTCCTCGTCCGAAGACTGGTAATCAACCATTTCCGCCCTGGCAGCAGTGCGGGTACAGGATGCAAAAAGCCCCGCCATTCGGCGGGGCTTTCGTTTGCAGCTTGAAGCGGGCTAGACGTGATTATCAGCCTGCGGGTTGGGGCTGATCGTTTCATTCACGTCTTCATCCTCCGGCCTCTTCGGAGGCTTACGAGCAATCAGACTGTAGAACATCGGAATGAAGAACGTGGCGATGAACGTTGCTGCCAACATGCCGCCGATAACGCCCGTACCGATGGAGTGACGGCTTGCCGAACCGGCACCCGAGCTGATCGCGAGCGGCACCACGCCCAGAATAAAGGCGAGCGAGGTCATCACGATCGGACGGAAGCGCAGACGAGCCGCCGACGCCGCCGCCTCGATGGCGGATTTGCCGGTCTCTCGTTCGAGCACCGCGAACTCCACGATCAGAATCGCGTTCTTCGCCGCCAGACCTATGAGCGTCACCAGACCAATCTGGAAGTAGACGTCATTGGTCAGCCCGCGCAGATCGGTCGCCAGCAACGCGCCGAAGATTGCGAAAGGCACCGCCGTTATGACAGCGAGCGGCAGGCTCCAGCGTTCATACTGCGCAGCAAGGATCAAGAACACCATGACAAGGCCGAAGATCATGGCCTGCGTGCCTGTGCCGCTGGTGGTCACTTCCTGATAGGCCGAGCCGGTCCATGCAATCTGATAGCCCTGCGGGAGAACCTCCGCAGCCACTTCCTGCATCGCCTTGATCGCGTCGCCGGAGGTGAAGCCCGGCGCCGGATTACCGGTGATCTTCGCCGCGTTGAAGGCATTGAAGCGTTCGAGCTGATCAGGACCGACAATACGCTTGACGGTGACGAGTGCATCGAGCGGGATCATGCTGCCGGAATTGGCCCGGACGAAGACATGCTTGAGATCGCTCGGATCACGACGGAACTCGGCTTCCGACTGCAAGTTGACCTGATAGTTGCGGCCAAACAGTGTAAAGTCGTTGACGTAGAGGCTGCCGAAGGTTGCCTGCATTGCAGTGAATACAGAGTTGATCGGCACACCCATAGCCTTCGCCTTTTCGCGATCAAGCTGGATGTCATACTGCGGAACGTTCGGATCGAACGTCGTGCGCACACCCTGCAACTCCGGCCGCTTGACGGCAGCCTCGGTAATGAGCTTGGTCGCCCGCGTCAGCGAATCCACACCGCCGCCCGTGCGATCCTGAACATAGAGTTCAAAGCCGCCCGTCGTGCTGAGACCCATGATCGGAGGCGGGTTGAACGCAAGAACAAGACCGTCCTTGATCCCCGCATTCATCCCCATGATGGCACCGGGAAGATTGCGCGCATCGGTTTCAGGCGTCGTGCGTTCCTTCCAGTCCTTGAGCATGATGAACATCGTGCCCGCGCTGGTTTTCAGACCGCCCGACAGAAGGTCGAAGCCGGATACCGCGAAGACGCTCTCCACAGCAGGGTTTTTCCGGATATTCGCACTCGCCTGATCGAGAACCGCCGTTGTACGTTCCAGAGAGGCCGCCGGGGGAAGCACTGCAACGCTGAACAGGAAGCCCTGATCCTCATCCGGCAACAGCGATCCCGGCACCCTTTCGAAAAGATAGTAGGTGGCGCCAAGAAGGCCCGCAAAAATGACCAGCCCAATTGCAGCGCGCTTCAGGAAGAAGCGAACGCCGCGCGAATAGCCGTCCGTCACCCGCTCGAAGAAGCGGTTGAAGATGCGGAACGGCAGCATCGGCTCATGATGACCCGGCTTTAGGATAAGCGCGCAAAGCGCCGGTGTCAGTGTCAGGGCCACGAGACCCGACAATGTCACCGAAATCGCGATGGTCACGGCGAACTGCTTGTACATTTCGCCAACCAGACCGCCCATGAAGGCGACCGGAATGAACACCGCACACAGCACAAGGACAATCGCAATCACCGGCCCCGTCACTTCGCCCATGGCCTTGATGGCGGCCTTGCGCGGCGACAGTTTTTCCGTCGTCATGATACGTTCGACGTTTTCCAGCACCACGATGGCGTCGTCGACCACGATACCGATTGCCAGTACGAGACCGAAGAGCGTCAGGAGGTTGATGGAGAAGCCCAGCACATACATGCCCGCGAAAGTACCGATAATCGAGATCGGCACCGCGATGATCGGGATAAGCGTCGCCCGCCAGTTCTGCAGGAAGATGAACACCACCAGCACGACGAGAATGATCGCCTCGATGAAGGTGTGAATCACTTCCTCGATGGAGACCTTGATGAACTTCGTCGTATCGAAGGGGATCGAATAGTCGATACCCGCCGGGAAGCTTGCCTTCAGCTCATCCATACGGTTCTGAATGAGTTCCATCGTGTTGAGCGCGTTGGCGCCGGGCTGCAGATAGATTGCAATCGGGACGGCCGAGGTGCCGTTCAGATTACTGTCGACGAGATAGCTTTCCGTGCCGAGTTCGACACGCGCAACGTCCTTGAGACGGAGCGTTGCCGCATTGGGGCTCGAACGGAGGATAATGTTCTCGAATGCTGCGGCATCCGGGAGGCGCCCCTGTGTGGTCGCGGTATAGGTGAACGGCCCGGCTTGCGGGTCAGGCTGATCGCCGAAGCGGCCTGCTGCAAACTGCGCGTTCTGTTCCTGAATGGCGGTCGAGACATCGCTCGGCGTCAGGTTATACTGCGCCAGCTTGTCGGGACGCAGCCAGATACGCATCGAATAATCGATGTTGCCGAGAAGCTGCACGTCGCCAACGCCCTGAAGGCGCTTGAGATCGTCAACCACATTGAGAAGCGCATAGTTGCCGACATAGGTGCGATCGTAGCGATCACTGTCGGAGAACATGGCGACCATGCCCAGAATTGTGGTGGAACGCTTGTCCACCGTGACGCCAAGACGCTGCACTTCCTGCGGAAGCGAGGAAGTCGCACGCTGCACGCGGTTGTTGACGTTGATCGTGGCCTGATCCGGGTCGGTGCCCAGAGCAAAGGTTACGGTCAGCTGCATCGTGCCGCTGCCGAGGCTCGAGGACTGCATATAGAGCATGTTCTCGACGCCGTTGATCTGCTGTTCCAACGGCGCGGCAACGGTCTGCGCCACCGTTTCGGCGCTGGCGCCGGGATAGGTCGCGCTGACAACAACCTGCGGCGGCGTCAGTTCGGGATACTGTGCAATCGGCAGAATCCGGATACAGATCAGGCCTGCCAGCACGAGCACAATGGAGATGACCGCCGCGAAAACGGGGCGGTCGACGAAAAATCTGTTCATTGCTTGCCTGCCGCCTGTTCTTTGCCAGCTTCGGCACCCGCCTTGTCCGGCGATGTGCTATTGCCTGCTTCGGTAGCTGCGTCGACCGGATTAACGGGCTTGCCCGGGGCTGCCTTGATAAGCCCTTCGCTAATGACGCGGTCACCTGCGTTGAGACCTTCGGAAACCAGCCAGGCATCGCTCAGTTCGCGAGCAACGGTGATCGGCCGGACTTCGACGATATTGTCCTTGTTGACCACGTAAACGAACTGCGTTTGCGGCCCCTGGAGCAATGCGGCCTTCGGGATCGTGATGGCATCCTTGACCTGGATGCCAAGAATGACAGCGCGAACGAACTGACCCGGGATCAGGCGACGCTTGGGATTCTCGACCACCGCGCGGGCACCGAGCGTACCCGTTTCCGTATCGAGCGACGAAGAGGTGAAATCGATCGTTCCTTCGTGGTCATAAGCCTGCCCGTCCCCGAACAGAACCTTGATCTTGAGACGGTCGGCATCTTCGCCCGTCGCACCGCGCTCGGCGCGCAAACGGTCGATTTCAGCGGCTTCCGTGTCCGTGAAGGAGAAGTTCACATAGACCGGGTCGAGCTGGGTAATCGAGGTCAGAAGGCTGGAAGACGCATCCGTACCGATAAGGCTGCCCTCATTGACCTGTTCGAGGCTGGTGATGCCGCTGATGGGCGCCGTCACCTTGGTATAGCTCAGATTGAGTTCAGCCGTGCGCAGCTGCGCCTTGGCTGCGGCGACAGACGCCTTGTTCAGGTCGCGCGTCGCGAAAGCCGAATCACGAACGGCAGTGCTCTGCACCTTCTGCTGGACCAGCTGTTCTGCGCGCTCCGCGTCGCGGATGGATTGCTGATACTGCGCCTCGGCCTGTGCCACCTGTGCCTGAGCCTTTTCAAGCTCCGCCTGGTAAGGTGCCGGGTCTATTTCGAACAGCACGTCGCCAGCCTTGACTTCCGTGCCTTCGATGAAATTGCGGTGAAGCAATATCCCGCCGACACGCGCACGCACCTGAACGTCGCGATAGGCACTGATACGCGCCGCATATTCGTAGGTGACAGGTACATCATGCGGCTCGACCACGGTAACAGATACCTGTGGCGGTGGCGGCGTTGCGCCGCCGGGTGCCTGCGCCAGAACGGGTTGCCCCGCAAAGACAAGAAAAGCGGCCCCTGCCGCAAAAAGCCGAATGGAACGGTTCAAAGTCATGGTGGGAGTGCCCTTGCTGTCGCGCGGTGCTGCCAATTTAACATACACGAGTGTTTGTAAATACGATCTACCGTGTTATAGTCAATCGCTCAATATTACAGATCACGAATGAGTTACCCGGATTCAAGTGGCGAACTAAGCCATCAGACTGCATTCACCCGAGAGAAATCATGCGAAGAACGAAAGCCGAGGCAGCCGAAACCCGGGAAGCCATTCTGGTGGCTGCCGAGCAGGTTTTCCTCGAGCGTGGTGTCAACCAATCTACACTGATGGAAATTGCCTGTCATGCCGGAGTGACGCGGGGTGCGATTTATTTCCACTTCCGCGACAAGGTGGAGATTCTTCGCACCATCATCGGCAATGTCCGGTTTCCGCAAGAAGAAATCATGCTGCAGGCTGCGGCCGTCAACCACCCCAATCCGATGCATGTGCTCGAGCAGTCGATCATTCAGGCGCTGCAGCTTTTCTCGAACAACGAGCGTCAGCAGAACATTTTCATCATTATCAACCAGCGATGCGAATTCGTCGGCGAAATGGCCCCGCTTGAAGATCGCCTTCGCGAAGCGCGCGCCAACGTCCTCTCCCTGTTCGCAGGATTGCTGGACGTGGCTGCAAGACGCGGGGAGCTTTCAAAGGAATGGACCGCAGACACGGCGGCACCGATCCTGCTGTCCCTTCTAAGCGGCCTTCTCAACGAATGGTTGCGAGGCGACCGGAACTATGATCTTGTCACCTACGGTGGCAGGGCAATCTCGATACTCGTTCAATCTCTTAGAAATCCGGCATTCGAAGCTCATCAAACATAGTTGTCGGGCCCAATTTCGATATGCCTGCCCCGCCGGACAGGCTATTTTCACGATGGCCGGTTTCAACCAATCGTGATTGTCAAACCGCAAAATTGGGAGAGACGCTCGACTCTTTTATAATTTACGCTTACGTCAATGTAACTCTTGCGAAGAAATTAAAACTCGACCACATTTACCAATGAGGAAGCCTTCCGGGGGGCGGATGGCTTGGGAGACGGCGGGGCGCACATGCGGCCCAATTTAGGACGGAGCGATCCGGGGAGAAGAAATGGCGAAAAAGACGACTGGGCAAAGTGCATCCGTAGTTGAATCCATGACCGCGGGATCGCCAGCCAATGGCGCGCCGACGCAGGAAAAGATCTGGTTCAAATCATATCCGGCTGGCGTTCCGCACGAGATCGATCTGAGCACGGCAACTTCCATCGGCGATATGATTCTGGCATCTTGCCGGCAATTCGCCTCCAGCCCAGCCTTCACCTGCATGGGCAAGGATCTGTCCTACAAGGAACTCGACGAATATTCGCGTGCGCTGGCTGCTTTTCTCCAGTCGCGCGGTCTCGTGAAGGGCGACCGCGTTGCGGTGATGATGCCGAATATCCTGCATTATCCGATTGCCTTCACGGCCATTCTCCGCGCAGGTTTCGTCGTCGTGAACGTCAATCCGCTATATACGCCGCGAGAACTGGAACATCAGTTGAAGGATTCCGGCGCCAAAGCATTGATCGTTTTGGAAAATTTTGCGTCGACGGTGGAAAAGACCCTCAATTCGATCAACGTTCCCAATATCATCGTCGCGTCCATGGGCGACATGCATGGATTCAAGGGCCACATCATCAATCTGGTCGTGCGCCGCGTGAAGAAAATGGTTCCGGCGTGGAACATTCCGGAGCATATCCGTTTCAAGGACGCATTGGCTCAAGGTCGTGCCCTATCCTTCAACCCGGTTCCGGTACAAGGTTCCGACCTTGCCTTCCTGCAATATACCGGAGGCACGACCGGCATCTCGAAAGGCGCCATGCTGACCCATAGCAACATCCTTGCGAATGTGGAGCAGATGCATACCTGGATGGAGGTTGCCTTCCGCAACAAGGGCAAGCCGAAGGCGCTGAATTTCGTGTGTGCGCTGCCGCTCTATCACATCTTCGCGCTTACCGTGAATGCGATGATCGGCATCAAGCTTGGTGCGCGAAATATCCTCATTCCCAATCCGCGCGATATTGCTGGCTTCGTCAAGGAACTGAGGAAATTCCCGTTCCATATCTTCCCGGGCCTCAACACTCTTTTCAATGGCCTCATGAATAATCCAGATTTCCAGACCCTGGATTTCAAACCTCTTATTCTCACTCTCGGCGGCGGAATGGCTGTACAACGTCCTGTGGCCGAACGCTGGCAGAAAATGACCGGTTGTCACATCACCGAAGGATATGGCCTTTCCGAGACTTCGCCCGTCGCCTGCGCCAACGCGCTGGATGCAACCGAGTTCTCCGGAACCATCGGCCTGCCGATGCCGTCAACCGATGTTGCGATCCGCGATGATGATGGAAACGACCTCGCTCTCGGTGAGGTCGGCGAAATCTGCGTGCGCGGACCGCAGGTGATGACGGGTTACTGGAACCGCCCGGACGAAACCAAGCGTGCAATCATGCCCGACGGATTTTTCCGGACCGGCGACATGGGTTTCATGGACGAGCGGGGCTATACCAAAATCGTCGACCGCAAGAAGGACATGATCCTTGTTTCCGGCTTCAATGTTTATCCGAACGAAATCGAGGAAGTAGCCGCAGGTCATCCCGGCATCGTGGAATCGGCTGCCATTGGCATACCGAACGAACATTCCGGCGAAGTCGTGAAACTGTTCGTCGTGCGCAGCGATCTCAACCTCACTGAAGACGAAGTCAAAGCCTATTGCGCCGAGCGCCTTACCAATTACAAGCGCCCGCGCGAAGTCGAGTTCCGCGAAAGCCTGCCGAAAAGCAATGTCGGCAAGATCTTGCGCCGCGAACTTCGTGACTGAGAACGGTAAAACTTGAAAACAAATGCGGCCGGACTTTCATCCGGCCGCATTTGTTTCAGACAGCATCAGGCAGAGGGTGGCGCCAAGGGCTGCACGATCTCCTGAAACGGTGCCAGCGCTTCGCATCGAGCGGCCAGACCAGCCAATGAGGGGTATTTCTGCTCATCGAAGAGATGTGGATGGGCTTCACGAAGAAAGCGCAGTGCACAGGTCGCAGCAATATCGGCATGCCCGATATCATCTCCGAACCAATATGGTGATTTTCGTTCTGAAAGGTCGTTCTCCAGCACGTCCAGCACCCGGGCGATCTGCGTTTCGCAACGCTCTACCCAAACGTTTGATTTTTCGCTTCGCAGCAAACCTTCATAGAGCAGGCTTACGGCTTTATCGGCAAGACCGGTAGAAAGCGCGCATATCTTCAATGCCTGACGACGCTCGGCACCTCTTGGCGCGATCAACGGATGTTTGCCGTTGGCGATCTCATCGAGATAATCGAGTATCGCCGCGCTTTCGATCGCGACCTCGCCATCATCCAGTACAAGCGTCGGCACGCGGCTCAGCGGATTGAATTCCGCAAGCCTGTCACGATCACCGAACGTCGACCATGGTTTGTGTTCAAATGGCAGGCCGTAAAGCCGCATGGCGATAGCGACACGCCGCACAAAAGGAGAATCATACTGGCCGATCAGGATCATGGGTATAGCTCGCCGCGAACGTTAAACGTCCTGCCATGCTACTCCATGCCAATTCCGCCGCAAGAGCAGCAAGAATGAATTGTGGTGACGCTTCCATTCAATCCGTTGAATGGAAGCGACGACTTAACGTTTCAGCAATTCGGGCAGGCCGGCCACGCTATCCAGCACGATATCGGCGTGGGGTTCCAGTGCTTCGCGAGGACTGTTGCCCGATAGAACGCCGACTGCCAGTCCCGCACCGGCTGCGTGGGCTGTCTCCAGGTCATGAAGATTGTCGCCGACCATGGCGATCTCATGCGGAGCAAGCCCCAGCTTTTCTGCAAAATAAAGCAGGGGATCGGGATAGGGTTTTGGACGCGCCGCCGTGTTGTAGCCGATCACGACGTCGAAAAAACCGTCGACACCCAGCGCTTTGGCCGTGGCGTGCGCGCCAGCCTCGGAATCGTTGGTGGCGATACCTAGCCGGAACCCCATGGTGCGAAGCGTTTCGAGCGTTTCATGCAAAGCTTCTACGGCCACAGCAGAACGTGCGCCTTCGGTGACGCAGTAAGCGTCATATTCTTCGATAAGCTCGCGCGATTGCTCGGACACCACATCAGGGTGCCAAAGCGAAACAATGTCTTCGACCGTACCGGCCGCGATGACTGAATTGGCCCGGAAACGCTCGGTCAGCCAGTCATAGCCCCCAGCGTCGAGCAATGCGCGGGCCCGCAGTTCATCCCCCTTTGCGGCTCGCTGCGCAAGCTGCCAGGAGATTGAAAACCAGGTCCGGTCGAAGTCGATCAAGGTGCCGTCCTTGTCGAAGAGGACGGCACGGATTGATCTGATGCGTTCTTCGGAAAGCTTTTCGCTCATGCTTCAAGCGCGCCGGCACGCTTCTTGACGGCAGAAGGCTTCACCCCCAGCAATTTGAGAAGATCATCGCCACGGCGCACATAGCGCAGCGAACGACGGGTCAAAATGCGCCCGTCCTGCGGTGCCGTGAGCGTAATGTCGCCTTCCGGTTCACCCGGTTTCGTAACCACCGTGACGAGCTTCGCGCCTGCTTTGACTTCATCGCCGGGCGCTACATGATAGAGCACCATGCCGCCCTCCGGCGCCCGCAGCATCTCGACATGCGAGAGCGGCGTGACAAGGCCCTTATACTCGGTTTCGAGCTTCACATTGTCGTCGCGAACGACACCGCGATGTACGAGGAATTTATACAAGCCCTCGGCGTCGCCCTTGCCCATATCGGGATAAACATCGCTCAAGCCGCGAAATTCGACTGTCGTCACCGCGCGGCGCTTCATGTTGCGCTTGTCCGCTGGCAATTGCAGGACAGGATGCGCGCAGGCTTCCTCAAAAGCTGCGTCGGCAGTCGTATCCCATGCGAGGATCGCCGTCGAATTGAGCGCGATGGCCAGATCTTTCATGTCCTCGGCAAATTCTTCAGCGATGTAGACGTAGTTTTCGCTCTCGTCGTCGCAATGCAGATCGAGAACGATGTCGTTCGGCAGAGCCAGCTTCAAAAGCGTCGCCTTCAGGCGCTGTGCCAGTGAGATCGGCGCATCCGGCTCCGGCAGTTCAGACGTGTTGAAATCCGGCAGCAGCGGGAAGGCGCGGTTGAAATTGGTCAGCGAGAAAGTTTCGAAGCGACCGAGATGCTGATGGGCCTGCCACTGATTGGAGCCGATCGGATTTGCCTGTGGAACAACGGTGATATTGCCGAGAACGCGCCCTTCCTCGGCCGCTTTCTTCAACATCGGAACCAGGAAATGAAGAGCCGCCTGCCCCGGAAGTTCGGCACCGTGAAGCGACGATTGCAAATAGGCGGAAGGCACATCGCTGTCCTTGCCGGCAAAGCGCAGCACGCGCAACTCGATGGCATTTCCCGGTACATCGCCGGCAAATTTCACAATCTCGGTTTTCATTTCATGTCCCATTCTATTCCTCATGAAGAGAGCCGGATTACGAACCCGGCTCTCTTTCATTTCTAATTGTGCAGAGAATGCCGTCAAGCTTTCCTTCGCGCATGCAGATGGGCGACAAGCCCTTGTGTGGAAGCGTCGCGACCATCGCTGGTTTGCTCGCCTGAGACAACCGGCAAGAGTTCGGTGGCAAGTTCCTTGCCAAGCTCGACGCCCCATTGATCGAAAGCGTTGATGCCGAAAATCTGCGCCTCGACGAAAACACGATGCTCATAGAGCGCGACCAGACGCCCGAAAGCGAACGGGTCAAGCTTGTCGTGAACCAGCGTCAACGAAGGACGGTTGCCCGAGAAGACGCGATGGGGCGCAATGCGTTCCACTTCGCTTTCGGCAAGGTTCTTCGCCTTCAACTGCGCCCGCGCTTCGTCCAGCGTGCGGCCCTTCATCAAAGCTTCCGACTGCGCAAGGCAGTTTGCGAGCAGCATTTCATGCTGGTGGTCAAGGTGCTTTTCATGACCTTTCGCCGCAACGATGAATTCAAGCGGGATGGTGTCGGTACCCTGATGCAGAAGCTGGAAGAAGGCGTGCTGGCCGTTGGTGCCGGGCTCGCCCCATACGACCGGGCCGGTCGGGCCGGAAACCGGCTTGCCATCGACCGTGACGCTCTTGCCATTCGATTCCATATCCAGTTGCTGCAGATAGGCAGGCAGGCGGGCCAGACGCTGATCGTAGGGAATGATCGCACGGCTGCCATAGCCGCAGATGGCGCGGTGCCAGTAACCGATGAGGCCCAGCCAAATGGGCAGGTTTTTTTCCAGCGGCGCATCGCGGAAATGCACATCCATCGAATGTGCGCCTGCCAGAAACTTGCGGAAGTTGTCCGGTCCAATCGCGATCATGACCGGCAGGCCGATGGCCGACCACACCGAATATCGTCCGCCGACCCAGTCCCAGAAACCAAAAACCCGATCTTCGGCTATGCCAAAGGCGGCTACCTTGTCCAGCGCCGTCGAGACTGCGGCGAAATGGGCGCCTACGGCTGCTTCGCCAAGCGCTTCGGCTATCCATTTGCGCGCGGTCTGCGCATTGGTCATGGTTTCGATGGTCGTGAACGTCTTGGAAGCGATAATGACGAGCGTCGTCGCGGGATCAAGGATGCCGAGCGTATCGGCAATATGAGCGCCGTCGATATTGGAGACGAAATGCGCGCGCGGGCCATCATGATAGGGAGAAAGCGCGAGCGTCGCCATGACGGGACCGAGATCGGAGCCGCCAATGCCGATATTGACGATATCGGTGATCTTCTTGCCGGTTGCGCCCTTGATAGCGCCCGACCGGATGCCATCCGAAAATGCCGCCATACGGTCCAGCACTTCCTTCACGTCCGGCAGGACATTGTGTCCGTCGACGAGCACTTCCTTCGAGGAAGTATCGCGCAGAGCGACGTGGAGAACGGCACGATCCTCGGTATTGTTGATATGCTCGCCTGCAAACATCGCCGCGCGACGGCCTTCAACATCGGCAGCACCGGCCAGCTCCTTGAGGAGCCCGATCGTTTCGTCATTGACCCGGCATTTCGACCAGTCGAACAGAAGGTCATCCAGGGACAACGAATACCGCTCGAACCGACCCGGATCCGATTTGAACGCTGCCCGCATGTCCTGCGGAGCCGAATCTGCCCAATGCTTTTTCAGCTTTGCGACCGTTGCTTCAAGCTTCGTCGCGTCTCTTGCCATGATGCTACTCCCGAATCAAATCGATTTAATTGCGGACATTAAGCGCTTTAGAGAGGATTTGCGGCAAATAAATTACCGAACTTCCAATTTGGACAGGGTGTCATATACACCATATTGATCAATTTAGGGTGATCCACCTCGGAGTGAACCATGGAGCTGACTGGAGAAGAGCGGATAGCGGCACCGAGACAAGCAGTCTGGGATGCGCTGAACGACATTGAGACGCTGAAATCCTGCATTCCGGGCTGTGAAGATATCGAGCGAATTTCGGACACGGAAATACGGGCTGCGCTCAAGGTGAGTTTCGGAATCCTGAAGGTTCGCTTTCACGGGATTCTGGAATTGTCGAATATGAAACCGCCGATCTCCTATACGATCTCCGGCCACGGTGAAGGTTCCATAGCCGGATTTGCGCATGGGGCGACCGATGTGCGGCTGGACGAAGATGGCGAGGATACTATTCTGTCCTACGCCATACGTGGCGATGCGGGCGGCAAGGTAGCGCAGATCGGCACTAAACTGCTCGGTTCGGTCGCACGCAAGATCGCAGACCGCTTCTTCGCCAATATCGCAGAAGCGGCGTCGAACGCCGCCGCAAAAACGACCTGATCAGGCTTCATTCTTGTAAAGCTGTAACGTTCTTCCTTAACAACCAAGTATTCAAAGTTTCGAATACTTCCTGAAAGTCCGCTGGCATGAAACCCAGAGATATCGCGACCTATGTTTTTCTTTCCGTAGCATGGGGGTTATCGTTCCTCGTGGTCTTGCGCGTCGTAGAAGCCTTTGGCTGGGTCGGCGCGGTGGCTTTCCGTTCCTTCATTGCGGCCGGAACGCTCTTTGCAATTGCGAAACTCTCCGGCCGCAGGCTGGATTTTCATGCTGGCTGGAAACCTTTCGCCGTGGTTGGCGCAACCACGGTTGCGGGCCAGCTGATCGGCCTTTCTTACGGCACCCCGCTGATCGGAACGGCGATGGCCGCGATCTGCGTGGCATCCATTCCGCTCTTCTCGATGATCATCAGCCAGTTCTGGGGGCTTGAGCGCATTACGTCGCGCGGGCTTGTCGGGCTGCTGCTTGGCGTTACCGGCATCGTGCTCTTGGTTGGTTTCCCGGCTGTTGCCGTCACGCCCGCCTTCATCATGGGCTGTGTCGCCGTGCTTTTCTCCTGCTTTTCCGCAGCTTTCGGCAGCAACTATGCCAGCCGCCGCCTTTCCGGCACCGGTTCGTGGGAAACCACCATCGGTGCATTCGTTTTTGGCGGCATCCTCTCCTTGCCGCTCATTTTCGCGGTGCCTGTGCCAGCCATGCCGGGGTTGGCTGATTTTGGATATCTGCTCATCTCGGCCTGCGTGATGAGCGCCCTCACCTATGTGCTCTATTTCAAGCTGGTCGGAAGTGTCGGGCCGACGAAGGCCATCAGCGTCGAGTTCGTCGTGACGGTCATCGCGGTTCTGGTAGGCGCCGTCTTCCTGAAGGAGCAGCTTTCCCTGATCCAGTTCGTCGGTGCCGCCGTCATCATCGGTGGTTGCGCCCTGGTGCTAAGCTCTCGCCCTGCACTTCCCAAGGAGACGGAAATTCTCCCTGAGCAGACAAGCGCGATAGAGGCAAGAAGCGGCCTCAAGTCCGACCCGTTGTGATCCCGCATTTCTGCCGAACATTGAAGGCCCGTGCTTCCAAAGCCGGGCCTTCCGTCCTGAACGCGCCCATTTCCATAAATTGACCAGATGATAAAAAATTTGACCTTCCGAGAAAATCTGTCATCCTGTCCTTAACGGGCATCATGCGGCGGCAAAGATCGCGGCCCGGTACATAGTTGCGGCGCGCAAAGGGAACCCGCGCCTGAACAAGCAAAAATGGGAGATGCGGTCGATGAGATCAGCAGAGAATTCGCCTATTGATGCAATAGATAATCCGGGACACGCAAACGGGCCTGACATCCGTGGGGCAAGGCTTGACAAGGCCGACTATGCGCATGTTTTCGACGATCTGCATCCACCGCTTACCAAGCACGAAGCCCTGGTCGAGTCCGATCGCTGCTATTTCTGCTACGACGCTCCGTGCATGAATGCCTGCCCGACGGGCATCGATATTCCGATGTTCATTCGACAGATCAATGCGGGCAATCCGGTTGGGGCAGCGAAGACCATCCTTTCGGAAAACATTCTGGGCGGCATGTGCGCTCGCGTATGCCCGACAGAAACGCTCTGCGAAGAAGTGTGCGTTCGCGAAATTTCGGAAGGCAAGCCGGTCAAGATCGGTGAATTGCAGCGCTATGCCACCGACGTTTTGATGGAAACCGGCAATCATCCATTCAAGCGCGCGCCTGAAACCGGCAAGCACATTGCCGTGGTTGGCGCGGGTCCGGCAGGTATCTCCGCTGCCCATCGCCTTGCCATGCATGGCCATAAGGTGACCATCTTCGAAGCCCGGCCCAAAGGCGGCGGCCTCAACGAATATGGTATCGCGGCCTACAAGACGGTCAATAATTTCGCGCAGCGCGAACTCGAATTCGTGCTCAAGATCGGTGCGATCAATGTCGAATATAACCAGACGCTCGGTCAGGACATCACTATCGAGGCGCTGAAAGCTGGCTATGACGCGGTCTTCCTCGGAATGGGCATGCCGGGCGTCAATGATCTGGGCCTTTCTGGCGAAGACGCGCCAAACGTTATCGATGCGGTCGACTACATCGCCAATCTGCGCCAGGCAAAAGACCTCTCATCCCTGCCCGTCGGCCGCAACGTGGTGGTCATCGGCGGCGGCATGACCGCAGTGGACGTAGCGATCCAGACCAAGAAGCTCGGCGCTGAAAACGTGACCATCGTCTATCGCCGCGGTCAGGAGAACATGAATGCCAGCGCCTATGAACAGGAACTGGCACAGATTCACGGCGTGGTCATTCGCCACTGGCTGCAGCCCCACGCGCTTGAACGGAACGAAGACGGCACCGTCAATGCCGTGGTGTTTGAATATACCGCTATCGAAGACGGCAGGCTTTCCGGCACCGGGGAATATCTCATTCTTGAAGCCGATCAGGTCTTCAAGGCTATCGGCCAGAAGTTCGAACCGGAACCGCTGGCGGGTTCGGGCATCGGGCTTTCCAGGGGACGGATCAGCGTGGACGACGAACGTCGCACGTCGGTCGAGGGCATATGGGCAGGCGGTGATTGCGTGGCAGGCGGCAAGGACCTGACCGTCGCATCGGTGGAAGATGGCAAGGTCGCCGCTGAATCGATCCATGCAACGCTGATCAAACGCCCCCAGGCAATCGAAGGCTTTGCCGATGCAGTGCTTTCAGGAGGCGCGCTCCATGCCCCGGCATCGGCTGTGCGGGACCGCGGCGTTCATCTGGGCCAGGAACAGGGCTGAGGAGATAGAAAATGGCTGATCTTTCAACGAATTTCCTCGGCATCAAGTCTCCCAATCCCTTCTGGCTGGCTTCTGCCCCGCCGACCGACAAAGCCTATAATGTGGAGCGTGCCTTCAAGGCCGGCTGGGGCGGCGTGGTCTGGAAGACGCTTGGCGCGGAAGGCCCGCCGGTGGTCAATGTCAATGGGCCGCGCTATGGCGCGATCCATGGTGCCGACCGGCGCCTGCTCGGTCTTAACAATATCGAGCTGATTACCGACAGGCCGCTCGAAGTCAATCTGCGTGAAATGAAGGAAGTGAAGATGCGCTGGCCCGACCGCGCATTGATCGCTTCGATCATGGTGCCATGCGAGGAAGAGGCATGGAAGGCCATCCTGCCTCTGGTGGAAGAAACCGGCGCTGACGGCATCGAACTGAACTTCGGCTGTCCGCACGGCATGAGCGAACGCGGCATGGGTGCGGCTGTCGGTCAGGTGCCGGAATATGTCGCCATGGTCGTCAAATGGTGCAAGCAGTATAGCCGGATGCCGGTGATCACCAAGCTGACGCCGAACATCACCGATATTCGCAAGCCTGCCCGTGGCGCCCATGCGGCGGGGACCGATGCGGTGTCGCTGATCAACACGATCAATTCCATCGTGTCGGTCGATCTGGACAGCATGTCGCCGGTCCCGTCCATTGACGGTCGCGGCAGCCACGGCGGCTATTGCGGCCCTGCGGTCAAGCCGATTGCGCTGAACATGGTGGCGGAAATCGCACGCGATCCTGAAACGCGCGGCCTGCCGATTTCAGGCATCGGCGGCATCACCACCTGGCGCGATGCGGCAGAATTCATCGCGCTCGGCTGCGGCACGGTGCAGGTCTGCACGGCGGCGATGACCTATGGCTTCAAGGTCGTTCAGGAAATGATCGACGGTCTTTCCGACTGGATGGACAGCAAGGGTTATCAGACGCTGGATGATTTCCGCGGCATGGCCGTTGGCCACGTCAGCGACTGGCAATATCTCAACCTCAACTACGTCACCAAGGCGCGGATCAATCAGGATCTCTGCATCAAATGCGGGCGTTGCCATATCGCCTGCGAGGATACCTCGCACCAGGCGATCACCAATCTGGTCAATGGCGCGCGGCACTTTGAGGTGATCGACGAGGAATGCGTTGGCTGCAATCTTTGCGTCAATGTCTGCCCGGTCGAGGACTGCATCACGATGGAGCAGATCGGCGGTTTCGATCCGCGCACCAAGGCGCCGATCCCGGCGCAATATGCCAACTGGACGACTCATCCGAACAATCCGATGGCGGTGAAAGAGGCTGCGGAATAAAACAAAACGCCGGGCAAAAGCCCGGCGTTTTCATTTTGATATTTGGTTTTTAGCTGCTGACGCGCATTCCCTTTTCCGGCTCGAACACATGGCTCGTGGCCGGATCAATGGCAATGGTCAGCACATCGCCGGGGCGCACCGTCAGCCGCTCGCGGAACAGGCAGGTAACCGGCTGGTCGCCGAGCTTGCCCATCACCATGATTTCCGAGCCCGTCGGCTCGACGATTTCGACCGTGACCGGCACGCCCTTATCGGCGATCTTCATATGCTCGGGGCGCATGCCATAAACGGCCTTGCCCGAAAGGCTTGCATAATCGCCTTCAGGAAGCGGCATACGGAAGCCGCCATCGGCCACAAACGAGCCTTCCTCGATCTTGCCGTTGACGAAGTTCATCGATGGAGACCCTATGAAGCCCGCGACAAACATATTGGCCGGACGGTCATAAAGATCGAGCGGTGCGCCGATCTGCTCCACCAGACCATCGCGCATGACGACGATCTTGTCCGCCATGGTCATCGCTTCGATCTGATCGTGGGTCACGTAGATCGTGGTGGTCTTCAGGCGCTGATGCAGACCTTTGATCTCACCGCGCATCTGCACACGCAGCTTGGCGTCGAGATTGGACAGCGGCTCATCGAACAGAAACACTTGCGGGTCACGAACAATCGCACGGCCCATGGCCACGCGCTGGCGCTGGCCGCCGGAAAGCTGGCGCGGGAAGCGGTCGAGCAGCTTGTTGAGGCCGAGGATTTCAGCGGCGCGCGCCACACGGCTGTCGCGTTCTTCCTTCGGTGCATTCTTCAGCATGAGCGCGAAGCCCATATTGTCGGCCACCGTCATATGCGGATAGAGCGCATAATTCTGGAACACCATGGCGATATCGCGTTCCTTGGCGCGCAGGTCGTTGACCACGCGGGGACCGATGGCGATTTCGCCGTCGCTAATTTCCTCAAGCCCTGCGATCATGCGCAGAAGCGTCGATTTTCCGCAGCCCGACGGGCCGACCAGCACGACGAATTCACCGTCCTGGATATCCACTGACACGCCATGCAGCACGCCGACATTGCCATATTTCTTGATTGCATTTCGGATGGATACAGATGCCATCTTGAACCTCGACTCTTATTTGACGGCGCCTGCGGTCAGACCTGCAACGATCTGGCGCTGTGCGAAAACGGTTAGCAGCAGGACCGGCAATGTGACCACGAGGGCGGCGGCTGCAAGCGGACCCCAGCTGACCTGTTCAAAGGACAGCATGTTATAAACTGCGACCGGCAGGGTACGTGTCTCGCGGCTTGCGAGCACGATGCCGAAGACGAAATTGTTCCACGAGAAGATCACCGCCAGAATGAGCGAAACCACGATGCCGGGCTTGGCAATCGGCAGGGCGACTTTCATGAACACCTGCCACGAGGAAGCACCGTCGATAATGGCGGCTTCTTCCAGTTCCATAGGTGTCGTCTCGAAATAGCCGATCATGATCCAGATCACGATTGGAACGGTGACGACCAGATGGATGATGATCTGCGGCCAGAGCGTGCCGAGCAGACCGAGCGTCTGGAACAGAAGGAACAGCGGGATCAGGTAGGACAGACCCGGCGTCATGCGGGCAATCATGATAACGATCGCCGATTTGTGCGCCTTGAGCCGCGCAATGCCATATCCCGCCGGAACACCGACCAGCAGCGCAAGCAGGGTCGCCATGCCGGTCACAATAAGGCTGTTCCAGAAATAGAGCAGAAAGTCGTTCGCGGCGAAGATCTCGGTATAGTTCGACCAGGCGAAACGCTCCGGGATCAGGATTGGCGGATAAGCGCCATTGTCGATTTCATATTTCAGCGAAAGCGACAGCATCCAGACGAAGAAGAAGATCGCAGGCGACACGATGATGAAGACCAGAAGTGCCGTGCCAAGCTTCGAAAGAATTGATTTGCGTGCCATGGTCGGTCCTCAGGCGTTCCACTTGGTCCGCTGACGAAGAGCCAGGAGGACCAGCGACATGGCGATAATGACAATGAAAAACACCACGGCAATCGCCGATGCATAGCCTATGTCGTAATAGGAGAACGCCACATTATAGAGATAGATATTGATGGTTTCCGACGCGGTGCCCGGACCGCCCTGCGTCATCGCATAGATGATGTCGAAGCTTTTCAGCGCATCGATCGAGCGGATGATGACAGCCACCATGATGAAGGGCAGGATCATCGGGAGGGTGATGTAGCGGAATTTCTGCCAGCCATTGGCGCCATCGATTTCCGCGCTTTCAAAGGGATCGCGCGGCATGGAAGCAAGGCCACCGAGCACGATCAGCATGACAAGCGGCGTCCACTGCCAGGTTTCAACAGCCACCAGCGAGGGGATGACCGTGTTCTGGTTGAATATCCACTCCTGGGGCGGAATGCCGACCAGCGACAGAAGATAGTTCAGAACGCCGAGCTGCGGGTGATACATCATCGTCCAGACCAGAGCGACGGCAACCGGTGTGGCCATCATCGGCATGACGAAGATGCCGCGCAGGAGCCCGCGCATCGGCAGCTTGCTGTCAAAGACCAGCGCTGCGATCGTGCCCAGAACCATCGGGGCCACGACCGACAGAACCGTATAGACAACCGTATGCCACATGGATTCCCAGAAGCGCATATCGGCGGCAAGACGCAGATAATTGTCGAAGCCGACAAAGCTCTGCTCGCCGCCCAGCTGCCACTGGTTGGTACTCATCCAGAGCGTAAACACCCATGGGAAGACGATCACCGCCCCGACGGTGATCAAGGCTGGAAGAACAAACGGCCAGTAGCTTGGCCGCAAGCGGCTCTTGCCAGTCTTGGTGGGGGAAGCTGCCGCAGCAACTCCCGTTTTTGCTCCTGTCGGGGCGGCAGATGTCATTTTCCTTCGCTCCGTGCGAGGACCGGACGGAATTCTTCCGTCGCGCGTTTCATTTCAGCTTCCGCGTCGGCGCCGTTCAGCAGATTGGTGAGGCCCACGCCGATGATGTCGCGGAATTCCGTGACAGGCACGATGACCGGCAGGCAGAGCTGGCTGATCGGGGCTGACTTCGACAGGGCTTCCACCCCAGCCTTCCGGCATGGTGACGCCCTTGCGCACGGCTTCATCGTCGATGACCGACTTGCGGAACGGAACGCCCGACCCCGACTGCAACAGGCGAGCGCCCATTTCCTTGGAAATGGCCCACTGGCAGTAGAGATATGCGGCTTCCTTGTTCTTGGAGGCTTCGGTCACGCCGATGCCGTCGCCGGTCGTCGGTGCTGCCTGTGCATTCGGGCCTGCCGGCATGACGCCATAGCCGACCTTGCCGACGACGCGCGACTTGTTCGGATCTTCGAGCGGCGGGGCAAAACCGATACCGTCGAGCCACATGCCGACGCGACCCTGCAGGAAGTTCGACTGGCATTCTGCCCAGTTGAAGCCCGCAACGCCGGGAGGTGCCGATTTGGTCATCAGGCGCTGATAGAGCTTTGCGGCTTCGATGCCTTCAGCCGAATCCGTCTGGAGGTTGCCATCGGCGTCAACCGACTGCTTGCCATAGCCGAGCAGGAGGCTGGTATAGACCGGCGCATTGGCATTCTTCATGCCACGCGCGACGAAACCATAGGTGTTGGTCGATGGATCGGTGAGCGCTTCGGCGGCTGCGACCAGTTCTTCGAAGGTCTTCGGAAATTCGATGCCCTTGGCGGCAAAGAGTTCCTTGTTCCAGTAGATGATCCAGTAATCGACCGAGAATGGCAGCGCGCCGAAACGGCCATTGGCGTCCTTGGCGAAGGTCAGGCCGGCACTTGCGAAATCATCTTCCGTGAGCGATGCGTCCGTCAGCGTCGGGTCTTTCAGGAATGGATTGAGGTCGGCAAGCCAGCCGCCCTTTTCGAACTGGCGCTTCTGGACGTGATAGCTGATATGGATGACGTCGAAGCTCGGGCGGCCGGACGTCAGCTCGATCACCGCCTTCTGGCGCTGCTGCTGTTCGGGCATCTGTTCGGAATGCACCTTGATGCCGGTCAGTTCCTCGAATTCCTTCTGGTATTTCTGAAGGATTTCACCACGCGGGCTCTTGATGAGGTTTACTTCAAGCGTGGTACCGGCAAACTTTTTCCAGTCGACTTTCGACTGGGCGAAAGACGGGCTGATGCCCGTCATGCCCGATGCAGCGATTGCCGCCGAGCCCGCCAGGAACTGGCGACGTGTTGGACGTAATAGATTCATTGCATGCTCCTCCCCAAATTTCCGTCGGCCCGGCAACTCCTCTTGCCCGGGCTCTGGTCGTTAAATCTGCAAAGCCAGTTTCCGTGCATTGTTGATGTGAACGGCAATGGCATCCATGGCTGTCTGCGGATCGCGTGTTTCGATTGCAGCCAGGACGGCCAGATGCTCCTGCATGACCGGAATGACGCGACCGGTGATGCGGAAACGTTCCTGATTGATCAGGCGCATCTTGATCGTGTTGGTCTGATAGGCGCGCCAGATGATTTCATTATCGAGCGAGCCGACAATCGTATCGTGCAGGCTCCAGTCGATAGTCTGCGCCCGCGCCTCCAGTTCCGGTGTTTCACCTTCCGCCATCGCGCGTTCCAGAGTTTCCTCATGTTCCGCACGCAATGCGCGCAGCAATTCGTCGGACGCTGATTGGCAAAAAATCGCCACCGACTCTTTCTCGATAAAGAGGCGGAACTGAAACGCTTCGCGGATCAGATTGAGATCAATATGCGCGATCTGAAGCCCGCGCTGCGGCACGGTCTTGATAAGGCCTTCCGCTTCAAGGCGCGGGATCAGTTCGCGGATAGCGCCGAGCGGCAAGCCCGTCATGGTGACGAGCTGGCGCTGCGAAACGAACTGGCCCGGATGAAAATCACGCGCCAGCAAATGCTGGGTGAAGCTCTGATAAGCCTTGTCCCGCAATTTTACCGGTTCGTTGTGATCTTCCGCCAAATCCGTTCCCCCTCTATCCTTTCAGGCTTATGCCGCCTTCAGGCCGCTTTTGCCATATGCAAACGGTCGAATACACTACCAATTGCATCACAGTCCGCATCATTGAGTGAAACGAGCGGTGCGCGGACACGCCGCCATTCCTTGTCACCCGTATGGCGCGCCACCATGGCCTTGACCGCTGGCGTTACCGGATAGTTCAGCAATTGCTGTACTGCAGCCACCAGTTCGGCATCGTCCTGTCCGTCATTGATCATGCGCAGAAGACGGTCGGGGAACAGATTGGCCATGCCGGAAATCGCGCCCTGCCCGCCGAGACGCACACCGGCTGCAAGGTCACGCTCGTCGCCGATCAGGATCGCGATGTCCTTATGCGCAGCAAGCAGTTTTTCGGTATAGGCCCAATTGCCGGAAGAATCCTTCACGCCAATGATGATGCCACCAAAAGCTGCACGCAGGCGGCTGATAAGATCGACGGAAAGCTCGACCGCTGTAACCGACGGGATATTGTAGAGAATGATGCCGCGAGCATCTTCACCCAAACCTTTGAAGACGGACGAGAACCAGTTGAACAGGCCTTCATCGGAGAGGTTCTTGAAATAGGAAGGCGGCGCGAGAAGAATGGCCTTGCAGCCGCGGCGCAGCGCGTCGCCAGCCTGGAGGACAGCGTCGGCAACCGAGTTTTCCATCACGCCCACGACAATGCTGAAGGCCGGAAAACCGCCTACCACAAATGCATCCAGAAGAGCGGCGCGCTCGGCATCAGCAATCGACGACCCTTCGCCGGTGGTGCCAAACAGGGTCACGCTCGAGCAGCCATTATCGAGCCGCGCGCGGGCATGCTTCAGCGCACGGCTGACATCGATCTTGCCATCTGCGTCGAATGGCGTGGTGAGCGCTGCAGAGAGACCGAAACGCTCCTGCCCGGAATGATTATGTGCCAAGACTGGCTCCTCCCAAATTTGAACTTTAAGCTGGCACATACTAACATGTTAGTAAAGAGTCAATTCGTGTTCAGTGCGTAATTGCATGATTTTCGGAGAACGGGAGAGAAAGCAAATTACCTGAACCGCGAGCCAGTTCAGCGCGCTGACATCTCCCTCCCTCATCCTGAGGAGCTGTTGAAAACAGCGTCTCGAAGGACGAGGGCGAGGTCCGGAGACGGTCAACTTATCGGGTCGGAACAATACCGGTTTCGATGAAGGAAAGCACTTCCTGTGGGCGCGGCGAACCGGCCCGCCCGCCGAAGCGCGCGCATTTGATCGCCGCAGACGCATTGGCAAAGCGAATGATGTCCGTCATCGGCTTGCCTTCCACCAGACCCCATGCAAAAGCGCCATGGAACACGTCGCCTGCGGCCAGCGTATCCACTGCATCGACCTTGAAACCGGGCAGGTGAGAAACCGGTTTGCCAGCGCCTTCGCTCCAATAGCAGCCTTCCGCTCCGGCGGTGACCGCTGTGAACACATCATGGCGGTCAGCTAAAATGCGGACACATTCACGCAAATCCGTCGTGCCCGCGACGCTGATTGCAGCGGGTTCCGATGCAACGATATGGGTTGCAAGCGGCAGCAGCGTTTCGAGCAATTCAACCGGCGCGGTATCCGCGTCCAGTATGGCCGGAATACCGGCATCGCGCGCGGCACGCAGCGCAGTCTCAGCAGCCCATGGCCAGCGCACATCGGTCATCACGGCGGCATAGGCCCCCGCTGCAATGGGCGGCACCACATCGGACGGGCTTGCCAGCCTACGATCATAAAAAGGCACGATGATGCGTTCGCCGCTCGCATCAACGAGGATTGACGAAAATGCCGTGCGGGCGTCTTCCAGCCGCCGGATATAGGCACAATCGACGCCTTCGGCTTGAAGCTCCGCGACGGCACGATCCCCAACGGGATCAATCCCCGCAGAAGCCCAGAGCGCCACATCGCCGCCAAGCCGGGCAATCGCCGCGGCTGCGCTCGAAGCCATGCCGGCTGCTATTTCGACGGCCTCGCGCGGCAGGTATTTGCCTGCCGCATGAGGAAGCGCATCGAGGCGCAAGATGGTGTCCATGGTAAGGGCACCGACACAGAGAATTCTGGATGCCATGATTACGAAATGAGACCTTCCGAGCGAAGCATCGTCCAGAATTCCTCGGGGATCGACTGCTCGAACCAGACCACGTTCTGCCTGATCTGTTCCGGCGAGCGGACACCGATCAGAATGGAGCTGACGGCCTCATGTCTCATCGGGAACTGCATGGCGGCGGCGGCGAGCGGCACATGATACTCATCGCAAATATCGTGCAGGCGATTGGTGCGCGCGATGATTTCGGCAGGCGCATCGGCATAGTCGAACTTCTGTTCGCCGCCGCGCGGTGCCGCGAGAATACCGGAATTGAAAACACCGGCAATCACCAGCGCCATGCCACGCTTCTGCGCCAATGGCAGGAATTCCTTTTCCGAAACCTGATCGAGCAGCGAATAACGGCCAGCCAGAAGCGAGCAGTCGAGATCGGCTTCTTCAAGCGCATCGCGAATGATCTGCCATTCGTTTACGCCAAGACCGAAGCCCTTGATATTTCCCGCCTCGCGCAATTCGGTGAGCGCGCGGAAACCGCCGCCCTTGGTAAGCGCGTTCCAGTGGATTTCTTGCCGGTCGCCATGGGTCACACGGCCAATATCGTGGACATAGAGCAAATCGATTTCAGGAAAGCCGAGACGCTGCTGGCTGTCATCGAAGCTCCGCATGATGCCATCATAGCTGTAATCAAAGACCTCACGAAAATTGAGGCCATTGTGCCAGCCGGAATCGAACGGGTTTTTCGGCAGCGCAGGCGGCAATGTGCGGCCCGCACGCTCATTGGCCATCAGGCGCCCCACCTTGGTCGAAACAACTGCGCGCTCGCTCTTTTCACGCAGCATATCGCCGAGAATGTGCTCGCTGCGGCCATAGCCATACATCGGCGCACTGTCATAATAGCGGATGCCGCTATTCCAGCCGGCTTCCAGCAAAGCGTCGGCGTCAGAGCGGGAAACGGGCGCATAAAGCCCACCCAGAGGTGCAGTTCCCAGACCAAGCGCCGTCACAGTCAAGCCGGTACGGCCAAGCGTTCGCTTTTCGGATGCCTTCAAATGCATGGATATCTCCTCAACAACGCGACGAACGCCGCACTCCTTGTTCAGCGCCTCGTGATCCAAAAACCGCTCGCACTTTTTGGGATGCGCTTCCTCTTTCACCGCATCTTACCCAAAAACCGCTTCGCACTTTTTGGGATGCGCTGCCTCTTCCAGCGATTGATAGGAGCAAGCTTGCCGAAGCGCAATCGGAAAAGCATGCGCATGCGAACAGTCTATTCACTTGCGAATAAACCATCCTTGACAGCTGCAAATTTCCTGCCGATATTACTATGATGTCAGACCAATTTTAAAACCAAAAAGGGAACGGGGTCTGGACGGATTGCGCTGCGATTGTCTGGGGGCAGTCCGGAAAATGGAGGCAGAATGAAAGATCGCAGGCTGTTGCAGATCGCGCCGCTACCACCGATGGATCGCGCCCGGCAGGTAACCGATGCGCTCGCCAATTACATCGCGACCGCGCATCTTCAGGCCGGAGACCGCCTTCCCGCTGAACGCGAACTGATGACCGCTCTCGCTGTCGGCCGCTCCACCATTCGTGAAGCAATCCGCCACTTTCAAGCCCTCGGGGTGATCGAAGCGCGCAAGGGTAGCGGCACCTATCTGCTCAAGCCGATTTCGGCTGCAACCATCCATATGCCGCTTTCATTCGATCCTGCGCAGTTGCGCGATGCATTGCTGCAATCGCTTGAAGTGCGCCGTGGCATCGAAGCCGAGGCCAGCATGGTCGCTGCCCGCAAACGCACGGCTGAGGACCTCGTCATCATCGAACGCAATCTCGATGAGATGGAGCGCGTTCACATCGCGGAAGGCACGTCCGGACCCGAGGATCTGGCGTTCCATCTCGCCATTTACGACGCGACCCACAACCCGCTTTTCAGGCAATTGCTCGAACAGATGCGCGAAGCCTTCCTGCGTTTCTGGGATCATCCGTTCGAGCGGGTAGACTTCGCGCGGCGGACCTTTCCGTTCCACCGCACCCTCTTCAACGCCATCGTGGCTCAGGACCCTGAAACCGCGCGGCAGGAAACACTCAAAATCCTCGACATTGTCGAGGAAGACATCAAGGAAATGTCCAAATGACTGACGGGATGGACCCGCTGGATTTCGCAGCGCTTACAGTCGCCCATGATGAAGGCAATGCTTTCGACGCCGTGGTTCCGCCCATCGTGCAGACTTCGCTTTTCACCTTCCCAAGCTATGACGACATGGTCGCCTCCTATCGGGGCGAAAAGGTTCGGCCCATCTACACGCGCGGCCTCAACCCGACCGTGCGCGCATTTGAAGAAATGCTGGCAAAACTTGAAGGCGGCGAAGATGCGCTCGGCTTTGCCAGCGGTATGGCGGCGATCTCTTCAAGCGTGCTGGCTTTCGTCAATCCGGGTGATCGCATCGTTGCGGTGCGCCATGTCTATCCGGATGCGTTCCGGCTTTTCGGCACTATCCTGAAACGCATGCAGGTGCAGGTCGACTATGTCGATGGCCGCGACGAAGAGGCGGTTGCAAAGGCCCTGCCCGGCGCAAAGCTCTTCTACATGGAAAGCCCGACAAGCTGGATCATGGAAGCCCATGATGTCGGGGCCCTCGCCCAGATCGCCCGGCAGCATGGCGTTCTGACCATCATCGACAACAGCTGGGCCAGCCCGATCTTCCAGCGTCCGCTGTCGCTGGGCGTCGATCTCGTCGTGCATTCGGCATCGAAATATCTTGGCGGCCATAGCGATGTCGTGGCCGGCGTCGTGACCGGCTCGAAAGTGCTTATCAACGCGATCCGCGCGGAAACCTATCCATATCTCGGCGGCAAGCTTTCGCCCTTTGATGCCTGGCTTCTGGTGCGTGGCATGCGCACCTTGCCGACGCGCATGAAGGCGCATGAGGCATCGGCGCTGGAAATCGCAAAGCGGCTTCAGGCGCTGGATGTGGTTGAAACCGTGTGCCATCCCGCCCTTGCCAACCGCTTGCCTGCGGGCCTGCATGGCACCTCCGGCCTGTTCTCGGTCATCTTCCGCGAAGGCGTGAACATTCGCGAATTCTGCAATCATCTCGATCTGTTCAAGCTCGGCGTGAGCTGGGGTGGACATGAAAGCCTGATCGTGCCGGGCGAAGTCGTGCTGCAGCAGAAGGCGCAGCCCAATTCGGCGCATACGTTCGGCATCGACCCGCGCTCCGTGCGCCTGCATGTCGGACTGGAAGGAACGGAAGCGCTGTGGCGGGATATTGAAGGAGCGCTCGCAGCATCGGCCGTATGAATAAAACAGTGAGGAGCAATAAGGGGAACTGCAATGAAAAAACTAATAGCAGCCGCATTCGCAACCATGCTTTTGAGCGGTACGGCGCTTGCCGATACGACCTTGAAGCTTGTTGAAGTCATCACCAGCCCCGAGCGCACCAAGACGCTTGAATCCATCGTCGCCAAGTTCGAGGCGGCCAATCCGGGCACCAAGGTGGAAATCATTTCGCTGCCATGGGGCGAATCCTTCCAGAAATTCGCCACCATGGTTTCGGCGGGCGAAATCCCGGACGTCATGGAAATGCCGGACACCTGGGTTTCGCTCTATGGCAATAACGGCATGCTGGAGAATCTCGAGCCTTATCTCGAAAAATGGGAAACCACATCCGACCTGACCGAGCGCGCGCTTGAGCTTGGCCGCAGCGTCAACAACACAGCCTATACGCTGCCTTACGGCTTCTATCTGAACGCGATGTTCTACAACAAGAAGCTGCTGAGCGAGGCAGGCGTATCCGAACCGCCGAAGACGCTGGATGAATTTGTCGAAGCGTCCAAGAAGATCGCCGCCCTTCCCGGCAAATCCGGCTATTGCATGCGCGGTGGTCCCGGTGGGCTGAATGGCTGGGTGATCTTTGCCGCTTCCATGGCGGGCAACAACAAGTTCTTCAATGAAGACGGCACCTCGACCATGAACAGCGAAGGCTGGAAAAAGGGCATCACCTGGATGGTCGATCTCTACAAGAACGGCCTTGCACCGAAGGACAGCGTCAACTGGGGCTTCAATGAAACCGTGGCCGGTTTCTACAGCGGCACCTGCGCCTTCCTCAATCAGGACCCGGATGCGCTGATCGCCATTGCCGAACGCATGAAGCCGGAAGATTTCGGCGTCGCCATCATGCCGAAGGGCCCGGATGGCAAGACCTTCCCGACCATCGGCTTCGCCGGCTGGTCGATGATGAGCGCGAGCAAGAACAAGGATCTTTCCTGGAAACTGATCTCGATGCTCGAAGGCCCGGAAGGCAACATCGAGTGGAACAAGCGGACCGGCGCGTTGCCGGTTCTCAAATCGGCGCAGAACGATCCGTTCTATAGCGGCGAGCAGTTCAAGGGCTGGTTCGATGAACTGGCCGACAAGAACGTCGTTCCAACCATGATGCCGACCTATCTGGAAGAATTTGCCTTCTTCAAGGATTCGCTCGTCATCAAGACCTCGCAGGAAGCGCTTCTCGGCGACATCACGCCGGACCAGCTGGCCGACCAGTGGGCAGAATATCTGACCAAGGCGCAGCAGAAGCACCTCGCCAAGCAATAGCACCACGAACGGTTGGCAGGCGCGGAGTTTTCGCGCCTGCTCATCCTCTTCATGCAATCCCCGCGAAGGGAAAAATGATGACCGACACCGCTTCCATAAAGGCCCCGGTGCGCAACGAAGTGCCAAGGCAGGACCAGCGCAGCTTTTTGCAGCGGCTTGCGCACGCCTCCGAACCTTATCTCTACAGCGCCCCTGCGCTCATCCTCATCGGCGCCATCATGCTGGTTCCGCTGATCCTCGGCGTCTCCTATGCCTTTCGCGACATTCAGTTGCTCAACCCGTTTTCGGGCGGCTTCGTGGGGCTTGATCATTTCCGTGAACTTGCGACCGATCAGGCGTTCTATCGTTCCCTGAAGAATACGCTCTGGTGGACCGGCTGCTCCGTTCTGCTGCAATTCGTGTTCGGACTTATTCTGGCCCTGCTGCTCGACAAGCCGTTTGCGGGGCGTGGGCTGGCACAGGCGCTGATCTTCCTGCCATGGGCCGTGCCGACATTTCTCACCGGTCTCAACTGGGCCTGGCTGTTCAATCCGGTGATCGGCCCGCTGCCGCACTGGCTGCATGCAATCGGCATACTGAGCGCGCCAAACAATATCCTGTCCGATCCCAATCTTGCCATGTGGGGCATCATCACCGCAGGTGTGTGGTGGGGCATTCCGTTCTTCGCCATCACCATGCTGGCCGCCTTGCAGGCCATCCCGCGCGATCTTTATGAAGCGGCGGCGATCGATGGCGCAGGCCCCGTGCAGCGTTTTCTGTCGATCACGCTTCCTTACCTCGCGCCGACCATGGCCATCACCATTCTGCTGCGCACCGTCTGGATCGCCAACAGCGCCGACCTGATCGTCGTGATGACGGGCGGCGGCCCTGCCGACCGGACGCAGATCGTTGCAAGCTACATCTTCACGCAGGCCTTCAAGCGGCTCGATTTCGGTTACGCCTCGGCCATCGCGATGGTCCTGCTTGTCCTGCTGATGGTCTATTCGATGCTCATCGTGCTGTTGCGCCAGACGCTTCTGAACAAGGATTGAGCCATGCCCAACCGTAAAATCTACCTTGCCGGCGCGCATCGCATTGCCATTCTCCTGTTCGTCCTGTTTGCACTGTTTCCGATCTTCTGGCTGGTGAAGGTATCCGTCACGCCCAATGATCTGCTTTACAGCGAGGGCGTGCGGCTCTGGCCATCGCGCATGACCTTCGACCACTTCAGCCATGTATTGAACAACAGTTCGTTTCCGCTGTTCTTCTGCAACAGCCTGATCGTGTCCGGATCGACCGCCATCATCGTCACGCTGCTGGCATCGCTTTCCGGCTATGCGCTGTCGCGGTTCAACTTCCGCGCCAAATACTGGATCGTGGCGCTGATGCTGCTGACGCAGATGTTTCCGCTCGTGATGCTGATTGCGCCGATCTACAAGATCATGGCGCCGCTCGGCCTTACCAACAGCCTGCTCGGCCTCGTCATCGTCTACTCGGCCTTCAACGTGCCCTTCGCCACCTTCCTGATGCAGTCGTTTTTCGATGGCATTCCGAAGGATCTGGAAGAAGCCGCGAAGATCGATGGCGCAACGCAGTTCATGGCCTTCCGCCAGATCATCCTGCCGCTGACCCTGCCCGGCATTGCCGCGACGCTCGGCTTTGTCTTCACCGCTGCGTGGAGCGAGCTTCTCTTCGCGCTGATGCTGATTTCCGGCAATGATTCAGCCACCTTCCCGGTTGGGCTGTTGAGCTTCGTCTCAAAGTTCTCGGTCGATTTCGGACAGATGATGGCAGCGGGCGTGCTAGCGCTCATCCCGGCCTGCGTCTTCTTCTTCCTCATTCAACGGTATCTCGTGCAGGGCCTCACGGCTGGCGCGGTAAAAGGCTGAAAGGATTTTTCCCTATGGCTTCCATCGATATTCAGTCGGTCCGCAAAAGCTATGGCGAACATGCAGTTCTGCATGGTGTCGACCTTGAGATCAAAGATGGCGAATTCATCGTGCTGGTCGGCCCGTCCGGCTGCGGCAAGTCCACGCTTCTGCGCATGATCGCCGGGCTTGAAGACATCACCTCGGGTCAGGTGCAGATCAGCGGCAAGCGCGTCAATGAACTGGCCCCCAAGGATCGCGACATCGCGATGGTGTTCCAGTCCTATGCGCTCTATCCGCATATGAGTGTGGCCGACAATATGAGCTACAGCATGCGGCTGCGTAAAACGCCAAAGGAGAAGATCGCGAGCGCCATCCAGTCGACCGCCGCCAAGCTCGGCCTTGAGCCTTTGCTGGA
Source organism: Brucella sp. IR068 (assembly GCF_049065885.1). Classification (NCBI taxonomy): domain Bacteria; kingdom Pseudomonadati; phylum Pseudomonadota; class Alphaproteobacteria; order Hyphomicrobiales; family Brucellaceae; genus Brucella; species Brucella sp. IR068. The sequence goes on along the minus strand of NZ_JBAKHE010000003.1, from coordinate 207,330 downwards.
ACGCCGTCCGAAGGCGCTTTCCGGTGGCCAGCGTCAGCGTGTCGCCATGGGCCGCGCCATCGTGCGCCAGCCCAAGGCCTTCCTCTTCGACGAGCCGCTCTCCAATCTCGATGCGAGACTGCGCGAGCAGATGCGCGCTGAAATCAAGAAGCTGCACGGTGAACTGAAAGCCACGTCGATCTATGTGACACATGACCAGATCGAAGCCATGACACTGGCCGACCGCATCGTGGCTATGCATGGTGGTGTGGTGCAGCAGGTTGGCTCGCCGCTGGAGCTTTACGACCGTCCGGCCAATCTTTTCGTGGCGGGCTTCATCGGCTCACCGGCCATGAACTTTCTCGATGTGACCTATCTCGAACAGGATGGCGACCCGCGTCTGAAACTCAAGGACGGCACGCTCATCGCATTGCCGCAGCCCTTGAACCTCAGGGACGGCGCCAAAGCGACGCTTGGCATTCGTCCCGAGCATGTCCATATCGAGAAGTCCGCGGGCCTTCCTGCCGATGTCGATCTGGTGGAGCCGACCGGTTTCGGCATCATCCTGCATCTCGGCCTGCATGGATTGCCGTTCAAGATTTTCACGCTGGACCGCGATGCGCTGCACATGCAGGGCTCAATTCAGGTGAGCTTTCCGGCTCAGCACCTCCACCTTTTCGATGGCGACGGAAACCGGGTGGAGCCGCGAGCGGTTCAGTAATCCGTGGCGAAGCGCGCCTGGATGCTCTGCGACAACAGGGCGACCGGGCGCGTCGTGTCGCCCGGCGGGTTCCACAGAAGCTCCTCGATCTCGCTTGAGGCAACCGGAACCTGACCGTCTTTCAAAGTGAGGTGAAACAGTTCCGCCTCGACCGTCGCGTCGGCCTCATTGGCGGCAGGCGCTGCCATTTTTGCAGCATAACGCAACTGGCTCTCGTCAATGAGAATGCCAAGCTCTTCCTCGATCTCGCGGATGAGCGCGATTTCAGGTTGCTCGCCTGCGTCGATCTTGCCGCCGGGCTGGAAGAAAATCTCGCTGCCGCGCTTGCGTACGAGAAGGAAACGGCCCGCCTCATCGCGGACGATGGCTGCTGAAATTCGAATCGTCTTCATGAGGGCGGACTTTCGTCTCGCGGGCGAATGCCGTCAAGAATGATGGCACTCACCGCCCGGGCTGTTTCGTCGTAAAATCCGGCTTCTTCCGAACGGCGTCCGAGAACCGCTGCGACCTGAACGGAAAAATCCGAATAGTGCTGCGTTACCGCCCATATGGTGAAAATCAGATGGTACGGGTCCACCGGAGCCAGGCGCTTTTCCGCAATCCATCGGTGGATGACCGCCGCCTTTTCATCGACCAGTTGCTTCAGATGCCCCTTCAGAAAATCGGAAATCGCCGGTGCGCCGTGCAATATCTCATTGGCAAAGAGGCGCGAAGCCTCCGGTTTCTTCGCCGACATTTCGAGCTTCAGCCGGATGTAACGCCGCAATTCTTCCAGCGGATCGCCGTCAGGGTCGATGTGCTCGAAAGGCTCCAGCCAGCTCGCCAGCGTGTCTTCCAGCACGGTTACATAAATATTCTGCTTGCGCGGGAAATAATAAAGCAGGTTTGGTTTCGACATTCCCGCCTTCTCGGCGATCTGGTCGACCGTCGAGCCGCGAAAGCCGTAAGCAGAAAAAACCTCCAGCGCTGCATCAAGGATAAGCCTGCGATTTATGCCCTGAATGCGCGTCGCGCCTTCCGACCTGTCGTTCGACGTCCTGTCGTTTTCGACCGCCTCGGTGCGTGAGTCTGAAGGAGCTGTGGCCATTTGACACCTTTCAGCAGCATAGAATTTTTCAAAAGCGCTTGACCATGTTCAAAGGCTCTTCTAGCCTGCAATTTGACCAACTAGTCAAGTTTTTGCGCAAGGCAAGAATATTGTGGCCAAAGAGCCGGGTCACGGGAACATATATTGGCGGGTGAATGTGGGCCAGAAATATAATGGCCCGGATTTGAACGCCCATACATAATGCGGAGGCAGAGCGCATGGTGCTCACCAGCAATCTTAGAGTCAATGGCGATCGCCTTTGGGACAGTCTGATGGACATGGCCCGGATCGGTCCCGGTGTGCGCGGTGGCAACAATCGCCAGACCCTGACCGATGAGGATGGCGAAGGCCGCAAGCTGTTTCAGAGCTGGTGCGAAAAATCCGGGCTTTCGATGGGCGTCGACACGATGGGGAACATGTTCTTCATGCGTCCCGGCGAAGATGCCGATGCCGATCCCGTTTATATGGGCAGCCATCTGGACACACAGCCGACGGGCGGCAAGTTCGACGGCGTGCTGGGCGTACTCGGCGGGCTCGAAGTCATGCGCACGCTCAACGATATGAACATCAAGACGAAACGACCCATCGTCGTCGTCAACTGGACGAATGAGGAAGGCACGCGCTTTGCGCCCGCCATGCTCTCGTCCGGTGTGTTTGCCGGCGTGCACGAACAGGAGTGGGCCTACCAGCGCACCGACGCCCAGGGCAAGAAATTCGGCGATGAGCTGGAGCGCATCGGCTGGAAAGGCGATGAACCGGTCGGCAGCCGCAAGATCCATGCGATGTTCGAGCTTCATATCGAACAGGGGCCGATCCTCGAAGCCGAACACAAGGATATCGGCGTCGTCACCCATGGCCAGGGGCTGTGGTGGCTGCAAGTGACGTTGACGGGCAAGGAAGCGCATACCGGCTCCACGCCGATGAAGATGCGCAAGAATGCAAGCCTCGGCCTTGGGCGGATGCTGCAACTCGTCAACGAGATCGCCATGTCGCACCAGCCGGACGCGGTGGGGGGTGTCGGCCATATCGACGTATCGCCCAATTCGCGCAATGTGCTCCCCGGCCAGATCGTTTTCACCGTCGATTTCCGCTCGCCCAACCAGGCCGTGCTGGACGACATGAAAGCGCGTTTTGAAAAGGAAGCGCCGAAGATCGCGGCGGAACTGGGCATCGGCATCGAGATCGAAGTGGCGGGGCATTTCGACCCCGTGACATTCGACAATGGCTGCGTGGAGGCTATCCGCAATGCGGCGGAACGGCTTGGCTACAGCCACCGCAATATCGTTTCGGGCGCAGGCCATGATGCCTGCTGGGTCAATCGCGTGGCACCGACCGCCATGGTCATGTGCCCCTGCGTCGATGGCCTCAGCCATAACGAGGACGAGGACATTTCGAAAGAATGGGCGTCGGCGGGAACCGACGTGCTTCTGCATGCAGTATTGGAGACCGCTGAAATTGTGAGTTGATTTCGGGCTTCTCCGATACTGCTACTGTTCGCAACAAAACCAAAAGGGGAACGACGAACAATGGCAAAGGTCATCAAAGGCGGAACCGTCATCACGGCTGACCGCACCTTTAAAGCCGATGTTCTCATCGAAGGCGAGAAGATCGTTGCCGTCGGCGACAATCTCTCCGGCGATGAAGTGATCGATGCATCCGGCTGCTATATCATGCCCGGCGGCATCGACCCGCACACCCATTTGCAGATGCCCTTCATGGGCACCTATTCCTCCGACGATTTCGATACCGGCACCGCAGCCGCGCTTGCGGGCGGCACCACGATGGTGGTCGATTTCGTCCTGCCCGGCTCCGAGGGCAATCTTCTGGAAGCGTTGCAGGAATGGTTCCAGAAAGCGGGCAAGGCGCGCACCGACTATTCGTTCCACATGGCCATCACCGGCTGGAACGAGCGAACCTTCAACGAAATGGCCGAAGTGGTGAAGCGCGGCATCAACACCTTCAAGCATTTCATGGCCTACAAGGGCGCGCTGATGGTGAACGATGACGAGATGTTCGCTTCTTTCCAGCGCTGCGCGGAACTTGGCGCCATGCCGCTCGTCCATGCCGAAAACGGCGATATCGTCGCACAATTGCAGGCGAAGCTGATGGCCGAAGGCAATGACGGGCCGGAAGCGCATGCCTATTCCCGCCCGCCGGAAGTCGAAGGCGAAGCCACCAACCGCGCCATCATGATTGCCGATCAGGCAGGCGTGCCGCTCTATGTCGTGCATGTGTCCTGCGAACAAAGCCATGAGGCGATCCGCCGTGCGCGCCAGAAGGGAATGCGCGTTTTCGGCGAGCCCCTGATCCAGCATCTGACGCTCGATGAAAGCGAATATCACAACCGGGACTGGGACTATGCGGCCCGCCGGGTCATGTCTCCACCGTTCCGTGACAAGGTCAATCAGGACAGTCTTTGGGCTGGCCTTGCGGCAGGAAGCCTGCAATGCGTTGCGACTGACCATTGCGCTTTCACCACCGAGCAGAAGCGCTACGGCATCGGCAATTTCACCAAGATTCCAAACGGAACGGGTGGGCTGGAAGAACGCATGCCGGTGCTGTGGTCGCGCGGCGTGCGCACCGGGCGCCTGACGCCAAACGAATTCGTGGCTGTCACATCGACCAACATCGCCAAGATCTTGAACATCTATCCGCAGAAAGGCGCCGTTCTGCCGGGTGCGGATGCCGATCTTGTCATCTGGGACCCGGAGGCCACCAGGAAGGTTTCCGCAAAGACCCAGCATTCCTCCATCGATTACAACGTGTTCGAGGGCTTTGAGCTCAAGGGCCTGCCGAAGATGACGCTTTCCCGCGGGCGGGTTGCTTTCGACAAGGGTAACGTCACGGCGGAACCCGGCGACGGACGCTTCATCGAGCGCGAGCCGAATGGCGCCGTCAATCGGGCGCTGTCGCAATGGAAGGAAATCGTTGCGCCGCGCAAGGTGGAACGCAGCGCCGAACATATGCCGATAGGGGTCTGACACATGGCCATCGTCCAGCTTCGGGAACCGCGCATGAGTTTGAATGACAGCATGGCCCCGAAGGGGGGCGAGGCAAATGCGCAGACCGTGATCGATATCAAAGACCTGTCGCTCGTTTTCGAGACGAATGACGGGCCGGTCCATGCGCTGTCGAATATCGATCTCGCCGTCAGGCGCGGCGAGTTCGTTTCCTTCATCGGTCCTTCGGGATGCGGCAAGACGACGTTGATGCGTGTCGTCGCCGATCTCGAACGGCCGACCTCCGGCTCCGTCACCGTGAACGGGAAAACACCGGAACAGGCCCGCCTCGCCCGGTCCTATGGCTATGTGTTTCAGGCGGCTGCCCTGTTTCCGTGGCGCACCATCGAAGACAATATCAGCCTGCCGCTGGAGATCATGGGCTTCTCCAGGACCGAAAGGCGCGAGCGGATCGAAAAGAACCTCGCGCTCGTCAATCTCTCGGGCTTCGGCAAGAAATATCCGTGGCAGCTTTCCGGCGGCATGCAACAGCGCGCATCGATCGCACGCGCCCTCTCCTTCGATCCCGACATGCTGCTGATGGACGAGCCTTTCGGCGCGCTCGACGAAATCGTGCGCGATCACCTCAACGAACAGCTTCTCAAGCTATGGGCCGCGACGCGCAAGACCGTGATTTTCGTCACGCACTCGATTCCGGAAGCGGTGTTTCTTTCCACGAAGATCGTCGTCATGAGCCCGCGCCCGGGGCGAATACATGAAATCATCGATTGCGACCTTGGCCCCGACAGGCCGCTGGAAATCAGGGAATCGGAAGCATTCCTTAAAATTGCCCACCGGGTCCGTGAAGGTCTGCGTCTGGGGCATATTCATGAGTGAGCGCGCGCCTCAACCGCATTGTGCCGGAGATCGCCCATGAAAGGTTTTCTGCGCGACAGATTCATTCCGGTGACGACCATACTCGCCGTCATCATTGCGCTCTGGTATGGGCTGGCGATTGTGCTCAATGCGCCGTTCGAACGGGATCAGGCTACCCGTGCGGGGACGGAAATCACCTTCTCAACGCTCGTCGCCAATACGATGCATCAGGAGCGACCGGTCCTGCCCGCGCCGCATCAGGTGGCCGAGGAAATCTGGAAGACCGTCTTCGGGGTCAAGCCCAGCTCCAAGCGCAGCCTCGTCTATCACGGATGGGTGACATTATCCTCCACCTTGCTGGGTTTCGTGCTGGGGTCGGCGCTAGGCGTCCTCCTTGCTGTCGGCATTGTCCATTCCCGCACGCTCGACAAGAGCCTGATGCCGTGGATCATCACCTCACAGACGATCCCGATCCTCGCCATCGCGCCAATGATCATCGTGGTGCTGAATGCAGTCGGCATATCGGGCCTGCTGCCCAAGGCGATCATCTCGACCTATCTCTCCTTCTTTCCGGTAGCTGTCGGCATGGTGAAGGGGCTGAGATCGCCCGACGTGATGCATCTCGACCTTATGCGCACCTATAATGCATCGAGATCGCAGGTGTTCTGGAAGCTGCGCTGGCCTGCGGCCATGCCGTTTCTTTTCACGTCGATGCAGATCGCGGTCGCCATCAGCCTCGTCGGCGCCATCGTGGGTGAGTTGCCGACCGGAGCGGTTGCGGGACTGGGTGCGCGGCTGCTTGCAGGTTCTTATTACGGCCAGACCGTGCAGATATGGGCTGCCCTCGTTGCCGCTGCCCTGATGGCCGCCGTGCTGGTTGCGCTGATCGGCATCGCAGCGCAGCTCGTGAACCGGCGCATGGGCGCGAAGCCGGAAAGGGCGGCAGCATGATGACAGGCATTCTTTCCGTCATGGCGCTCATTGCCGGTTCCTGGCTGCTCGTGGGTTGGGTGGCAAGCCTGAAGACCCGCAATCCCGTAGGCCAGAAGATGCTGGATATCGCCGTGCCGGCGCTGTTCGGCATCGCGATGCTGCTGCTCTGGGAAGTAACGGTCCGGCTCTTCGCCATCCCGCAGGTTCTCCTGCCTGCACCTTCGGCTATCTGGGCGCGCATCGCCGCGTCCGTACCGATCCTCTGGGCGGATTTCAGGCAGACTTTCCTCAAGGCCGTCATCATCGGCTATGCCGCGGGGTGCGGCCTTGGTTTCATCACCGCCATCATCGCGGACCGGATTCCGTTCCTGCGCAAGGGGCTGCTGCCGCTCGGCAATCTGGCCGCAGCGCTTCCCATCGTTGGTGTCGCACCGATCATGGTGATGTGGTTCGGTTTCGACTGGCAGTCAAAGGCAGCGGTCGTCATCATCATGACCTTTTTCCCGATGCTGGTGAATACGGTCGCGGGCCTTGCCAGTGCCGGGGCGATGGAACGGGACATGATGGAAACCTACGGCTCCAGCTACTGGCAGACATTGTTCAAGCTGCGCCTGCCAGCGGCCATGCCCTTCATATTCAACGCTCTCAAGATCAATTCCACCCTGGCGCTGATCGGCGCGATCGTGGCGGAATTTTTCGGCACGCCGATCGTCGGCATGGGCTTCCGCATCTCGGCGGAAATCGGGCGCATGAATGTAGACATGGTCTGGGCGGAAATCTTCGTAGCCGCGCTTGCCGGTTCGCTCTCTTACGGGCTGATCGCGCTGATCGAGCGCAGACTGACATTCTGGCACCCTTCATACAGGAGGACCTAGGCCCGAATATTTGGCATCTGCAAACATAAGGCAGACCAAAGCGCATTCAGAAAAGTGGAAACCGGTTTTCGGAATACGCCTGATAAAAAGAACCAGAGGAGAACGGAAATGAAAAAGGCAATTTCTTTATGCCTTGGGACTGCGGGGCTGGCGCTCGCTCTTATGAGCAGTTCGGCAATGGCTGCCGACAAGCTGACCTTGCAGCTCAAATGGGTGACGCAGGGGCAGTTCGCCGGCTACTATGTGGCCAAGGACAAGGGCTTCTACGAGGAAGAAAATCTCGACGTCGATATCAAGCCGGGCGGGCCGGACGTCGCTCCGCCGCAGGTGATTGCCGGTGGCGGCGCAGATGTCGTGGTCGACTGGATGCCTTCGGCGCTTGCGACCCGCGAAAAAGGCGTCCCGCTCGTCAACATCGCCCAGCCCTTCAAGAAGTCCGGCATGATGCTGACCTGCCGCAAGGACACCAACATCACCAAGCCGGAAGATTTTCGGGGCCGCACCCTTGGCGTCTGGTTTGGCGGGAATGAATATCCATTCCTGTCGTGGATGAGCCATCTGAAAATCCCGACCGAGGGCGGCAAGGACGGCGTGACCGTGCTGAAGCAGGGCTTCAATGTCGACCCGCTGATCCAGAAGCAGGCCGACTGCATTTCCACCATGACCTATAATGAATACTGGCAGGTGATCGATGCGGGCATTCCAGCCGATCAGCTTGTCGTCTTCCCTTATGAAGAACAGGGTGTCGCGACACTGGAAGACGGGCTTTACGTGCTGGAAAAGAGCCTCGACGATCCGGCGATGGTCGACAAGCTGGCCCGCTTTGTCCGCGCCTCGATGAAGGGCTGGAAATATGCCTCCGAAAACCCGGGGGAAGCCGCCGATATCGTGCTCGACAATGATGCCTCCGGCGCGCAGACCAAGGAAGTGCAGGAGCGTATGGTCAAGGAAATCGGCAAGCTGGTCGATGGTTCCGATGGCACTCTCGACGTGGCAGCTGCCGACCGCACGGTGGAAACCCTGCTCGGCGGCGGTTCCGATCCGGTCATCACCAAGAAGCCGGAAGGCGCGTGGACCGCGAAGATCACCGACGCCATGAAGAAGTGATCGCGTTCGGAGCGCCTTTCATTCTGATTGGATCATGCTCTGAAATGAGAAAAGAAAACCGGCCCCAAAGGCCGGTTTTCTGTTTTTGATTTGCGTTTTCGCAACCTGATCCCGCCGGTTTCCACCTTTGGGGACGTGCTCAAGCCTATTCCGCCGGTTCAGCCGCCCCGCCTCTTTGCGGCTTTCCCTTGAGCGCCTGATTGAGTTCCCGTTCAAGCCGCGCTTCTTCCTCTGCCTTGGGCTGCGTGAAGCGTCCAAGCAGCAGATAGGCGACCGGCGTCACATAGAGCGTCGCGATGGTTGCAAGACCAAGACCGCCGACAATGACCCAGCCCAGAGCCACGCGGGCTTCCGCACCGGCACCGCTCGCCAAAATCAGGGGCACGCCGCCCAGAACCGCGCAGATCATGGTCATGCAGACGGGACGGAGACGAATATTGGATGCTTCCTCGATTGCCTCGCGAACGCTCAAGCCCTTGTCACGCAACTGATCCGCAAACTCGACGATCAGGATACCGTTCTTGGCCATGATGCCGACCAGAAGCACAAGGCCGATCTGGCTATAGACGTTCAGGCTGGTGCCGGTAAGCAGCATGGCGAAAACGGCGCAGCCCAGCCCAAGCGGAACGGTGGCCATCACAATCAGGGCGCTGACAAAGCTTTCGAACTGTGCCGCCAGCACCAGAAGAATGATGATGATGGCAAAGCCGAACACCATGGCGAGACCGCTCGACGTTTCGCTGAGTGTGGAAGCTTCGGCCAGCGGAATGATGTGACTGCCCGGCGGCAACAGAGGCGCTGCGATCTCCTGCGCGGCCTTGTAGGCGTCGCCCAGGGCAAAATCGTCGCGCAGGTTTGTCGTGATCGAGACCGAACGCTGGCGCGTCTCGCGATCAAGCTGCGGTGGAACCGCCTTCTCGACAACCGAAGCGATGGACGACATAGGCACATAACGGCCGTCCGTCGTCTTCATGAAAATGTTTTCAAGATCGGTTGGATCGTTGATCGGATTGGTGGTGGCGACGAGTTTCACATCGAAACTGCGATCCCCGACATAGACCGATCCTATCTTGCGGCCGTCCAGCACGGATTGCACGGCATTGGCGAGCCCGGTGATGTCGATACCCAGATCCGAGGCCCGCTCGCGATTGATCTCGACGGACAATTGCGGCTGGGTCGGTTCCACGGAAAGGCGTGGCTGCACGAAGCGCGGGTCCTTTTCCAGCGCGGCGACAACCGCCTGCGCCGCAGGCTGCAGCTTGGCATAGTCGCTGCCCACAATGGCGAACTGCAAGCCGTTGCCCGCGCCGCGAATACCAAGGCTGTTGGGCTGGGTGGTGAATATGCGCACCGCCGTTATGCCTTTGATGCGCTGGGTAATATCAGCCATGATCTCCTGCTGGCTGCGCGCGCGTTCCTTCCACGGCGCCAGCGTCAGGACGACGAAGCCGTTATTGGCCGATCCGCCGGAACCCGCAATGGCATAGGTGGTGGTGATTTCACCACTGTCGCGCAGCGGCTGGATCGCTTCCTCGATCCGGTCGAGCTGTGACTGAAGGAACTCCACGCTGATGCCTTGCGGCCCGTTGATGCGCAGCAACGCGACGGCACGATCTTCCGACGGTGTCAGTTCCTGACGGATCAGGCCATAGCCGACAAAGGATGCACCGGCGAAAAGCAGGGCGACGAGCACAACCACGAACGGCGCCGACAGGCAGAGATGCAGCGTCTTCTTGTAAAACGCAGCAAGTCCACCACCGATCCGGCGCAGGAAAAGCGGGCCGTGGCCGCCATCCTCGCCATTGCCTTCCTTGAGAAAGCGGGAGGCGAGCATCGGGCAAAGCGTCAGCGCCACCACGGAAGACAGAAGCACCGCAATCGCCAGAACGAAGCCGAATTCGCGGAACAGACCGCCCGCCTGCCCCGGCAGGAATGAAATCGGCACGAAGACCGCCGCCAGCGTGAGCGTGGTGGCGATGACGGCAAAGAAGACTTCCTGCGTGCCGAGCACGGCAGCAGCGCGCGGCCCCATGCCCTGATTGCGCCGCCGGACCACGTTTTCCAGCACCACGATGGCGTCATCGACCACGAGGCCTGTCGCCAGCACCAGCGCCAGCAGGGTGAGGATATTGACGGAAAACCCTGCCAGATAGATGGCCGCGATCGTGCCTATGAGGGCGACGGGCATGGACAAGGCCGGAATGAGCGTCGCGCGTATATCCCACAGGAACATGAAGATAATTGCCACGACGATGATCACCGACGCGATCAGCGCGATTTCCACCTCGTGGATAGCGCCATTGATGAAGTTCGCATCGTCACTGGTGACGGCAATATTGACGCCCGCAGGCAAGGTCTTCTGCAGATTGGCGACCGCTGCGCGAATGCCTTCCGAAATGTCGAGCGTGTTCGACTGCGCCTGACGGACGATGCCGAGACCGATTGCCGTCTTGCCGTTGGAGCGAACGGCGGAGCTTTCGATATCGGGCCCCAGCGTGACGGTCGCGACATCGCGAATCTGCGTGCGTCCGCTGATATAGACGTTTTCGAAATCTTCCGGCTTTTCCAGATTGGCCGTGGCGCGAACCACGATGGACTGATCGGCGCTGCGCAGCGAACCGGCAGGGGCGTCCAGCCCCATGGAGGAAAGCGCCTTGGTTATATCGGCAATGGTCAGGCCGTAGCTTGCAAGGCGCGCCTGATTGATATCGATGCGGAAGATCTTGTCGCGGTCACCGTTGATCTGAACGTCGGCAACGCCCGGAACGGCGGACAGGATATCCTGAATCTGGTCTTCGACCAGCACCGTCATGTCATCGACGGACATGGTGTCGGACGTAACCGCCAGACGCATCACCGCATCGGCATTGGAGTCCGCCTTGATGATGCGGGACGGGTCCGCCTCTTCCGGCACGTCATTGGCAACGCGGGAGATCGCATCCCGCATGTCGGCGGCGGCGACATTGAGGTCCACGCCGTCATTGAATTCCACCGTGACGCGGCTTCGCTCAAAAGACGATGTGGAGGAAATGGATTTCACGCCGGAGACGCGCGCCACCGCGTTTTCAAGGACCTGCGTCAACTGGCGGTCGATGGTTTCAGCGGACGCACCCTTGAAATCCGTGCTGATCGTCACGACGGGCCGGTCTACGTCCGGCAGTTCGCGGATATCGACGCCCGTGAAAGCGGCCAGACCCGCAACAACGATCAGAACATTGATAACGAATGCAAAGACGGGACGGCGGATGAACAGCGCCGTCGATCCGCCTTTGTCGGATGAGGAATTGTGACCGGTCACGTTGTCATCCTCATCCTGCGGTCCGCTTTGCCGAGGCCGGGTCCGCCAGCGCCGTACCCTGCTCGTCCTTCACGCGTACGGGCGCGTCGTCCCGCACGGTCTGGACGCCCTGCGTGACGATCAGGTCGCCCTGCTTCACCGGACCGTCGATGAGGATATTTGTTGAATTGCGCTGAACGATACGCGCGTCGATCTTGCGGGCTACGCCGTCCTCGACGCGCCAGACATAGGAACCGTCTGCGCCCCACTGGATGGCCAGCGGATCGACCGAGGGATAGCGGTCGCCCGGGAAAAGAACGGTGACGGAAAACGACATGCCGGCGCGCAGGCGATCCTGCGTGTTGGGGACTTCTGCCCGGACGTGCAGCGTGCGGCTGGCTTCGTCCAGCATGTTGTCCACGGCGTTGATTTCGCCACTATAGGTCTCGCCAGGGAAAGCGGTCGATTCCGCCATCAAGGGCTGGCCGACCTTGATCTGCGGCGCGAACCGTTCCGGCACCCAGATATCGATCAGCACTTTCGACCGGTCATCGATGCGGCCGATGGACGTCTGTGCGGTGATGTAATTACCCACATTGACGGGCAGGATGCCGACGATGCCGGAAATGGGCGCACGGACCGTGCGGCGGCTCAGGGCGAGCTGCGCGTCCTGCAAGGCAAGCTGCGCATTGGCGACCGCCAGTTCCGTTTCGACCACCTGAACTTCCGTTGCCGTGTTCGTCGCCCGCAATTTTGCGATGCGCTGGCGGGTCGTCTGCGCATCCTTCAATGCGGTTTCCGCCTTGGCGACGGCGATCTTCTCCGTCTCGGCATCAAGTTCTGCGACCGGATCGCCTTCCTTCACCATGTCGCCAGCCTTGACGTAAAGCTTCGTCATGTAGCCGCTGGAATATGGGGTTATCGAAACGGTGCTGAGAGCCCGTGCCGAGCCGATAGCCGTCAACCGGTTGTTGATGGTCTCTTCGCCCGCCGCTTCCACGACGACCAGCGGCGCAGACCGCCCGCCCCCGTTTCTGGGCGCTTCGCCCGTTGCGGCGGCCTTCACCACATCGGACTTGTTCTTATATGCATACCAGCCGCCGATGGCGGCCGCGGCGATGAGCAGGCACAAGGCAATCTGCTTCCAGGATTTCATTCAGCTCTCCGGCGAGGTGTACCGTCGCCCGGACGGACCTCGTATTCGAAACCATTATGTCGGGCGCGGAAAATGCCAGCAAATAGTATCAGAATGATGATTGCCTTCACATTGCGCAAATCACGCATTCTCCGGGCAGGACCAGAAGAAGTACGGATTTTTCCGACTACGATTTTGCATAGAGGCCTCGCACCGTCGAGTTAAATTTCGGTAATGCTGCGCATGAAGAGCGCGGAACCGGGGGCGTTTTTAACCGATTGAACAAAGGCTGTTGGATTTATCGGCCGGCTCCATATATAGGAGGCTACCTTTATGAATTGCGTTTCGACGGCAGACCGGTTTAGGCACCGCGGCAATTGGGCCGGTTCGCCTTGAATTGGAAGCAGGCTATGGCGGTTGTTGAAAAGACCACGGAAACGGGCGCGCTTTCCCCCGAAGCGGCCTCTCGGACTGCGACCGTCGAGCGGCTCTCCCCAACCCAGTTTACACGACTGCCCTGGCGCAACCGGCTTTCAAGCAAGCTCCTGCTGCTGACCGCGCTCGCAGTGCTGATCACCGAAGTTCTGATCTTCGTCCCGTCCGTGGCCAATATGCGCGTGCGCTGGATGAGTTCCCGGCTCGATACGGTGGGCGCCGTCAGCGAAGTGCTGGCGGCCAGCGGCAACATGGATGTGCCGCGCGAAATCCAGGACAAGGTGCTTCTGGCCACCGGCACCAAGGCGATCGCCATGCGTGAGGCCGGGGCGTCGCGCCTGCTCGCCATGTCGGAAGTTCCCGGCAAGATCGATCAGATCATCGATCTGAACAATATCAGCGAAGCGGCGGCCATTTGGGATGCATTCGGCACCTTGTTCAACGGCGGGGAGAGAACGCTGCGAATCTTCGGTTCGGTTTCATCCTCCGGTTCGCCGGACCGTGTCATCGAAATTGTCACCTCCGATGCGCCGCTTCGCCACGCCATGCTCGTCTATGCGCGCAACGTCACTTTCATATCCCTCATCATTTCCGTGATAGCGGCAAGCCTGATCTACCTGATCATCCATGAAATGCTGTTGCGGCCAGTGCGCATCATGCATCGCAACATGATCGATTTCGCATCGTCTCCCGACAATCCCGCGCTCATTCTCGTTCCGGAAAATCGCAAGGACGAATTCGGCATCGCCCAGCGCCAGATATCCCATATTCAGAGCGACCTCCAGCGCACGCTGAAGGAACAGAAACACCTGGCCGATCTCGGCCTCGCCGTTTCCAAGATCAACCACGACATGCGCAATATCCTGGCTTCGGCGCAGTTGATGTCGGACAGGCTTGCCGATACCGAAGACCCGATGGTGCAGCGGTTCGCTCCCAAGCTCATTCGCACGCTCAGCCGTGCGATCAGCTATTCCGAAAGCGTGATGGCCTATGGCCGTTCGCAGGAAGCGCCGCCGCGTCCGCGCCGCGTCCTGCTGCACACCATCATCGCGGACGTGCAGGAAACCTTGAGTCCCAGCTCCGAAAGCAGCATCGAGTTCGAGAATCTAGTTCCGGAAGATTTCGAGCTGAATGTCGATTCGGAGCAGTTGTTCCGGGTCCTGAGCAATCTCTGCCGAAATTCCGTTCAGGCCATGGAGCGTGACCAGACGACTGATGTCGCGACGGTCAAGCGACTAACGATTTCGGCGGGAAGAATCGGGACGACGACGATCATCGGCGTCGAGGATACCGGCCCCGGCCTGCCGCAAAAGGCGCGCGACAATCTTTTCACGGCGTTCCGTGGCTCGACGCGCAGCGACGGCACCGGCCTCGGGCTTGCCATTGCGCAGGAACTGGTTCGTGCGCATGGCGGCACAATCGAGCTTCGCGAGGACCGCCCTGTTGGCGCGCATTTCGAGATTCGCATTCCTGATTTGCAGATGCGCCGCGAAGACCGCAGCAACCAGCGCACCGAAGAGAACGCCTAGACAATCTGCCGTTGCACCGGCTCCGGCCGAAAAGCCCGGAAATGCGAGGCCTGACAAGAAATCTTCACAGAACCACATTTTTTTCTAAGAAGACGCTTGCATTTAGCGATTTGTCCGATTATCAACCGCCCATCGCCGCAGCGAGCGGCACACAGGCAAGCACCCGTAGCTCAGCTGGATAGAGCACCAGACTACGAATCTGGGGGTCAGAGGTTCGAATCCTTTCGGGTGCGCCATTCCCTTACTGGTTGATTTTATGCACAATCCGGCGTTGGCGCTGCCAGCGCGGGTCTGGCATGTTCTGGTCCCCGGCGGCACAAAAGCACGCTGAAACATCTCCCACTTTGGAAGACATGATCCCTTAACGAGCTGCGCTCAACGCAGCTCCAGCCCGCCATTCTCGACGATGAAGTCGATAATCTCCGGCACGCCCTTGCCGCGATGGAGATCGGTGAAACCGAACGGACGTGAGCCGCGCATCCGCGCCGCATCCCCCTGCATGACCTCGAGATCAACGTGCACATGAGGGGCGAGATCGCTCTTGTTGATCACCAGGAAATCCGACCGCGTGATGCCCGGTCCGCCCTTGCGCGGAATTTCCTCACCCTGACAAACCGAGATGACATAAAGCGTCAGGTCCGCCAGATCGGGCGAGAACGTGGCCGCCAGATTGTCGCCGCCGGATTCGATGAAGACGATATCCAGATCCGGAATCCGCCGGTTCATTTCGGCGATTGCCTGCAGATTGATGGAGGCGTCCTCGCGGATCGCCGTGTGCGGGCATCCGCCCGTCTCGACACCCATGATCCGTTCCTCGGGCAAGGCCTGAGAGCGAGCCAGAATAAGGGCGTCCTCCTGCGTGTAGATATCGTTGGTAATCACGGCGACCGAATATTTATCGCGCATCGCCTTGCAGAGCTTTTCGGTCAGCGTCGTCTTTCCCGATCCCACCGGCCCGCCAATGCCGATGCGCAAGGGTCCGTTTTTCTGTGTCATGTGCGAAAAAGCCTCGAATGTTGGGGTTCGTGTTTCATGGCCGTGATGTCACTAACGCCAGTAAATATCAGTCGTGGTGATGATGATGGTCATGGTCATGGTCGTGGTGACCATGATGATGTCCGTGGTCATGATGCGAATGGCCACCCGCATATGCACCGCGCAGCGGACTGAAAATTGCCGTTACATCCGTCACCTTGGCGCCAAGCCCCTCGAGCATCGCCTTGATGACATGGTCGCGAAGAATGAAGATACGGTCATTCTCGATCTGTGCCGCCAGATGCCGGTTGCCGATATGCCAAGCGAGTTCGGCTATGTGGAGCGGATCGCGCCCGCGAATTTCGTAGAGTTCCTCGCTTGCAGCGCGGATTTCAATTTCGCGCCCGTCGTCCAGAACGAGCCTGTCTCCGTGACCCAGCACAACCGGCTCCGCGAAATCGACAAGCACCTTCTCGCCGCCTTCCAGAGCAATGGCTTTGCGCCGCAGATGGCGTTCATCGCGTTCAAGAACGGCGTGGCCCGCAGGCACAGCATCGATCACCTCATCCGCACGAATAATGGCAGTGGCACGAAACATTTGTTTGCCTCTCAAGCTCAAAACAAGAAGTAACGCGGCGCCACGGGCGCGACGCCAATACGGCACAACACTATTGGGAACTATGAAGTGCTACCAATGCCGTCTCTTATATTGGCCACTGCAAATATCCGTTTGTCCAGCCCAATCGTATTTCGGAGTTCCACGACAGGTTACTTTTGGTCTTCGGCCCTCCGATCCGTCCTATCATCCGGCGCGCGCCAACGCCGGCTGCGCAACCGTCTTTCGATAGAGGTGCCACGTCGCATGTCCGAGGATGGGCAGCACCACAGCCAGTCCGGCAAACATGGTGGCGAAGCCCACGACCAGCATAGCGGTTACAATTGCCGCCCAAAGCAGCGCTTCGAGTGGATTGCGCCAGACGACACGCAATGATGTCGCGATAGCCGCCGCAGCCCCGCAATCCTGATCGAGCAGCATCGGAAAGGTGACAATCGTCAAGCACAGGACGACGATTGCAAAAAGGAAGCCAATGCCACAACCGGCGAAAATAAGACTGCGCCCCTCTTCCGTCGATGACACCTGATTGATCAACATCGAGAAGCTCTCGGGCGGCATGGGGCCGAAATAATGAACATAGAGATTCTGAGCCACCAACAGCCACGCAATGAAGATTGCGAAAAGGAAGGAGCCGACGGCCACGATCGACGGCAATGCCGGGGAGCGGCTGACATCGAAAGCGCGCCTCCAGCTCGTGTCCATTTTCTCCTCGCGGCGCCTGCTCATTTCATAAAGCGGCAAGGCGGCAACCGGCCCGATCAACGCGAAGCCGGACATGAGGGGGAACAGGAGCGGCAGCGCATTTGCGTTGGTGCTCCAATAGGTGATGAACAACCCGGCCAGCGGATATATGAGACAAAGAAAAACGTAATGCGATGGCTTCGCCCAGAAGTCGTCGAAACCCAAACGCAGGGCATCGATTACATCCGCCATCTGGATGCGCTTGACTTCCGGATAAAAGGCAGTCTGGTCCCGACCTGCAATTACATGAAACTGTGCCATGACGCTCCTCCTGCGGGTTAGGCAGTCCTGACGGCAAGGGCGGCGGTCAGGACAGGCCTGCACGCAATTTCCGGCTTCACATGGTCAGCGGATAATCCGCGTGAAGCCTGACGATCAGGCAGGCAGTATACATCGAAAAGAGCGGCTGCGAAAGAAAGGCGGCCTGACAGGATTGAGCCCGCCTGAACGAATATCGCATTTGCACGACACAGTGCTTTTCCAAACGTCAGCGAGATCAACCAAATATGATCTGTTCATCGAACCGCGATGTGCTAGTGCCAGTCACGGAAAATAGCAGCTCGGGAATGCGGTTAAATGGAATGGATCCCTATAGGCTTGATGGCATTCAAGGTCATCGTGTTGGGCGTGGCCATGTTCTTTGCCATCAAATTTCATTATGATGAGGGCAAGAAGAAGAAAAACAAGGAAGGCGGCACGTGAACAACCTGCCGCGGAACGAGTGCCCCGCTGAAGCGGGGCCGGCGTGAACTGCGCCGACAGCATTAAAGCTGCAAATGCCGAGCGTCTTGCAAAGAATGTGAACAGGCGGTGCCGGTTGCGTAGCTGGTCCGGTCGGCTATCCAATGCGGGATGGGTGCACACCGATGCGCATCTGCTCTCCTGCCCTACGAGGGATGAAGCCAAATTTGCGTTGAATATCAGGAGGAAATGGTGCTGCGAGAGAGGATTGAACTCTCGACCTCTCCCTTACCAAGGGAGTGCTCTACCACTGAGCTACCGCAGCAATCTCTTGAGTGCGGCGGACTTCTGCCACATCATTACGCAAATCGCAAGCAAGCAATTGCATTTCTTTTCACATAATGTGGAAATCTGCCGAACACGCATCTGAAACCCGCTTTTCCGGCCCTTTTTCCCGTAGTAGAAGACCGTCATGAGCGACACGACCACCAACAAAGAGAAACAAATCCAATCCGACCAGCGCAAAAAGCGCCGGGCCGAGGAACTGCGCGCGAATCTCATGCGCCGCAAAGCGCAATTGAGATCGCGGCGCGCAGGCGAAGCCGATGAACGAAACGACGGCATCACCGCTGCCAGCGACGACACCGACTGAGAATCACGACGACAAAGCCTTTCTTGAAGATAGGGAGGCTCTGCGGTAAAAGCTCATTTCTGTTCTTCGCAGCGATATCGTCCTTTTGTGATTCGTATTTGACGTAATTTGGCCGCAAGACTCGTAATTTCATCACGCAACGCCTCCGCGCCGTAACGGCCGCTGGATTTGGTGCAAATTTATCGGGCAAGGTATCGGCCCAGAAGGTGACAAAGCATGGATCGCATCAAAATCGTCGGCGGTAACAAGCTCAACGGCATCATTCCAATCTCCGGCGCCAAGAACGCCGCCCTGCCCTTGATGATCGCCTCGCTTCTGACCGACGATACGCTGACGCTCGAAAACGTGCCGCATCTGGCCGATGTCGAGCAGTTGATACGCATCCTGAGCAACCACGGCGTCGACTATTCGGTGAATGGGCGTCGCGAGCACCAGAACGGCGCCTATTCGCGCACCATTCACTTCACCGCCCGCAATATCGTCGACACGACCGCGCCTTATGAGCTTGTGTCGAAGATGCGCGCCAGCTTCTGGGTCATCGGGCCGCTTCTGGCGCGCACCGGGGAGGCAACCGTCTCGCTGCCGGGCGGTTGCGCCATCGGAACCCGCCCCGTGGACCTGCTGCTGGAATCGCTTCAGGCACTGGGAGCGCAAATCGACATCGAAAACGGTTATGCCAAGGCGCGCGCGCCGAAGGGCGGCCTTGTCGGCGCCCGCTACAGCTTCCCGAAAGTATCCGTCGGCGCGACCCATGTCATGCTGATGGCAGCGGCTCTCGCCAAGGGAGAGACGATCATCGAGAATGCGGCCCGCGAGCCGGAAGTCGTCAATCTCGCCGACTGCCTCAACGCAATGGGCGCAAAAATCACCGGTGCGGGCACCAGCACCATCCAGGTGGAAGGCGTGACCAGCCTTTCGGGCGCGCGCGTTCGCGTCATTCCCGACCGTATCGAGACCGGCACCTACGCGATGGCCGTTGCGATGACCGGCGGCGACGTGCTTCTGGAAGGCGCGCAGGAAAGCCTGCTGTCGTCGGCGCTGGACACGCTGCGTCAGGCGGGTGCCGAGATCACCGAGACGAATAGCGGCCTGCGCGTGGTGCGCAATGGCCATGGCATCCAGCCGGTCGACGTCACCACCGACCCCTTCCCCGGCTTCCCGACCGACTTGCAGGCGCAGTTCATGGGCCTGATGACCAAGGCGAAGGGAACTTCGCGCATCACGGAAACCATTTTTGAAAATCGCTTCATGCACGTGCAGGAGCTGGCGCGTCTCGGCGCAAAAATCTCCCTGTCCGGCCAGACGGCAACCGTCGAAGGCGTGGAGCGCCTGAAAGGCGCACAGGTGATGGCGACGGACCTGCGCGCATCGGTTTCCCTGGTGATCGCGGGCCTAGCCGCCGAGGGCGAAACCATGGTCAACCGCGTCTATCACCTGGATCGCGGCTTCGAGCGGCTGGAAGAAAAACTGTCCCGCTGCGGCGCGTTGGTGGAACGCATCAGTGGTTGATAGGGCCGAGCGGAGCGACTTTCATTGCTCCGCTCTTTTCTTATTCTCCTTGAAGAAGCCAATGAACAGCGACAGGCTTGAAAAGCCTGTCGATTTTTTTGTTTCGACATGCCAAGTTGATAATCGGCCAGGTGAATATCGGGCCAGCTGATCAACAATCAGGCGGGTGGTTGATTTCCCCGCCGCCGGGAACAGTTATTAACCGATAACGGGAAAGTGGTGTTGGAGTATGGATATGCTGAAGCTCGTGGCGCTGGATGAGGAGGATTTGCAGGTCCTGTCGGCTCATCTTCAGGACGCGGTTTTGAAAGTATCCGACCTTCAATATCTCGCCAATGAAAAGCGCTTCATCCTGACGGCTAACCGGTTCGTCTGGGAAGAAAGCAAGCCGCGATTCCTGCGCAAGCCGCAATATCAGCGCCGCCGCACCGCCCTGCACTTCAACCGCGTGATTGCCGCCCGGGCAACCGGGATAGACCGCCAGAAGCCGGATGAGGTGCTTTCCCTCATGGCCGTTCAGTTCACCGCCGGTGAAACACCTGCCGGAACAATAGAACTGACTTTTTCGGCAAATGCGGCTATCCGTCTTGAAGTGGAATGCATTGAGGCGCAAATGACGGACCTTGGCGCGGCATGGGAAACAGAATCGCTTCCTCGCCATAACGTCTGAAAGAAGGTCACACGAGACCGTCTTTCGTCAGCCGGACGCCGGTCTGGCGAGCAGATTTGGCTGGCAAGCAGATTTGGCAGATTTGAAGGAACAGAAGCGTGGTCAAGACGCTCAGACAAACCGATCCCGATTTCGAGAATAATTTCGCGACATTTCTGGCAAGCAAGCGCGAAGCATCCGAAGATGTGGACCGGGCAGCGCGGGAAATCGTCGCCCGGGTGCGCCGCGAAGGCGACAGCGCGCTCATCGATTATTCCCGCCGTTTCGACCGGATCGATCTTGAAAAAATCGGCATTGCGGTAACCGAAGCCGAAGTCGATGTGGCTTTCGAGACAGCGCCCGCCTCGACAATCGAGGCGCTGAAACTTGCCCATGAGCGCATCGAGAAGCATCATGCGCGGCAATTGCCGAAGGATGACCGTTACACCGATGCGCTTGGGGTCGAGCTTGGCTCGCGCTGGACGGCCATCGAGGCCGTGGGGCTTTATGTTCCGGGCGGCACGGCAAGCTATCCCAGTTCCGTCCTGATGAATGCCGTTCCTGCCAAGGTGGCCGGCGTGGAACGCATCGTCATGGTCGTCCCCGCGCCCGATGGCATTCTCAATCCACTTGTTCTGGTGGCCGCACGTCTGGCCGGCGTTTCCGAAATCTACCGCGTCGGCGGGGCGCAGGCTATCGCGGCGCTTGCCTATGGCACCGAAACAATCAAGCCCGTCGCCAAGATCGTCGGCCCCGGCAACGCCTATGTTGCTGCCGCCAAGCGCATCGTCTTCGGCACGGTCGGCATCGACATGATCGCAGGCCCATCGGAAGTTCTGGTCGTTGCCGACAAGGACAACAATCCCGACTGGATCGCCGCTGACCTGCTTGCCCAGGCAGAGCACGATACTGCCGCGCAGTCGATCCTCATGACCAATGATGAAGCGCTGGCGATAGCGGTGGAGGAAGCTGTCGAACGCCAGCTCCGCAACCTGCCGCGCGCGCAAACCGCAGCCGCGAGCTGGCGCGATTTCGGCGCCGTCATTCTGGTCGAGGATTTTGAAGCGGCCATTCCGCTTGCCAATCGCATTGCAGCCGAGCATCTGGAAATCGCCACCGCCGACCCGGAAGCCTTGCTGCCAAAAATCCGCAATGCCGGATCGATCTTCATCGGCGGGTATACGCCGGAAGTGATCGGCGATTATGTCGGCGGCTGCAACCACGTTCTGCCGACGGCGCGCTCGGCGCGTTTTTCGTCCGGACTTTCGGTTCTCGACTACATGAAACGCACGTCGCTTCTCAAACTCGGCCCCGATCAGCTGCGCGTACTCGGGCCTGCGGCAATCGAAATTGCCCGCGCCGAAGGCCTCGATGCCCACGCCCAGTCCGTCGCCATCCGGTTGAACCTATGAGGTGACATGACTGCCGGTGTTCCAAATGCCCGCCTTATTGACGTCGAGCTCGATGAATCCATCGGGCGTTCGACGCCTGACGTCGAGCATGAACGCGCGGTGGCCATCTTCGATCTCATCGAGGAAAACTCCTTCCACCCGATCGGGGACGATACGGGCGGACCTTACCGCCTGAAGCTCTCGCTGATGGAATCACGGCTGATTTTCGCCATCGCACGGGAAACCGGCGAGGACGTCGCAACTCATATTCTCTCACTCACGCCCCTGCGCCGCGTCGTGCGAGACTATTTCATGATTTGCGAAAGCTATTACCAGGCGATCCGCTCGGCGACGCCAAGCAAGATCGAGGCAATCGACATGGGGCGGCGCGGCCTGCACAATGAAGGGTCGCAAACGCTCCAGGCGCGGCTGAAGGGCAAGATCGAGGTTGACTTCAACACGGCGCGGCGGCTTTTCACCCTTGTCTGCGTCCTGCACTGGAGGGGCTGATCACTGATGGTCATCACTGATGTCCCTCCCCGAAAATCCAGCGCCGACGGCAATGAAGATCATAAACCACGCCTGCCCAAGTCTCTGCTTTTCGTCTGCGGCAAGAATTCAATTCGCTCGCCGATGGCGGAATTACTTGCAAGACAGGCCCTTCCCCCCAATATTTATGTAGCGTCCGCAGGCGTGAAGCGGGGCGAGCGCGATCCGTTTGTCGATGCAGTCCTTCAGGAAGAAGGCCTGTCGCTCGACAATCGGCAGCCACGTGGCCTCGAAGAACTGGCGGATGGTTATTTCGATCTGATCGTAACGCTGACGCCGCTTGCCCACCACACCGTGCTGGAACGGATGCGCGGTTTCTCGGTCGATGTGGAATATTGGCCGACGCCGGACCCGACATTGGTAACGGGCAGCAGAAGCCAGATCATGGCGGCCTATCGCGATGTGCGTGACCGTCTGAAACGCCAGATCATGCACCGTTTTGACGAGCAATAAGTTCGCCGAATTCCGTTGTTCACAAATGCCGCCTAATCATATAGGTTCCGCGCAAATTCCGACCTACCGCATCGGCCCGAAAATCGGAATCGATTTCGGAAAGCACGATGCGTAGATTCAATAAATCAGAGCGTCCTTTGTGCGTCCCAGGGACGCACGGCGTTCTAAAGACCGCTCAAGAGCGCATTTTATCGAAGAAAGAAACAGGTATCGCATGGCGAAAGAAGAAGTCCTAGAATTTCCGGGTGTTGTTACGGAACTGCTGCCCAATGCTATGTTCCGGGTGAAGCTCGAGAACGAACATGAAATCATCGCCCATACGGCAGGCCGCATGCGCAAGAATCGCATCCGCGTTCTGGCCGGTGACAAGGTGCTGGTTGAAATGACCCCTTACGACCTGACCAAGGGCCGCATCACCTACCGCTTCAAGTAAGCAATCCGTTCCAGGAAATGTCTAGTCGATGAGCGCGCAACACAAGCTGGTTCTAGCCTCCGGTTCTCCACGCAGGATCGAGCTTCTGGGGCAGGCAGGCATCGAACCGGACCATATTTATCCGGCCGATATAGATGAAACGCCGCAGCGCGCGGAACACCCGCGCTCGCTGGCGCGACGTCTGTCGCGGGAAAAGGCGCGCAAGGCACAGGAATTGTTGAAGGACGATGCGAATTTCGCACATGCCTTCATTCTTGCCGCCGATACAGTCGTGGCCGTTGGCCGGCGCATTCTCCCCAAGACCGAGATTGCCGACGAGGCGAGAGAATGCCTGCGCCTGCTTTCCGGGCGCACGCACAAGGTATTCACCGGCGTGAGCCTTGTCTTGCCAAATGGAAATCTGCGCCACACACTGGTGGAAACGCGGCTTCGCTTCGAGCGGCTCTCCCGCCAGCAGATGGATGCCTATCTTTCATCCGGCGAATGGCGCGGGAAAGCCGGCGGCTACGCCATCCAGGGACTGGCAGGCAGCTTCGTCGTGAAGCTGGTCGGGTCCTATACGAACGTGGTGGGATTGCCGCTGCAGGAAACCGTAAGCCTGCTGAACGATGTCGATTATCCGGTTTACGCCAACTGGGGCAGCGGGAAAGTCTGAGAGCAGACATGAGTGACAAGAAGGACATATCGGCAGCAGCAGGCGCACGCGTGACGCCATTGCGTCCGACGCGCCCCTGCCCGGAATGCGGAAAACCTTCCACGCGCGAATCCTATCCCTTCTGTTCGCCCCGGTGCAAGAGCATCGACCTCAATCGCTGGCTGTCCGGCAGCTATGTGCTGCCGGGAAAGCCCATTGATGAAGAGGAAGAAGAAGGCAACTAGCCTCTTCCAAATCAGCTTCCGCCAATAAAATCAGTTATTTAACAAAGATGTGAGAAAAGCTGATAAAAATTGCGATACGGTGCTGGACAGCGCGCAATTTAATGCTATAACCCACCCACTTCCGGCGGGAACCAACACCGCCCAGAACAAGCAGATCGCTTGTTACGGATGCCCGGATAGCTCAGTTGGTAGAGCAGCGGATTGAAAATCCGCGTGTCGGTGGTTCGAATCCGCCTCCGGGCACCACTCCAAAATCAAATAAATTTAAAGAGCTATTCCGGATCAAGGCTCATATTCGCCCGGAATATGGGTTACAACATTGTCCATGCAACATTCGGTGCAACACGTTGACAGGTGATTCCTGCCGCGCGCCATGTAACCTACAAATCACGTTTATATTGACCAGATCGGCGATGTGATCTATAGGTTACGCATGATCGAAGTCCGCCAAACCACCTTTTTCACCAAGTGGCTTGATGAGCTCCGTGATACCAATGCACGGTTGCGGATTGTCACTCGGATCCGCCGCATGGAACTGGGCAATCCCGGCGATGTGAAATCTGTCGGCGAAGGCGTGAGCGAAATGCGCATTACGTACGGCCCCGGCTATCGGGTTTATTTCGTATCCATGGGATCAACTATCGTTGTTCTGCTGTGTGGTGGCGACAAGTCATCACAGAGCCGGGATATCGCGCTGGCGAAACAAATGGCGAAGGAGATTTAGAATGGTCCTTGAAACCACCCGTTTTGATGTTCTTGATCACCTCAAGACGCCGGAAGAGCGTGTTGCCTATCTGGAAGCGGCATTTGAAGATGGCGACCCTTCCCTTATTGCGCATGCTCTTGGTGACGTAGCCCGTTCCATTGGCATGACTACTGTCGCTAAAGAAGCCGGAATTACCCGTGAAGCCCTTTACCGCTCCCTGAGCGAGAACGGCGATCCAAAACTATCGACCTTGCTCGGCGTCATGAAGGCCCTTGGCCTGCACCTGTCTGTCACAGCCACGGATAAACGCGCCGCTTGACACTACGGTTGTAAAGTCGTCACGCCGTGGCGAAAAGTGTGATTTTCGCACACCAGAAGCTTCGCATAGTCCCGAAAAGTTGCAGGCTTTTCAGGATTATGCGAATGCAAATTGCTCTTTGCAGTCCTGCATCCCGAAGAATGCAACTGTAGTGCCAAGTTTCAGCCGGTTCTCCATATAAGGAAATTTCCATGCTCTGGACATTGTTCGGCATCCTTTCAGGTGCCTGTATTGCTATTCAGGCCCCCATCAATGCAGCATTGGCTCGGGGTCTTGGGTCGCCGGTAACGGCTGCCGCGATTTCGTTCCTTTCCGGCGCTGTGATCCTTGCGATCATTGCCGGGATTACCGCGCGCGCGACCGGCGCAATGCCGGCCTTCAACGTGCCTGCGGGCTGGCTGTTCGTGGCTGGCGGTGCGCTTGGCTGTATCTATGTGACCGCATCGGTGCTGCTGACGCCACGCATCGGCGCTGCCGCCGTGATGGGTCTGGCGGTCGCCGGACAGTTGATGGCCGGGCTCGCCGCCGACCGTATCGGCTTCATGGGCGTTGCCGTGCGTGAAATCACCGCCGGACGCGTCGCCGGTGCCGTTTTGCTGCTGACCGGCGCGCTGATGATCCGCTTCCTATAAGCAGAAAGGCCGCGCTTTTCAGCGCGGCCTTTTGTTTCCGGTGCAGAAACCGATCTCAGCCCCTGAACGTATATTCCGCAATCGACTGCGGCTTCATCTCGATGGAGAAACCCGGCAGCGACGGCGGCATATAGGCCGCGTTCCTGATGACGCACGGATCGATGAAGTGTTCATGCAGATGATCGACATATTCGATCACGCGGCCTTCCTTGGTGCCTGAAACGGCCACATAGTCGATCATCGACAGGTGCTGCACATATTCGCACAGGCCGACGCCGCCCGCATGCGGCCAGACCGGCTTGCCAAACTTGGCGGCAATCAGCAACACCGCCAGAACTTCGTTCAGGCCACCCATGCGGCACGAATCGATCTGGACGATGTCGATGGCGCCTTCCGCGATGAACTGCTTGAACATGATGCGGTTCTGGCACATTTCGCCGGTCGCGACCTTCACGTCGCCAATGGCTTCGCGAATCTTGCGATGGCCGGCAACATCGTCCGGGCTGGTCGGTTCCTCGATGAAGAACGGCTTGGAGAAGGCCAGCTTGTTGACCCACTCGATTGCCTGATCGACTTCCCACACCTGATTGGCGTCGATCATCAGGTAACGGTCCGGGCCGATCACTTCGCGGGCAATGGTGAGGCGGCGAATATCGTCCTCGAGATCGCGGCCGACCTTCATCTTGACGTGGTTGAAGCCCTCGTCGATGGCTTCCTGGCACAGACGGCGCAGCTTGTCGTCGTCATAGCCGAGCCAGCCAGCCGAGGTCGTGTAACAGGCATAGCCTTCCGCTTCGAGCGTGGCGATGCGCCCGGCCTTGCCAGCTTCGGCCTTGCGCAGGATTTCGACAGCCTCGTCGCGCGTCAGCGCATCGGTGAGGTAGCGGTAATCGACGATATCGGCGATTTCCTCCGGCGACATGTCGGCGACAAGCCGCCATACGGGCTTTCCAGCCTGCTTCGCAGCGAGATCCCAGAAGGCGTTGACGACAGCGCCGGTTGCAAGATGCATGGCGCCCTTGTCCGGGCCGATCCAGCGCAACTGGCTGTCACCGGTCAAGTAGCGCCAGAATTTTCCAGGCGCCGCCCGGAAATCCTCCAGCGAGGCACCGACCACCAGATGCCGCATGGCGAGAATCGCCTGGCAGCAGATATCGTTGCCGCGACCGATGGTGAAGGTGAGACCGTGCCCCTTCAGCGCCTCGTCATCCGTGTCGAGAATGACATAGGCCGCGGAGTAATCCGGGTCCGGGTTCATCGCGTCGGAACCGTCCAGACTTTGGGAAGTCGGGAAACGCAGATCGAAGACGCGCAGATCAGTGATTTTTGTCATGATTTATCCGTGATCAGGGCGTGGTCCCGAAACAGGACGCCGGTTCGGGACCATGCTCAAACAAAGCCTAGATGTCGGCGCGCACGTTCTGCTTCTGGCTGCCGAGGCCTTCGATGCCAAGTTCCACGACGTCGCCAGCCTTGAGATAGCGAGGCGGCTTCATACCCATGCCGACGCCGGGAGGCGTGCCGGTGGAGATGATATCGCCCGGCTGCAAGGACATGAACTGCGACAGGTAGGAAACGAGGTGGCGAATGCCGTAGATCATCGTCTTCGACGAACCGTTCTGCATGGTCTCGCCATTGACCTTGAGCCACATGCCGAGGTTTTCCGGGTCTTCGATTTCATCCTTCGTCACCAGCCATGGGCCGGTCGGGCCGAACGTGTCGCAGGACTTGCCCTTCGTCCACTGGCCCTGACGCTCGATCTGGAAGGCGCGTTCCGACACATCATGGATGGTGCAATAGCCGGCCACGTAGTCGAGGGCGTCTTCTTCCGAGACATATTTCGCGGTCTTGCCGATGACGATGCCAAGTTCGACTTCCCAGTCGGTCTTTTCCGAACCGCGCGGGATGACGAGATCGTCATTCGGGCCGACGATGGCGGACGTTGCCTTCATGAAGATGATCGGTTCCGGCGGGACCGCCGCGCCGGTTTCGGCAGCGTGATCGGAATAGTTGAGGCCGATGCAGATGAACTTGCCGGTGCCTGCAACGCAAGGACCAAGGCGCGGATTGCCGTCGACCTTCGGCAGCGAATTGACGTCGATCGCGCCGAGCTTGGCCAGTGCATCAGGGGCAAGCGCCGCGCCGGAGAGGTCGCCTACATGGGCGGAGAGATCGCGGATCGCACCATCGGCATCGAGAATGCCCGGCTTTTCCTGACCGGCTTCACCGTAACGAAGAAATTTCATGAGTTTACTCCTTTGAGGGGATGAAAGAGAGGGCGTCAGGGTGGTCGACGCTATGGCTGCGCCATTTGCAGGCCGTCAGAGACTGAATGTCGACCGCCCTAGATCGTCCAGCCTCCGTCGATGTTGTAGGCCTGGCCGGTGGTGTAGGTGGCACCGGCGAGATAAACGGCGAGATCGGCGATTTCTTCCGGCTGGCCAATGCGGCCGATCGGCTGGCGGGCGATGAAGGCTGCGCGCTGCTCTTCATAATCGCCCTGCGCGCGCAAGCGGTCCTGCAGGGACGGGCTTTCCACCGTACCGGGGCAAATGGCGTTGCAGCGGATGCCCCTGGCAACATAATCGGCAGCGACGGCCTTCGTCAGGCCGATAACTGCGGCCTTGGTGACGCCATAGGCAAAGCGGTTCGGCACGCCCTTCACGCTGGAAGCGACCGAGGCCATGTTGACGATGGCGCCGTCCTTGCGTTCCAGCATGCCCGGCAGCACGGCGCGGATAGTGCGGATCATCGAACGAATGTTGAGATTGACCGCAAAATCGAGGTCTTCGTCCTTCATTTCGAGGATCGAGCCGCCATGGACGACACCGGCGCAGTTGAACAGGATATCCACCTGCCCGATTTCGGCGACGAGCGCCTTCACCTGCTCATCGTCAAGCACGTTGAGCTTGCGGGTGATGATGCCGTTGACGCCTTCGATCTCCTTGAGAGCATCGGTATTGATGTCGGTCGCGTAGACCTTCGCGCCCGCCTCCGCAAAGGCCAGTGCGCTTGCACGGCCGATCCCTTGCGCTGCGGCTGTCACCAGCGCGGTCTTTCCATCAAAACGTATCGTCATTTCCAAGCCTTCCGTTCGACAAGCAGGATGTGGTCGTCCCGCTGATTAAGCGTATTTCCGATATGAACCGCAGACGATCATAACCATGGGAAAAAGCAACCGGGTTGATGAACATCGCCGTGTCGCCGACGCCGCTTGCAAGGATCGGGGTGCCGTGGGCAAGATCGCAGACGCGACGGCGTGAATCATATCCGTCGCAGCGCGCTATTCCACGCTCCGCGCCAACAGGGCGGCTCCCGCCCGGCAGCACGCCTCGAAACTCACCTTGCATCCTGGCCTCCCGGCGGCGCTCCTCAACTCGCCCCCAATTGTAAATCATTTATTTATATGCAAACATATTACGCAAATCCGGTCAAGGCTTTCTCTGCCTGTTTGCACCTTTCGAATCCGCGGCCCTTCGTATATGAAGAATGATATTCACAAGGGGAGTTCACTTGGAAACAGAGGATCGCTATCGCGCCCCGGCGCTGGACAAGGGGCTGGATATTCTGGAACTGCTTGCAAGCGTGGATGGCGGCCTGACGCAGGCAGAGATTGCCAAACACCTCGACCGCAGCCCCAATGAATTCTACCGGATGCTGGACCGGCTGGTGAAGCGCGGTTATGTGACGAAGCTTGAAGGCGACCGCTATTCGCTGACCCTCAAGCTGTTCGGTCTGGCGCATCTTCATGCTCCGGTGCGCAGGCTTGCTTCCTTTGCCACGCCCTTCATGCGTGAACTCGCGGACCGCTCCAGACAGGCCAACCAGCTTGCGGTGTTCGACCGCGGGTCTGTCGTTGTCATCGCACAGCAGGAAGCCCCGGATTACTGGGGAATTTCGATCCGCGTCGGCTCGCATATCAGCCTGTTCGACACCGGTTCCGGCCATGTGCTTCTCGCCTTCCGTTCTCCCGAAGAACGCAAGATGATGATTGCCGAATATGCAAGGGACGTTGAAAGCGTAAAGCTTGATCAAGACTTCTACGAGCGCCTCGACCAGATTCGCGAACGCGGTTATGAAATGATGCCGAGCGCCCAGGTGGCGGGCGTCTATAATCTCTCGGCGCCCATCCTCGGCCCGGACGGTACCTGCATAGCCTCGCTGACCTGCCCCTATGTGACGCTCGTCAACTCGGCTTCCGCCCCCGACATCACACAGACCATCGGCCTGCTGCAAAAGACTGTCCAGGATCTGTCGAAACTGGTGGGCTCCGATATCGGAGCTGCCGAGTAGAGCGCCTTCCGAAAAGCGGAAGACCCCAATTCTTATTTGAAAACTCTCTTCTTTTTTGAAACTATGCGGGAGGAGGACGTTTTCATGATTATCGATACCCATCTGCATCTGATCGACAAAAGCGCGCTGAACTATCCATGGCTCGACGGCGTTCCGGCCCTCAATCGCGACTTCCTGTTCGAGACCTATCGGAAGCAGGCAGAGCGCT
The DNA here is from genome assembly GCF_049065885.1 of Brucella sp. IR068. Taxonomy (NCBI): domain Bacteria; kingdom Pseudomonadati; phylum Pseudomonadota; class Alphaproteobacteria; order Hyphomicrobiales; family Brucellaceae; genus Brucella; species Brucella sp. IR068. The sequence continues at coordinate 176,751 of NZ_JBAKHE010000003.1, read as the reverse complement.
GCGGCATCGAGGCGGCGCTGCATATGGAAGTGGATGTGGCAGCCGCTGCCATTCAGGCTGAAACGGACCATATTCAGGAGATTTCCAGACGATCGGGTGATTTCATCAAGGGCGCAATCGCCTCCTGCCGCCCGGAGGAACCGGGCTTTGCGGAATATCTGGAACGCCAGCGCAGCAATCCCTTTGTCAAAGGCTTTCGCCGCGTGTTGCATGTCGTGCCGGACGATGTTTCCGAGGGCGCGCTTTTCCGCGAGAATATCAAGCGACTCGAAGGCACCGGCCTGACCTTCGATCTCTGCACCCTTCCCCACCAGATCGACAAGGTGCTGGCACTGGCCGACCTCGCGCCCGGCGTGCAATTCGTGCTCGATCACTGCGGCGTGCCGGATATCAGGTCGGGCGGGCTGGAAAGCTGGCAGAAGGGCATCAGCGAGGTTTCGCAGCGCGACAATGTGACGGCGAAGATTTCCGGCGTGGTGGCCTATGCGGACGCGGAAAACTGGACCGTCGATACGGTGCGGCCGTATGTGGAGCAAGTCATCCAGTCATTCGGCTGGGACCGTGTGGTGTGGGGCAGCGACTGGCCCGTCTGCACATTGGCAACCAATGCCGATGCAGGGCTTTCCACATGGGTGGCGACAACCCATGCGCTTCTTGAAGGATGCAGCAACGACGAAAAAACGCGCCTGTTGTCCGCGAATGCAATCCGTCTCTGGAAGCTCTAGGGTCCAGACTCGATTGATCCGGAGCCGGTGCGAAGCATCGTGTCAAAGAGAGGCGGATACCGGAGCGTTTTCCCTCAGCCCTTCGAGACGCCGTTTTCAACGGCTCCTCAGGATGAGGGAAGGAGATGTCGCATCAAGCCCTCAAGGCAAAAACGCCGCCCGGTGGGGCGGCGTCTTTCGATCAGATTGCGAGTTCGACCTCGTTGCTGGCCAGTTCCAGCAAGGTCCACACATGATCGGCGAATGAGTTCCACACTTCGATGCGGTAATGATCCGCATTCCATTTCAGCAGGATGATCTGGGCCCGGTCGAAGATGGTGCGCGCAGCGCCCGGTGTCTGCATTTCAGCCAGATTGAGCGGAGACGCGGCATTGAGCAGCCATTCAGCCTGCGGGCCGGTAATGTCGATGCCGGTTTCGCGATGGCTCACTTCCGTCAGGCTGTGCGGCTCTGTTTCATAAAGCCCGGCGAAAGCCTGCGTGATGGCGGCACCCCTGGCTTCATCAGCCCAGATATACCATTCATCCGGTCCGATGCAGGCAACGGCAATATCATCCGTGCGGACAAGATCGCCGATCTTCGCCGGGATTTTTGCGCCCAGCGCCTTTTCAGCCAGGGCCAGCTTTGCCGGACCGATGCGCAGGACGAAGCGGGCGGCATCGTCCGCCGCGTGGATTTCCAGACGACCGGGAATGACGACCTTGCGGTTCGAATAAGGTTTGGTTTCAACGAGCATGGTTCAATCCTTATCCGTTCAGTTTCTTTCCTTCGGGGTCATAGAAGACCATGCCCGATACAGTGGCCTCATGCACGCTGCCATCCGGCATCGGCATATAAAGCGTTTCACCCATGCGAGCCTTGCCGCCCGACACCAACGCCATGGCGATGGACCGCCCGAGCGTCTCGCTCCAATAGGACGAGGTGACATGGCCAAGCATGGTCATCGGCAACGGCTGTTTTGGGTCGGCGACAATCTGCGCGCCTTCTTCCAGCACCAGCTTCGGATCATTGGTGAGCAGCCCCACGAGATGCTTGCGATCCGATTTCAGCATGTCCGGACGGGTGAGCGAACGCTTGCCGACGAAATCCGGCTTCTGCTTGCCGACGGCCCAGCCAAGGCTTGCATCGTCCGGCGTCACGGTGCCATCCGTGTCCTGACCGACAATGATATAGCCCTTTTCGGCGCGCAGGACGTGCATGGTTTCGGTGCCGTAAGGCGTGATGTCATATTGCTGGCCGGCCTCATAAAGCGCCTTCCACAGTGACAGGCCATAGCGCGCAGGCACGTTGATTTCATAGCCCAGTTCGCCGGTGAAGCTCATGCGGAACAGACGCGCAGGCACGCCGAGGAATTTGCATTCCGCAACCGACATATGCGGAAAGGCTTCGTCGGAAATATCCAGCCCTTCAACCATCGGCTCGATGAGCTTGCGCGCATTGGGGCCATTGATCGCGACCACGGCCCATTGCTCGGTGGTCGAGGTCAATGAGACTTTCAGCTCCGGCCATTCGGTCTGGAGATAGTCTTCCATCATGTTGAGAACACGCGCGGCACCGCCGGTCGTGGTGGTCACATGGAAGCGATCCTGCGTCAGGCGACCGACGACACCGTCATCGCGGATGAAGCCGTCTTCGCCGAGCAGCAGGCCATAGCGGCAGCGCCCGACGCCAAGCTTCGTCCATGGATTGGTGTACATGCGGTTCATGAATTCGGCTGCATCCGGGCCGACAACTTCGATCTTGCCGAGCGTGGAGGCATCGAACATGCCGAGCGACTGGCGGGTCGCCTTGCATTCACGCGCCACGGCCTGATGCATGTCTTCGCCGGTTTTCGGGAAGTACCATGCGCGCCGCCACAGCGACACCGGCTCGAAAGCCGCGCCATGCTGTTCGGCCCAGCTATCGATTGGCGTCTTGCGCGTCACGTCGAACAGCGGCCCACGGTTGTAGCCGCAGAAGGCGCCGAAGGTCGTCGGCGTATAGGGCGGGCGGAAGGTGGTGAGACCCACCTGCGGCGTCGGGCGCTTGAGCGCATCGGCTGCAACGGCCAGACCGTTGATGTTGGACGTCTTGCCCTGATCGGTCGCCATGCCGTTGGTGGTATAGCGCTTGACGTGCTCGATGGAGTGGAAGCCCTCGCGCACGGCCAGACGAATATCCTTGGCGGTCACATCGTTCTGGAAATCGATGAAAGCCTTGGCCTTGCCCGGATCGCGATCGGTCGGCAGTTCGCGACAGCTTACGCCGTCGCAGATGAAATCACCGGCCACAGCATAGTCTGATGGCTTGGCCTTGTGCCCGGCATCACTGGCTGCCGCGGCACCCGCTTCCGCACCCTCACGCAATGCGGCAGCCAAATCGAAATTGCCATTGCCCGCACCGGCACAGCGGCTTTCCTCGGTCGGCTTGCCCGGCAGATAGATCTGCCGTGCGTCGTCCCAGACCAGCGAGCCTTTCGTGTGCGAGAACAGGTGCACGCTCGGATTCCAGCCGCCGGACATCAGCAGCACGTCGCAGGCAATCGTGCGGGCAGCGCCGACAGAGCCATTGGAAACCGGATTGACCCGCACGGACGACACGCGGTGGCGTCCGCCCGTATCCGTCACCGTCCAGCCGGTCAGCGTCTCGATGCCGAGCATCTTCGCGCGGTTGACGAGGCTGTCGGCAACGCTTGAACGCACATCGATGATGGCCGGAACCTTGACGCCTGCGACCGCGAGATCGAAGGCCGCAAGCCATGCGCTGTCATGCGAGGTGACGACGACGGCCTGATTGCCGACCTTGACGCCATAGCGGTTGAGATAGGTGCGTGCGGCGGATGCCAGCATCACGCCCGGACGGTCGTTGCCAGCAAAGACCAGCGGCTTTTCGATGGAACCCTGCGCCAGCACGACCTGCTTTGCGCGCACCCGCCACATGCGTTCACGCGGCGCATTGGAGGCGGGTCTGGCCTGATGATCGGTCAGGCGCTCGCAAAGGCCGACCATGTTCTGGTGGTAATAGCCGATGGCCGTGGTGCGCGGCAGAAGCGTGACATTCGGATTGGCCTTGAGCGCGGCAATGGTTTCGCTGAGCCAGTCCCAGCTTGCACGGCCATTGATGACCGGCTCCGGCTCGGACAGAAGCGAGCCGCCAAATTCCGCCTGCTCGTCGCAGATGATTACCTTCGCACCGCTTTTCGCGGCCTCCAGCGCGGCGGCAAGACCGGCAGGCCCGCCACCGGCGATCAGCACATCGCAGAAGGCATAGCGGCTGGCATAGGTGTCGGGATCGGGCTCGGAAGGCGATTTGCCAAGACCGGCCGCGCCACGGATGAATGGCTCATAGACCTTGTTCCAGAAGCTCTTCGGCCACATGAAGGTCTTGTAGTAAAAGCCTGCCGAGAAGAACATGTAGAAGGCGTCGTTGATCGCGCCGACATCGTGCTTCAGCGACGGCCAGTGGTTCTGGGTTTCGGCCTTGAGGCCGTCATAGAGTTCCAGCACCGTTGCGCGGGTGTTCGGCTCGAAACGGCCCGGTCCGCGTGAAACGCCCATCAGCGCATTCGGCTCTTCGGAACCGGCGGAAAGAATGCCGCGCGGGCGGTGATATTTGAACGAACGACCGGCCAGATGCTCGCCATGGCTAAGCATGGCGGAAGCCAGCGTATCGCCCTCGAAGCCGGAATAGGACTTGCCGTTGAAGGTGAACCGCACGGACTTGGCCTTGTTGACGCGGCCTTTGTTATGAATGCGCATATCGGTCATTATTTCGTCTCCGCAGCCGGAGTTTCTGCCAAAGCAGGACGGGGTTCACCGGCCTTGTAGGTCATCGCGAACTTGTCGCTCACCGTGTCGCGCACCGCATTGAAGAAGCGGCCGCAGCCATTGATATGCCGCCAGCGTTCAAAATGGGTGCCGCGCGGATTGGAGCGCGTGAACAGGAAATCGCGCCATTCGTCGTCGGAAAGCGTCGATGGGTCGGCAGGGCGCGCAATATGCGCTTCGCCTGCATAGGCAAATTCCAGTTCCGGACGTTCCATCTCGCAATAAGGGCAACGGATTAAAAGCATATCATACCTCCCTTAGTGCGCGACGGCGGCGGCAGCCGCTTCGTCGATCAGGCGACCGGTGGTGAAGCGTTCAAGCGTGAAGGGTGCGTTGATCCAGTGCGGCTCATCGCGGGCAATCGTATGCGCGAAGACATGCGCCGAACCCGGCGTCGCCTTGAAGCCGCCCGTGCCCCAGCCGCAATTGACATAAAGCCCCGGCACCGGCGTCTTGCCGATGATCGGGGAGCGATCCGGCGTGACGTCGACGATACCGCCCCATTTGCGCAGCATCCGCATGCGGGTGAAGATCGGGAAGACTTCGCAGATGGCCGCAAGCGTATGCTCGATCAGCGGCAGGCCGCCGCGCTGGCTGTAGGACACATACTGGTCGGTGCCGGAACCGATCACCAGTTCGCCCTTGTCTGACTGGCTGATATAGGCGTGGACCGTGTTGGACATGACCACGCAGGGGAAGATCGGCTTGACCGGCTCGGACACCAGCGCCTGCAGCGGGAAGCTTTCAAGCGGCATGCGAACGCCTGCCGTGTCCATGACAATCGACGTGCTGCCCGCAGCAGAAACCGCCACCTTCTTCGCCTTGATGAAACCGCGTGGCGTATCGACGCCGGTGACGCGGCCCGAAGCATCGCGGCGGATAGCCGTGACCGGGCAATTCTGGATGATATCGACGCCGCGCTCGGTCGCGCCGCGCGCATAGCCCCAGGCGACCGCATCATGGCGGGCCACGCCGCCGCGCCGCTGCAAGGTGGCGCCCACAACCGGATAACGCGCAGTGGGGGAAATATCGAGCGGCGGGCAATATTCCTTCGCCTGCTCCTTGGTCAGCCATTCATTGTCGATGCCGTTGAGGCGGTTGGCATGGATATGACGCTTGAAGCTCTGCACGTCATGCACCGTATGCGCCAGCATCATGACGCCGCGCTGCGAGAACATGACGTTGTAGTTGAGGTCCTGGCTCAGCCCCTCCCACAGCTTCATCGCATGTTCGTAGAGATGCGCGCTCTCGTCATAGAGATAGTTGGAGCGGATGATGGTGGTGTTGCGGCCCGTATTGCCGCCGCCGAGCCAGCCCTTTTCGATGACGGCGACATTGGTGATGCCGTGCTCCTTGGCCAGATAATAGGCGGCACCCAGGCCATGCCCGCCCGCGCCGACGATGATTACGTCATATTCGGCCTTGGGTTCGGCATTGGGCCATTGCGGCTTCCAGTTCTTGTTGCCGGACAGCGCATTTTTAATAATCGAAGCTGCAGAAAAACGGGACATAGACAACCACCAGTTTCGCGACCGCAAGCGCCCTTCCGGCACATGCGAAGCCTTTGATGATATTTCTATTGTTTCCGTTTCAAACCCGACAGCAGGCTTGCGTCAAAAGACGCCACAAATACGACATGGCCACCATTTCGCGACATCCCGTCCGACGCCGGCGAGCCTGCCTGCGCCTGCAGCGGAACGGTAAAGCAGTTTCAAAAATGGCCCCTGTAAAATAGGACAACATTATTGTCCTTTTTCCTTTTCTTTTGTTGCGCAAAGGTCTACGCATTCTTTCGTAAAATCGCGTCCAAAATAAAAGAAACGCAAGAAAGGTGATTCCGTGACTAAGGAGAATCTACTCGAAAGCGCACTCGTTCGTCTGGACGAGGCGGCAAGCCACATCAACATCGATGCGGATGTCATCGAGAAGCTGAAATATGCACGTGAGACCATGAAAGTGCGACTGATGATTCGCATGGACGATGGCTCGCGCAAATCCTTTCTTGCGTGGCGCTGCCGCTACGACGACACGCGCGGACCGACCAAGGGCGGCATTCGCTACCATCCGGAATCGACCGCCGAAGAAGTCGAGACGCTGGCCTTCTGGATGACGTTCAAATGCGCGGTCATGAACCTTCCCTATGGCGGCGGCAAGGGTGCCATCCAGGTCGATCCGCGCCAGCTTTCTAAGGCTGAGCTTGAGCGCCTTTCGCGCGCCTATATCCAGGCTTTCTCCGGCATCATCGGCCCGGACCGCGATATTCCCGCACCCGACGTCTACACCAATTCCATGATCATGGGCTGGATGGCCGACGAATATTCCCAGATCGTCGGACAGTCCTCGCCTGCCGTCATCACCGGCAAGCCGCTGGCGCTCGGCGGTTCGCTCGGCCGCAACGATGCGACGGCGCGCGGCGGCTTCTATCTCGTGCGCCATCTGGCGCAGGATCTGGGCCTTGCTTCGCAGCTTCGCGTCACGGTTCAGGGTTTCGGCAATGCCGGACAGTTCATCGCCAAGCTGATGGCCGGCGACGGGCACAAGATCGTCGCCGTTTCGGATTCGTCCGGCGCCGTCTACTGCGCCGGCGGCCTTGATCTCGACCTGCTGATGCAGGCCAAGGAACAGGGCAAGTCGGTCGTTTCCACCGCCGGCAAGAATGGCCACGAAGCCATCTCCGCCGATGAGCTGCTTGCAGCCGAATGTGATGTTCTGGTGCCGAGCGCCATGGAAAACATGATCCATGCGGACAATGCGGCATCCATCAAGGCCAGGCTGATCGTCGAGCTCGCCAATGGCCCGGTGACGCCGGAAGCCGACAGGATACTGGGAGAAAACGGCGTCGTCGTTCTGCCGGATATTCTCGCCAATGCCGGTGGCGTGACGGTTTCCTATTTCGAATGGGTGCAGAACCGCCAGGGCTATTACTGGACGCTCGAAGAAATCCATGAGCGCCTGAAAACCATCATGGAACGCGAAGGCCGCGCCATCTGGAACCATGCCAAGCAGCATAATGTGACGGTCCGCTCGGCAGCCTATGTCCACGCGCTGCAGCGCCTTGCACAGGCCATCGAAGCACACGGCACGCAAAGCGATTTCATCGGCTGATCGAGCCCCCTGACATCACCCCTCCTGCCAGCCCGCTGTCAGGAGGGGTGTCGAACGACGGTTTCCTTTTCCCGCTCGCGCTATAGTTTACCTTCACGAGGAAAAACCAGCGCGATGGGATGAAAAGCATGTCGTACGGAAATCTATTCAAGGGAAGTGCCGTCGCACTTGCCCTCCTTGCGGGCGCAATCCAGTTTTCCAGCGTCGCGCATGCACAAGTGGTCGTCTCTTCCAAGATCGACACGGAAGGCGGCGTTCTCGGCAACATCATTCTGGCCGTTCTCAACGCAAACGGCATCCAGACCACGGATCGCATCCAGCTTGGCGCCACGCCCGTGGTGCGCAAGGCGATCACCGCAGGCGAAATCGACATTTATCCCGAATATACCGGCAATGCGGCCTTCTTCTTCAACAAGGCGGACGACCCGCTGTGGAAAGATGCCGCCAAGGCGTTCGAGACTGCGAAAAAGCTCGACTACGATGCCAACAAGATCGTCTGGCTCGCCCCCTCGCCGGCAAACAACACCTGGGGCATTGCGGTGCGCAAGGACGTCGCCGACGAAAACAAGCTTACGAATTTGAGCGAATTCGGAAAATACATTTCAGGCGGCGGAAAGGTCATTCTGGCCGCATCGTCGGAATTCGTGAATTCGGCGGCCGCCCTGCCAGCCTTCCAGACCGCCTACAGCTTCACCCTGAAACCCGACCAGCTGATCACGCTTTCAGGCGGCGACACGGCCGCGACCATCGCCGCCGCCGCCAACCAGACCAACGGCGCCAATGCGGCCATGGTCTACGGCACCGATGGCGGCATCGCGCCTTCCGGGCTTGTCGTGCTCGAGGACGACAAGCATGTGCAGCCGGTCTATCAGCCCGCCCCGATCATCCGGGAAGAGGTTTTGAAGAAAAACCCGAAAATCGAGGAGCTGCTGAAGCCGGTTTTCGCAAAGCTCGATCTCACGACCCTTCAGGAACTCAACGGCCGTGTGCAGCTCGGAGGTGAACCGGCAAAGGCGGTCGCTGAGGAGTTTCTCAAGACCAACGGTTTTCTGAAATAGGCGCGGGTATTTGCCGGGCATGAGTGCAGCAAATGAGACGATCCGGGCAAATGGCACGAAGGGCTTGCTTGCCCATATCGACAAGCTCGGACTGGTCATTGCGGCAATCGGCTTGTCGGGTTTGCTCCTGCCTTTTGCGAACTTTCGGGCAAACCGCATCGTTCACGGTGAGCCGCGCCATGTTTTCGACGCCCTGCCGACCGAACTGGCGCTGGCGCTTGCCGCTATCGTGGCGGGAGGGCTGCTGATCGGGCTTGTTCGCAGCAACAATTGGCTGCGGCTCGTGGCGGCTCTGTTCTGTCTTGCGACTGTGCTGGCGGCGATCGGGCTCACCGCGACATATCTCTCGCCCGAAGGAAACAATTACGCACGCGTTTCTCCGGCTTCCGGCTTCTGGCTATTGTTTTTTGCCAGCGCCCTTTATGTCGCCGATGGGCTGGTGCGGCTGCGGGCCGGTCCGTTCCTGCGTGTGGGACTGCTGGTCGTTGCAGGTCTGCTTCTGGCGCTTCTGCTTTCGTCGGGCCTGTGGGACAGCATCTCCTTCATGAAGGAATATCAAGGCCGGGCGGACAGCTTCTGGAATGAAGCACAACGGCACATAGCGCTGGCACTGGGCTCGCTCCTCGCGGCCACGGTGGTGGGCATTCCGCTCGGACTTGTCTGCCATCGCGTGCCCAAACTGCGCGCTTTCGTTCTGAACAGCCTCAATATCGTGCAGACCATTCCGTCGATGGCGCTGTTCGGCATCCTGATTGCGCCGCTGAGCTGGGTCGCCACCCAGTTTCCATGGGTCGGCGCCCTCGGCATTCGTGGCATCGGCGCGGCACCGGCATTCGTCGCGCTTTTTCTCTATTCGCTGCTGCCAATCGTGGCCAACACCGTGGCAGGGCTGGCGCAGGTGCCGGAGCCGGTGACGGATGCCGCGCGCGGCATGGGCATGACCCGCCTGCAACGCCTCTTCAAGACCGAGTTTCCGCTGGCATTTCCCGTTATCCTCACCGGCATACGCATCGTCATGGTGCAGAATATCGGCCTGACGACCATCGCGGCGCTGATCGGCGGCGGCGGCTTCGGAACTTTCGTCTTTCAGGGGATCGGCCAGACGGCGATGGACCTCGTCCTGTTGGGCGCCCTGCCGACCGTTCTTCTCGCCTTTGCAGCCGCCGTCATCCTCGATGCCGCGATAGAAATCACGGAGAAAGGCAGCTCCCTATGATCGAGTTCGACCATATCACGAAGCGCTATAACGGGCGCGCAGCGGTCGACGCCGTGTGCTTCACCATCGAGCCGCACAGCATCGCCGCCATTGTCGGGACGTCGGGATCGGGCAAAACCACCCTGCTGCGGATGGTCAATCGTCTGGTCGAGCCGACCGATGGAGAAATCCGCATCGATGGGCGCAGCATCATGGATGAACCCGGCCATGTCCTGCGGCGGCGGATCGGCTATGTCATCCAGCAGAACGGGCTTTTTCCGCACCGCACCGTGGCGGAGAATATTGCAACAGTTCCGCTGCTGCTCGGATGGGATAAACCGCGCATCGACAGACGCGTCGATGAATTGCTGGACCTCTTCCAGCTCGAGGCTGCCGACTATCGCGACCGCTATCCGCACGAACTTTCCGGAGGGCAGCAGCAGCGCGTCGGCGTGGCGCGAGCGCTTGCCGCCGGGCCGAACATTCTTCTCATGGACGAGCCCTTCGGGGCACTCGATCCGGTTATCCGGGCCAAGGCGCAGGAAGACCTGAAGGCGATCCAGAAGCGGCTCGGCACGACCATAATCCTTGTCACGCACGACATGGAGGAAGCGATCTCGCTGGGCGACCGGATCGCCGTCATGGATGATGGAAAACTGCTGCAATATGGTCCACCGGCGGAAATCCTTGCTCGTCCGGCAACCGATTTCGTCGAGCGTCTTGTCGGTACGGGCGAACGGCCCTTCCGTCTCCTTTCGCTGATGGACCTGAAAACCGTGCTCCAGCCGGGTGATGCGAGCGGTGAAACCCTGCCGGTAACGGCATCGCAACGCGATGCGCTTGCCGCACTCCTGTGGTCCGGGCGCAAGGCGCTTCCCGTTCTCGACGCGGAAGGACGCCCTCTCGGCCGGGTCACGCTCGACAGGCTTCTGCATCAGGCAGAGCGTCCGGCATGAGATTGCTCGTGTCCATTGTCCCGCGCCTCATGCTTCTGGGCATCCTGCTCCTGTTCCTGGCGCGGCCCCGGCTGTTCGAGCCGCTGTTTCGCCCGCTCGTCGATGAAGGCGTGCCAGCCATCTATGATCGCGCCAGCTTCGTGACATTGACCTTGCAGCATCTGGGCCTCGTGGCGCTCGCAACACTGGCCGCGACACTCGTGGCCGTCTCGTTGGCGATCTTCGTGACCAGAAAGCACGGCGCGGAGTTTCTGCCGCTTTCACGCAGCCTCGTGAACATAGGGCAGACTTTTCCTCCGGTCGCGGTGCTGGCGCTGGCCGTTCCCATCTTCGGTTTCGGGGACAAGCCGACCCTGATCGCCCTCTTCCTCTATGGCCTGCTTCCGATCTTTGAAAACACGCTGACAGGGCTGACCACCTTGCCATCGCCGGTTGTCGAAGCCGCGCGCGGCATGGGGATGACCAGCGCCCAAAGGCTAGTGAAAATCGAGGTTCCGCTGGCCATGCCGGTCATTCTGGCGGGCATCAGGCTTTCCGCCGTGATCAGCCTTGCGACTGCCACCATCGGGTCCACGGTCGCTGCCAGAACCCTTGGCGAAGTCATCATTGCCGGGCTGATTTCCAACAATCTCGCCTTCGTTTTGCAGGGCGGGCTCGTCGTGGCCGCACTTGCCATACTCATCTTCGATGGGTTTCAGGCAATTGAGCATTATCTCCTGAAACGTACCGGACGAACCGGAACCGCTCTTTGAAAGATGCCTCTGCATTCCTATATCCTTGGCTGGAACCAGCCAGCGAGGAACGGGATGAACATCGGGCAGGCAGCTGCAGCATCTGGCATATCGGCGAAGATGATCCGCCATTATGAAACAATCGGGCTCATCGAAGCCGCCGAGAGGACCGGTTCGGGTTACCGCGTCTATACGCAGAAAGATGTCGAAACCCTGCGCTTCATCCGCCGCAGCCGCGATCTCGGTTTTCAGGTTGAGCAGATCAAGGAACTGCTGGCGCTCTGGCGTGACCGCAACCGCGCATCGGCTGACGTGAAGAAGGTGGCGCTTGGGCATGTCGAGGAGCTGGAAGCCAAGATGCGCCAGTTGCAGGAAATGGCCGATACGCTGCGCTACCTCGCCAAGAACTGCCACGGCGACAACCGTCCCGATTGCCCGATCATCCACCAGCTTGCCGAAAACAGTGCCGAGGGCCGCAAACGTCCGGCTCCGCGCAAAGGCGAATTGCTGCACGGCAAGATCTGAGACCGTCAAATGAAAACGCCGGAATTGCTCCCGGCGTTTTTCATTCATATCGCTGCCTCAGCTCTTCGGCAGCGTATAGGCGATTACATAATCGCCCGGTTTGGTCCCGACCGAACCATGCCCGCCCGCCACCATCAGGACGAACTGCTGGTCGCCGACCGTATAGGTCATCGGGGTCGACTGGCCGCCAGCCGGAAGGCGGGCCTCCCAGAGCTGCTTGCCGGAAGTCAGGTCATAGGCGCGCAGATAGTCGTCCACCGCCGCGCCCAGGAAGACGACGCCGCCCGCGGTGATCATCGGGCCGCCGATACCCGGGACGCCTACCTTCAACGGAAGCGGAACCGGCGACATGTCGCGGATCGTCCCGTTGCGATGCTTGTAGGCAATCTTGCCGGTGCGCAGGTCCACCCCGGCGACATAGCCCCATGGCGGCGTCTGGCAGGGAATGCCGAGCGGACCGAGGAACGGCCCCATGAACACGCCATAGGGCGCGCCATCATTGCGGTTCAGGCCCTGCTCGCTTCCCTTTTCATCCTGTCCTTTCGGCGGAATATCGGCGCGTGGAACCAAACGGGAGGTGAAGGCGAGATAGGTCGGCATGCCGAACATCACCTGCCGGACCGGATCGACCGCCACGCTACCCCAGTTGAACACGCCGAAATTGCCGGGATAGACAATCGTTCCCCGCAATGAAGGCGGCGTGTAGCGGCCTTCGTAAAACAACTGGTGGAACTTGATGCGGCAGGCGAGCTGATCGAACATCGTCACGCCCCACATGTCGCTTTCGCGCAAGGGCGGCGGGCTGAAAGTCAGATCGGAGATCGGCTGCGTGGGAGCCGTATGGTCTTCCGGTATAGCGCCTGTCGGCGCCGGGATTTCCCTGACCGGAATGATCGGTTCGCCGGTGCGCCGATCGAGGACATAGAGATCGCCCTGCTTGGTCGGGCCGACCAGCGCCGGGACACCGTTGATATCCAGCAGGACCGGCTGGGCCGGAACGTCCATGTCCCACAGATCATGGTGGACCGTCTGGCGCACCCAGCGAACCTGTCCGGTGTTCACGTCGAGCGCAACGATGGAGGAGGAATATTTCTCCACATTCTCGCTGCGGTCCATGCCAAGCTGGTCCGGCACCTTATTGCCGAGCGGCACAAAGACCAGTCCGAGCTTTTCATCCACACTCGAAACGGACCAGCTGTTCGGCGAGTTCGTCGTATAGTGCTCGCCTTCGGGGAGCGGCGTGGTCACATCCGGATTGCCGGAATCCCAATTCCACAACAGCTGCCCGGTGCGGATATCGAAGGCGCGAATGACGCCCGACTGTTCCTGCGTCGAGTAATTGTCATTGACGGCGCCGCCGACGATGATCTTGTCCCCGACAACGACCGGGGGCGAGGTGGAGTAATAATAGCCTGCCGGATTATATTTCATGCCATGGCTGAGATCGAGCGTCCCGCCATTGGCGAAATCCGTGCAGATTTCCCCGGTTGCCGTATCCAGCGCAATCAACCTTGCATCGGACGTCGGCAGATAGACCCGCTCGGCGCATTTCGCGCCTGCCGTTGCCGTTGCATCCTTCCAGTAGCTGACGCCGCGGCAGGTCTGGTGCTGGCGGTCCGTATTGAAGCCGACCTTCGGGTCGAACTTCCACTTTTCCTTGCCGGTCGCCGCATCCAGCGCAATCGCCCAGTTATGCGGGGTGCACAGATAGAGCGAATCGCCAATCTTGAGCGGCGTGACCTGATAGGTCGTTTCGCCCACGTCCTGCGGCTGCTTCACGTCGCCGGTCTGGTACTGCCAGGCAACCTGGAGTTTGGCGACGTTCTCCGGCGTTACCTGCGTCAGCGGCGAATAGCGCTGGCCGTAAGGCGTTCGACCGTATTGATGCCATTCGCCATCGGGCACGTTGCCGCCGAGATCGGGCGTCGCAGCCACTTTTTCCGTCGGCAGGTCGCCTGCGATATTGTAGGTGTCCTGCGTTATCGCATAACCGGCAACCAGGATTGCGATCACCGATGCCACGGCCAGCGGCAGGCCGCTGTCGCCTGCCCCCTTGTTCAGTGGCCTCCTGATCCATGGCGTCAGCAGCCAGAATCCAAGCAGCACGATGACGCCGCCGCGTGCGCCGAGCTGCCACCAGTCGAAGCCGACTTCATAAACGGCCCAGCCAAGCGATCCGAGAATGACGAGAGCGTAAACCCATAGTGCGGCGCCGCTACGCCGCGAAAGCAGAACGGCGGTCAGCAGAAAGCCGATCGCCGAAAGTATATAATACCAGCTGCCGCCCAGCAGGGCGAGCCAGATGCCGCCTGCTCCGAGCGAAAACCCGATCAAAAGAAGTACGAGAGAAGTTAACCAGATAAGCAAGATGTTACCCCCTTCCAGTACAATCGGCGTTCCGTCGCCGATGCGGGAAAACCGTGCGGACCAACCGCTCACCAATTTCGAGGCATTCCTGATATGGCCAGATATGGTTGCAAGTCTCGCAGCATTCGGTCTGCCGGACAACTCCCTACTGCGTGCCTATCCACATAGGCGAACATGGAAAAAATCCAGAGCGGCAGGTGTATCTTTCTATTGTCCGATTAGGAGGCGCGATCAGGACAAATGAGCGCCGCCCGTGATTAAGGCAAAGTGGCGGCAAAGGGGGTTTGCGCACTCAAAAGGCGCAAAACTGCACACAAACATGCATTTTTTCGCTCGACAATTGTGGCGAAGGAATGGCGAAAATGTGCGACCTGTGTCTTTTACGCGGCTTTTTCGGGATATCAGGCAGAGCCGCGCATGATGAGATGGCTGTCCAGACGCCGGATTTCCTTCTCGACTGCCGCCCCGCTTTCCTGCGCATTGATCCGCGAGAAAAGCATGTCGAGACCCAGTTGCGCGATTTGCCGGTAGTCCTGCGCGACCGTCGTCAGCGGCGGACAGGTGAAGCGGCTGAGAGGATGGTCGTCGTGACCGGCGACCCGAAGATCGCAGCCTTCTTCGCGCCCGACATGTCGCCGCCGTTCGAATGCTGCGGAAATGACGCCAAAGGCCAGGCGATCATTGGCGCATAAAACGGTTCGCGTCGGAAACCCGCCGCGATCCAGAATCCGGCCTGCTTCCTGATAGCCCAGTTCCTCGAAATTCCAGTTCTTGGCCGTGATGGGAAGCACGATCGGCTCAACGCCCAGCCTCTCCATGGTTTCGATATAGGCCGAACGCCGTTCCAGCGCGTTCTGGTTTACCGCCGGCATTTCGAGGAAGCAGGGATGTTCGCCCGTTCGGTAGAGATATTCGGTAATGTTGCCGATGCTCTGGCGATTATCGGTGCCGACAAAGGGTTGATCGTCGCCGATACGGCTGTCGAGGAAAACCGCAGGCGTCGAATCCGACAGGCTGGAAAGCAGCTTCGCATCCGTCTCGAAACCGAGCGGAGCCATCAGAACGCCCGCGATCTTGAGAGACATGAGCGTGCGCATCGCCCGCGCCTCGAGTTTCCTCTCGCCATGCGACGACAGAACGATCGGCCAGTAGCCTTCCGCCAGGCAGCGCATTTCGATCTGGCGGATGATTTCCGCATAGAACGGATCGGAAATATGGGGGACGATGACGCCGATATTCTTGGGCTTCTTGCGGTTGAGGCTGACCGCGAAGATGTTGGGCTGATAGTTGTAATCCTTCAGCGCCTTTTCGATACGAAGGCGCGTCGAGGGCTTTACGCTTTCTGGATTGTCGAAATATTTCGAGACCGTGGGACGGGACAATCCGCTTGCGGCTGCGAACTCTTCCATCGTCCTGATCTTCTGTTCGGTCATGCCCTGCTTTTCCCCTCGGGGTATCATAGCGATTTTACGGCGCCATCCAATTTGTTTTCATGCGTAAATTTTTTTCCGTTGAGACGCAACAAATTTCGGCGGGCGGTCCTTCGGCGATCCACGCTTTCCTGTTCTTGCGGCGGCTCATCCGCGCTGATGACGTTCAAATTCAATCGTTATAATTTTTACACGTGAAAAATTTTATATTGACACGTTGAACAAGCTCTATCATGTCTAGGGAAGCTCTTCTTGAGCTGGAGGCCCTGCCCTTCGGGAGGTTTGAAGTTGGCGACAACTGATGAACCTGCAGGAAAAACCCTTGTTCATGTCCCTACAGAAGGACGCCCCGGCGAGCGCCGGTCATTCGGAGGAAATCATGTTTCGCAAATCGCTCAGCCGTATTCTCTTTTCCGGCGTAGCCCTGGCCATGATGGCAGGCGCTGCATCTGCCGAAGGCATCGGCGCATCGCTTCTCACCCAGCAGCATCCGTTCTACATCTCGCTCGCAGACGCGATGAAGAAGGAAGCGCAGGCAGAGAATGTGCCGCTGGAAATCGCCATCGCCAATCAGGACCTGAGCAAGCAGCTCGCCGATGTGGAAGATTTCATCACCAAGGGCGTCGACGTCATCGTCATCTCGCCGGTTGACAGCAAGGGCGTTCGCTCGGCCATCAACAAGGCCCAGAAGGCAGGAATCAAGGTCATTACCGTCGATGTTCCGGCCAACAATGTCGATGTGACCTCCTTCGTCGGCACGGACAATTTCGCAGGCGGCGAGAAGGCCGCCGAACTGATGGCGAAGTCCATCGGTGAAAAGGGCAATGTCGCCGTTATCGATTACCCGACGGTCCAGTCGGTCGTCGATCGCATCGAAGGCTTCAAGAAGGGCATCGCCAAATATCCGGACATCAAGATCGTTGCGATCCAGCCGGGCATCACCCGTCCGGAAGCCCTTTCGGCTGCTCAGAACATCCTGCAGGCCAACCCGGATATCGTCGGCATCTTCGGCTTCGGCGACGACGCCGCACTGGCCGCTGCCTCGGCGGTGAAGTCGGCCAAGCTTGAAAGCCAGGTCAAGGTCATCGGTTTCGACGGCATGGAAGAAGCCCGCAACGCCGTGAAGAACGACCCGGTCATGGTTGGCGTCATTGCCCAGTATCCCGACCAGATGGGCAAGGTTGCGGTTGAAACCGCTGCCAAGGTCATCAAGGGTGAGGAAGTTCCGGCCAAGCAGCCGATCGTTCCGGGTGTCGTCACCAAGGACGGCGAAACCAAGTAACACCGCGTGAAACAGCGACGCTCCTCCCAGTCGCTGTTTCCATTCTGCGTGCGGCGGCCCGGCGAACACCACGCGCCTGCCGCCGCCGCATCCCTTTTGATCGCGGATTTCGTTCGAGCGAAGTTCCGCCGATAGACTGACAACGGAGAATGGAGGCCCCAAGAGTGACAGATACTGTGACAGCCGCCAAATCCGAACGAAAAGCCGTTTCGGACACCGTTCTCGAGATTCGCGATGTGGCAAAATCCTTCGGCCCGGTGGTCGCGCTGAAGCGTATGAACCTGACCGTTCGTCGCGGCCGCGTCCATACGTTGCTCGGTGAGAACGGCGCCGGCAAATCCACGCTGATGAAGATCCTCGCCGGCGTGTTCAAGCCGACTTCGGGAACGATACAGCTCAAAGGCGCGTCTTATGCGCCGAAAGACCCGCGCGATGCCCGCGCAAACGGCATTGCCATCGTCTTTCAGGAACTGAGCCTGTCGCGCAATCTCAGCGTCGCCGAAAACATCTTCGCCAATCACGAGCCAAGCCGCTTCGGCTTCATCCGGGAGCGCGAGCTGAACGCCGCCGCCGAAAAGCTTATCCATGAGCTTGGCCTGCCGGTCGATGCGCGCGCGAAGGTCGGCGACCTGTCGATTGCCCAGCGCCAGCTCGTTGAAATCGCCAAGGGCCTCAGCCAGCCCGCAGACGTCGTCATTCTGGACGAGCCGACCTCGTCGCTTTCCGACAGCGAAGCGGAAATCCTGTTCTCGATCATCGAGCGCCTGAAAGCACGCGGCACCGCCGTCATCTACATCTCGCACCGCATGGAAGAAATCATGCGGCTTTCCGACGATATTACGGTCGTGCGCGACGGCGAATATGTCACGACCACCGAAAAGAGCGAGACCACCATCGAGCGGCTGATCGCCCTCATGGTCGGCCGTGAGATGAACGACATCTATCCGCCGCGCGTCGCGCCAAGACCATCGGCGAGCGTGGCGCCCATCCTAGAAACGAAGAACCTTTCGGTCGCGGGCAAGTTTCACGATGTTTCCATCGGTGTGAAGCCCGGTGAGGTTCTGGGCCTTTTCGGACTGGTCGGCTCCGGCCGTTCCGACGTCATGAAGGCGCTGTTCGGGATGCTGCGGCCAACGGGTGAAATCCGCCTCGACGGAAAGCCTGTTGCCCTCTCCTCGCCTTCCGACGCCATTCGCAACGGCATTGCTTTCGTGACCGAAAACCGCAAGGAAGAAGGCCTCGTTCTTCCGCACAGCGTGGAACGCAACATCAACATGGTCGGGCTCGGCCAGCTGGCAGGCCCGCTCGGGCTCATGCGTTCCAGTGCGGAGCGTTCTGCCGCCAGGGCGGAAGTGCTGCGGCTTGCCATCAAGACAGCTTCGCTGGATACGGTTGCCGGATCGCTCAGCGGCGGCAACCAGCAGAAGATCGTGCTGGCAAAATGGCTCCAGACAAAGCCGCGCATTCTCATTCTCGATGAGCCGACACGCGGCGTCGATGTCGGCGCGAAATTCGAAATCTACCGCATCATCCGTGAACTTGCCGCCAATGGCGCGGCGATCCTGATGGTTTCCTCCGAACTGCCGGAAGTGCTGGGCCTCAGCGACCGCGTGGCCGTCATGCACAACAGGCATGTCGCCGCCATCGTCGATGCCGATGGCCTTACGCCGGAAACCGTCATGAGCTACGCAGCAGGAATGCATCAATGAGCAACGCAGATATTCAGAAGAAAGCCGTGGACGCCGAAGTCCGCCGTTCGCTTTTCAGCTCCCCGCTGGTGCGCCAATATGGCGGCATCATCATCTCGCTGGCCGTGCTCTGCGTGGTCTTCGCGGTGCTCAATCCGCGCTTTCTCGCCTTTAACAATTTCATGAACATCATGCAGCAGGTGGCGGTGATCGCCGTCGCCGCCTATGGCATGACCTATGTGATCCTGCTCGGTGAAATCGATCTTTCCATCGGTTCGATCATCGCCGTATCCGGCATGGTGGCGGCACAGGCCTTCGCCATGGGCTTCGGCTTCGTGCCGACGGTCGTTTTCACCCTTGCGGCGGGTGCCATCATGGGCGGGCTGAACGGTGTGCTTTCGGCAAAGCTGATGCTGCCATCCTTCATCGTCACGGTCGCGACCATGGGCATCTATCGCGGCATGGTCAGCCTGCCGACCAATGGCGCGCCCGAAATCATCGACAATGATGCATGGCTTGCCATCGGTTCGGAAAGCTGGCTCGGCCTGCCGATCATCATCTGGATCGTCGGCGTCCTGTTCATCTTCAACTATATCCTCCTGTCGAAGACGGTCTTCGGTCGCCGCATCTATCTGTCGGGTGGCAACAAGGAAGCAGCGATCTATTCCGGTATCCGCGTCGACCGCATCAAGATCATCGTCTTCATGCTTTCCGGCGTCATGGCGGCGATCAGCGGCATCCTGCTTTCGTCGCGCCTGTCCTCGGCGCAGACCAATGCGGGCATGGGTTACGAACTCGACGCCATTGCCGCGGTCGTGCTTGGCGGCACCTCGCTTGCCGGCGGCGTCGGCACCATGGTCGGAACCATTCTTGGCGCGCTCATCATCGGCGTCATCAACAACGGCATGAACATGCTGTCCGTGCCCTATTTCTATCAGCTCATCGTCAAGGGCGTGGTCATTCTGGTCGCCGTCTGGCTCGACGTGCGCTCGAAATCCATGCGCACGTAATCGCGGTGCCCCATATGAAGAAGATCATCACCATCGGCGAGATCGTCGTCGAAATCATGGCCGTGGAAACCGGTAACGGTTTCAAGTCCGCCATCCCATTGATCGGCCCGTTCGCTTCCGGCGCGCCCGCGATCTTCATCGATCAGGCCGCCCGGATGGGCCAGCCATGCGGCATGGTCAGCGCGGTCGGCAATGACGATTTCGGCGCGCTCAATGTCGAGCGCCTGCAAAGAGACGGCGTGGATGTTTCGGCCATCGGCGTGCATCCGACAGCGGCGACCGGCAGCGCCTTCGTGCGCTATCGCCCGGACGGCAATCGCGATTTCATCTTCAATATCAAGCACAGCGCATGCAGCGCCATCGGCCTGACACCGGAAGCCGAAAGGCTGATCGAGACCGCCGATCACCTGCATATCATGGGTTCGGCGCTCTTCTCCGAAGGCATTGTCTCGGCGATCCACGAGGCGACGATCCGCATCAAGGCGAAGGGCGGCACCGTGTCCTTCGACCCGAATATCCGCAAGGAAATGCTGGAATTGCCCGGAATGCGCCAGGCATTGGCCCATGCGTTGGAGAATACCGACCTGTTCATGCCGAGCGGCCCGGAAATTTTCCTCTTCACCAGAGCGACCGAGGAAAAGGCCGCCGTGGAAGAACTGCTGGCGCGCGGCATCAAGGCCGTCGTCATCAAGCGCGGCGCGGAAGGCGCCAGCTATTTCGACCAGTCCGGCGAGGTTTTCGCGCCAGCGTTCAAGGTCGATGAAATCGACCCGACCGGCGCGGGCGACAGTTTTGGCGCGGCATTCGTCACCTGCTGGCTGCGCGACATGGCACCGAAGGACGCTCTCGTCATCGCCAATGCCACCGGCGCGCGCGCCGTTGGCGTCAAGGGGCCGATGGAGGGCACCTCGACCATGGCTGAAATCGATGCCTTCCTTCAGAAATACGGAGTTCCAGCATGAGCAGCACGAAAGTTCTGAGCGCACTTCCCGCACGTTACGCCAGCGGGGTTCGTGGCGGCATCACGTCGATCTGCTCTGCGCATCCTCTGGTGATCGAAGCAGCCCTGCTCGAAGGCGTGGCGACCGGCACGGATGTGCTGATCGAGGCCACCTGCAATCAGGTCAATCAGGATGGCGGCTATACCGGCATGACGCCTGCCGACTTCCGCCGTTTTGTGGAAGAAATCGCCACCCGCGTCGGCTTCGACACCAGGCGGCTCATTCTGGGCGGCGACCATCTTGGTCCCAACCCGTGGAAGCACCTGCCCGCCGAGGAAGCCCTTGCGAAGTCGGACGTCATGATCGACGCTTTCGTGCGCGCGGGCTTTACCAAGATCCATCTCGACACGTCGATGGGCTGCGCGGGCGAGCCGGTCGCCCTGCCCGATGCCGTGACCGCCGAGCGCGCGGCGCGGCTTGCAAAAGTTTCGGAAACTGCCGCCCGTGAAGCCGGCTACGATCTGCCGGTCTACATCATCGGCACCGAAGTGCCGATCCCCGGCGGCGCGATGGAAGAAATCGAAGAGCTGGAACTGACCAGGCCGGACGCGGCGGTCGAAACCGTCGCCATTCACCGCAAGGCTTTCGCAGCACTCGGACTGGACGATGCCTTTGCCCGCGCCATCGGCGTCGTGGTGCAGCCGGGTGTCGAGTTCGGCAACGAGAATGTCGTGTTCTACAATAGCGAGAAGGCGACGGCGCTGAGCGGCGTTCTCGGCGAAATGCCGCAATTCGTGTTCGAAGCCCATTCGACCGACTATCAGCCGGTGGAAGCGCTTTCCGATCTGGTTCACGACGGTTTCGCCATTTTGAAAGTCGGGCCGGGCCTGACTTTCGCGCTGCGCGAGGCGCTCTATGGCCTCGACCAGATTGCGGCTTTCCTTGACAAGCTGCCGGAAGAGGAAACCCTGCGCGGCAAGATGGAAGCGTTGCTTCTGGCCGAGCCGAAGAACTGGGAAAAATATTACCACGGCGATGGCGAGGAACTGCGTCTGCAGCGCCATTTCTCCTATAGCGACCGCATTCGCTATTACTGGCCGCATCCGGTGGCGACGGCTGCCGTGGACGCGCTTTTGAAGCGTCTGGAAGGCCGCAAGATACCGGAAACACTGATCAGCCAATATCTCGGCACGCTCTATCCGGCAGTCGCGGCTGGAGCGGTCGAAGCAACGCCGCATGCCTTGATGGTAGAAGCCGTCCGCAATGTTGTGCGGACATACGGCAAGGCTGTAGGCACCCACTAAAACAAAGGCGCGGTCAATACCGCGCCTTTCTTGTTCACGCCTCTATCGGGCTTTTGAAGGCCTTGAGCCGCAAGGCGTTGCTCAGGACAAAAATGCTCGAGAAAGCCATGGCGCCTGCCGCCAGAACCGGCGACAACAGCGTGCCGGTGAAGGGATAGAGAACACCCGCCGCGACGGGGATCAGTGCAACGTTATAGGCGAAGGCCCAGAACAGGTTCTCGCCGATATTGCGGATCGTCGCCTTCGATATGGCGATGGCATTGACCACGCCGCGCAGATCCCCCGACATCAGCACCACGTCAGCACTTTCAATCGCGATATCCGTTCCGGTGCCAATGGCGATACCGACATCGGCAGCGGCGAGTGCGGGCGCGTCGTTGATGCCATCGCCGACAAAGGCGATCCGCTTGCCGCCCGCCGAAAGGCGTTTCAGCGCCTCGACCTTGCCGTCCGGCAGCACTTCCGCAACCACTTCATCAATGCCCAGACGTTTGGCGATGGCCTCAGCCGTGCGGCGATTGTCGCCGGTGATCATCGCGACCTTCAGCCCCTGCTCGTGAAGGGCGGCAATCGCCGCTGGCGTGGTTTCCTTCATCGGATCGGCGACGGTGAGGATCGCCGCCAGCTTGCCGTCAATGGCCGCATAGAGCGGGGACTGTCCTTCATCGCCGAGGCGCTTCGCATCATCGGCAAAGGCAGCAACATCAGCCCCAAGCTTCGCCATGTAACGGTCGGCACCGATGGCCACCTCATGGCCGGAAACCTGCGCCTTCAAGCCGAAACCGGGGACTGCTTCAAAAGCCGATACGTCCGCGAGCTTCAATCCCTTCGCCTTCGCGGCTTCCACAATCGCGTCGGCGATCGGGTGTTCGGAGCGGGCTTCCACCGCTGCCACAAGCGCCAGAAGCTCGTCCCTGTCGAAGCCCTCGACCGTTGCGAAATGCGCGAGTGCGGGTTTACCTTGCGTCAGCGTGCCAGTCTTGTCGACGGCGATTACGGAAGCGTCGCGCAAGGTCTGCAAGGCATCACCACGGCGGAACAGGACGCCGAACTCGGCTGCGCGACCGGTGCCAACCATGATCGATGTCGGTGTGGCGAGGCCCATGGCGCACGGGCAGGCAATGATGAGAACCGCAATGGCGTTCACCAGCGCGTAACCCAGCATGCCCGTGCCGCCAATCGCCAGCCACAGGGCGAAGGTCAGGGCGGCGGCGACCATAACCGAGGGGACGAACCAGCCCGTCACCTTGTCGACCATGGCCTGAATGGGCAGCTTGTCGGCCTGCGCGTCCTCGACCATGCGGATGATCTGCGAAATCACCATGTCGCGGCCAACCTTGGTGGCGCGGAAGGTGAAGGCGCCGGTCTTGTTGATCGTGCCGCCCACCACTTCCGCGCCTTTTTCCTTGGCGACGGGCACAGGCTCGCCGGTGATCATCGATTCATCGACATAGGACGAACCTTCGATCACTTCGCCATCGACCGGCACTTTCTCGCCGGGACGAACCTGTACGACATCGCCTGCGCGCACATCTTCGAGCGGCACATCGACCGTTTCGCCGTCACGCACCACACGCGCCGATTTCGCCTGCAAGCCAACCAGCCGGCTGATAGCCGCACTGGTGCGCCCCTTGGCGCGCGCTTCCAGAAAACGCCCGATCAGGATCAGCGTGACGATGACGGCGGCGGCTTCAAAATAAATGTTTACCGTGCCTTCAGGCAGCACCGCCGGGAAAAAGGTCGCGACGACGGAGAAGCCCCAGGCCGCGAGCGTACCCACCACCACGAGCGAATTCATATCCGGCGTGCCGCGCAGGAGCGTCGGGATTCCCTTCCTGAAAAAGCGCAAACCGGGGCCAAACAGGACCAGCGTCGTGAGCACGAGTTGCAGATACCAGCTGTTCTGCATGCCGATGCGGTCCATGACGAACATATGAACCGCAGGGATGAGATGCGACCCCATTTCCAGCACGAAGACGGGCAATGTCAGAAGGGCGGCAAGGATGACGCTTTTCTTCAGCTCTGCCGCTTCCGCATCCCGCTTTTCGGACTGGGTTTCCTGCCTGTCGCTGCCTTGCCCGTCATCAAGCGACCGCGCCTCATAGCCGGCAGCTTCAACGGCCTTGACAAGCTCGTTGACCGACACCTGCCCGGCCAGATCGACATGCGCCCGCTCCGTTGCAAGGTTGACGCTGGCGCGGGTCACGCCCGGCACGCCGTTCAAAGCCTTCTCGACCTTGCTGACGCAGGACGCGCAGCTCATGCCCTCGATGGCCAGATCGATGCTGGCGGCTGGCACTTCATAACCCGCCTTGCGAATGGCATCGATCACCGACGGCAAATCCGGCGCGCCTTTGAAAGTCACGTCGGCGCGTTCAGTTGCGAGATTGACGGACACCTTGTCGACGCCAGGAACCTTGGCGACAGCTTTTTCCACGGACGACACGCATGAAGCGCAACTCATCCCTTCGACAGGGACAGGAAAGCTGATGGTTTCGTGATTTACAGGCTTGTTCATGGCAATCCCTTTCACCGCCCGGGAAGGGCATAATTCGAGAGTTGCTCCTTAAATAGTCCTTCCCACCGTTGGAAGGTCAAGCCTTTTCGACACAAGTTCCATATGGATATTGCGTTTGTCGCGAATGCGGCTCCCCACCCTTTCGGGAGATGTTTCTAGATCGGCAAGGTATTATGCGCCGCGACCAGCCCCAGCCCGGCATTGCTGCGATTCTGGATAAAGGAGTGCACGTCGCCCGCAGGCATTGGCCGACCGGTGAGGAAACCCTGAACCTCGCCAAACCGTTCCGACTTCAAGCGTTCAAGCTGCTGTGCGGTTTCCACGCCTTCTGCCGTGGTGACAATATTGAAACCGGCGCCAAGCGTCGCCACGGCCTGAATGATGGCGAGGTCACGCGTATCGACCTCGATGCCCGAAACGAAACTGCGGTCGATCTTGATCTTGTCGAACGGGAAGGAACGCAGATAGCTGAGCGACGAATAGCCGGTTCCAAAATCGTCCATCGCAATACGGACACCCAGCCGCCGAAGCTCGAACAGCAGCTCGATATTGTTCTTGCTGTTCGAGAGGAAGACCGATTCCGTGATTTCAAGCTCGAGCCTGTCTGGCGAAAGCCGCGCCGCTTCAAGCGCATCGGTAACCGATTGCAGGAGCGTCGTCTGGCTGAACTGGACCGGCGAGAGATTGACGGAAACCTTGATATCCTCCGGCCAGAGGACAGCTTCCCGGCAGGCCGCCCTCAAGACCCAGTCGCCAATCGGCCCGATCAGCCCGGTTTCTTCCGCCAGGGGAATGAACTCGGCCGGAGAAACCATGCCGCGCTCGGGATGACGCCAGCGGATCAGTGCCTCAAAGCCGGAAATCCTGCCGCTTTCAAGGTTGAAGATCGGCTGGTAGTGAAGCTCGAACTGTTCATCCAGCAATGCCTGCCGAAGCTCCCCGGTCATGACGTGACGCTTCTCGGCCGCCAGACGCAGGGAATGCTGATAAAAACGGAATGTGCGGCGTCCACCGGATTTTGACGCGTAAAGTGCCAGATCGGCGTTGCGCATCAACGCATCGGGATTGTCGCCATGCAGCGGCGCCTGGGAAATGCCCATGCTGCACGTTACAAATTCCGAATTGCCGACCAGTTTGAACGAGTCCTGAAAAGCCGAAAGCACGCGGTCGGCGAACATCGCGATCTGCCCCAGCGTGCCGCTGCGATAGACGATTGCAAACTCATCGCCGCCCAGCCGCGCGATGAATTCGTCCGGGGTCGTAATCTGTTTCAGCCGGCGCGCGACTTCCTGCAGAAGCTGGTCGCCCGCCTGATGGCCGATACTGTCGTTGATGTTCTTGAAATGATCGATATCGAGATAGAACAATGCGAAAGGCTCGGAATCGCCGCCCTTCTTCAGCAGGCTCTCGACGTGATGGGCGAAATAGGCCCGGTTCGGCAGGCCGGTCAGGCTGTCGTGCATGGCGATATGCGCCATGCGCTCCTCGATTTCGCGCCGCTCGGTCACATCCTCGAGAAGGCCGATCAAATAGCGAGGCTCGTCGCCTTCGACCGGCGGAATGGAGCATCTTATGATCCGCATCGTGCGCGAGGTTCCGTCCTTGCGCTCGACCTTCCGTTCGACGCTCAGCACGTCCCGGCGCCGCATCGCCATGCGGTCCTGCTCGAGAATGACGGCTGCCTCGCGCTTTGGGAAAAGATCGAGGTCGGTAGCGCCGAGGGCTTCTTCTATCGGCTGTCCGCTCGCCACGGATGCCGCCTGATTGAAGAGCACGTAACGACCATTATCCTGCATGTCCTTGACGAACACACCAAGCGGCAAGTTGTTGACGAGGCTGTCCAGCAAGGTCTGCGCGTGACTTGCCTGACGATTGGCCTCCGTCACTTCCGTCCTGTCCTGAACGATGGCGAGAATGGCTTCCTTGCCGTCGAACAGCACCTGACGTCCGTAAGTCAGAACATCAATGGTTTCACCATTGGCGCGCAGATGCTGCCAGCGCTCCGGGCGCTCAAGGTCGCTGCGATCACGAATGGCGGCAAGCATCCGGTCCCGCTCGGTTTGCGGGCGAATATCGAGCACGGTCATGGCCGGGATTTCGTCGGCTGTATAACCATAAAGCCGGTATGCGGCGTCATTCATCACGATGAAACGCAGCGTTTCCGGGTCATAAACCCACATGGGTGTCGGATGCGTCGTAAAAAGGATGCGGAAGTCCTGTTCGGACGTGCGCGCCATCGTACCTTCCGCCGAAGCCGAAGCGCCCCCCCGCTTCCTCATCGCATTCCCCTCATCCTACTGATCCTACAGGATTATACGGCTCCACTCCACGAGCGGCCCGTCTCGTTTGTTAGCACTATGAGCAACCCGATTCAGATGCACCCCGAGCATAGATTAAAGCCGAGAATTTTAATAAACCATATACAAATTGGGGGTCGATTTAAGGAATTTCTTTAAAATCAGACTTTTTCCATCGCTTGACCGTCTTCAACTTCCGGCCTATGCCTATAGGCGCAAAAATTCGTTGGGGTGCCTTCGAAGCAATATCAGGAAAAGTGCCAAGCGGTTTTCCGTCCGGTATTGCGACACAAAAGGCTGAGAGGTGCGTTCTCGCGCCAACCCATTGAACCTGATCCGGGTAATACCTGCGTAGGGAACGGAGTTTGGCGCGTCGCGGACGGGGCAACACCCCAAATGGAGTCTCGGCTCCGACCAGGTTCATGACGTCTCATCTTCCGTTCGGAATGAGAGACGATATGATGGACCAACAGAACAGTTTCTCCCGAACCAAATCAACGAGCGACCCGTCGCGATCCGTGCCGATATGCGTCACGATCGCCGGTTCCGACAGTAGCGGCGGCGCTGGCATTCAGGCCGACCTCAAGACATTTTCTGCACTCGGTGTCTATGGCGCAAGCGTCATCGCCGCGGTGACCGTGCAGAACACCCGCACGGTCAGCGCCGTGCACGACATCCCGCCCGCCATCGTTGCAGGACAGATCGACGCCGTTTTCAGCGATCTCGACGTGGCGGCGGTGAAGATCGGCATGGTCTCCGTGCCCGAAACCATCGAGGCCATCGCGCGCGGCCTTGCCCATTTTTCCGGCCCCATCGTTCTCGATCCGGTCATGGTGGCAAAGTCGGGCGCCGCGCTCCTGAGTGAAAACGCCATTGCATTGCTGCGCGAGAGGCTGGTGCCGCTCGCCACCTTGCTGACACCCAACCGGCCCGAAGCAGCCTGCCTGCTCGACGCCGGAGTGGCGCGCGACGACGCCGAAGCTGAGGCGCAGGGGCGCGCGCTGCTGGAACTTGGCGCAAAGGCCGTCTTGATGAAGGGCGGACATGCGGAAGGCGAAACCTGCGTCGATCTGCTGGTTCGCCGGGACCAGCCGACGCTCCGTGTCGAAGCACTGCGTATCCTGACCGCCAACACCCATGGCACAGGCTGCACGCTCTCTTCGGCCATTGCCGCGGAACTGGCCCGGAACCTGCCGCTGGAAAAGGCGGTGCTGAGCGCGCATGCCTATCTGCAAGCGGCAATCCGCGCCGCCGACAGCCTGAAGATCGGACATGGCCACGGGCCGGTGCATCATTTCCACGGCCTCTGGAAAACCCGGACCGAGGAGATTGCCTGATGCGCGTCACCATTATCGGAGCGGGTGTGGCCGGTCTTGCCACCGCCGCCGAGTTCACCGATCAGGGCCATGCTGTGACAGTCATTGCCCGCAGCCCGCAGATCGGCGCCGATTGCTGTTCGTGGCTTGCGGGCGGCATGCTGGCGCCATGGTGCGAGGGCGAAAGCGCCGAAGAACCCGTCGTGCGGCTTGGGCAGGAAGCACTCGGCTGGTGGGAAAAGCACGTCTCCGGAGTCAAGCGTGAAGGCACGCTCGTCCTGTCGCACACGCGCGATGCCAGCGAGTTGCGTCGCTTCGTCCGCCGGACGGAAGCCTTCGACACAATCGATCAAGCACGCATTGATGCGCTGGAACCCGATCTGGCCGGACGTTTCCGGCAGGGTCTGTTCTTCGCGCGTGAAGGGCATCTCGACCCGCGCAGAACATTGATCGAGCTGGCCGGAAACCTGCAACGAAAAGGTGTCGTCTTCCATCTCGGTACGGAAGCGGACGCAGGGACAATCGACGCGGATATCGTGGTCGATGCCCGGGGCCTAGCCGCACGGGATGCGCTGCCCGACCTGCGCGGCGTCAAGGGGGAAATGCTGGTTGTCCGATCCCGCGACATCAATCTTTCGCGGCCCGTGCGGCTCCTGCATCCGCGCATTCCGCTTTACATCGTGCCGCGCGGCGACGGCGTGCACATGATCGGCGCGACCATGATCGAAAGCGGCGAGCGGTCCGGGATCAGCGTGCGCTCCACTCTGGAACTCCTGAGTGCCGCCTATGCCCTGCATCCGGCCTTCGGCGAGGCGGAAATTCTCGAAACCGGGGTCGATGCGCGCCCGGCCTTTCCGGACAACCTGCCTCGCGTCAGACGGCGCGGCAAAACCATCTATGTCAACGGGCTTTACCGCCACGGCTTCCTGCTCTCGCCGGCGATGGCGCGCATGGCGGTCGCCGCTGCGACCGCACCCGAAACCAGGCCCGAATTTGTGGAGGACTATGCATGACAATCGTGCTGAACGGTGAAGTCGTCACCACGACAGCCGCCAATCTGGCGGCGCTGCTCATCGAAATCGAACTGGATGAAGCGGTTGTCGCAACGGCGCTCAACGGCGAATTCGTGGCCAGCGACGAGCGCGAAGCCGCGATCCTGTCGGCTGGCGACCGCATCGAAGTTCTGGCCCCGATGCAGGGAGGCTGAGATGCTGGAATTTTATGGCAAGAAGTTTGAAAGCCGCCTGCTGCTGGGCACGGCGCTATATCCGTCACCGGCCATATTGGCCGATGCGGTGCGCGCCTCGCAAAGCGGTATCGTCACCGTGTCGCTCAGGCGTGAAAGCGGCGAGGCCCGCGCCGGACAGGATTTCTGGGCGCTGATCCGGGAACTGGGCGTGCAGGTTCTGCCGAACACGGCGGGCTGTCACACGGCCCGCGAAGCTGTCACCACGGCAAAAATGGCGCGGGAAATCTTCGGCACCAACTGGATCAAGCTCGAAGTCATCGGCGACCATGACACATTGCAGCCCGACCCGTTCGGCCTTGTGGAAGCGGCGCGCGCGCTATGCGACGACGGTTTCGAGGTCTTTCCCTATATGAATGACGATCTGGTCGTCGCGGAAAAGCTTCTCGAAGCCGGTTGCAAAGTGCTGATGCCGTGGGGCGCGCCCATCGGCTCGGGCCGCGGCCTGAACAATCCTTATGCGCTCAAAACCATGCGGGCGCATTTCCCCGACATTCCGCTTGTCGTCGATGCAGGCATCGGCGTGCCTTCCCATGCAGCGGCAGCAATGGAGTTGGGCTATGACGCCGTGCTCATCAACACCGCCGTCGCCAAGGCTGGCGATCCGGTCGTCATGGCACGCGGTTTCGCGCTTGCCGTTGAAGCCGGTCGGCTCGCCTTCGAGGCGGACGCCATCGAAGCCCGCGACATGGCCGCACCATCCACCCCTCTTCTCGGAAAGGCATTTTTGTAATGGCCCTCGATCCGTTCTACCCGATCTTCGACAGCGCCAGATGGCTGGAGCGCATGGTGCCGCTTGGCGTCAGGCTGGTGCAGTTGCGCGTCAAGGACAAGAGCGAACCGGAACTGCGCGGTGAAATCCGCGCCGCCCGGGAGATATGCCTTGCCCATGACTGCCAGCTGATCGTCAACGACTATTGGAAACTGGCGCTGGAGGAAGGCTGCGACTTCATCCATCTCGGACAGGAAGACCTCGACGATGCCGATCTCGATGCCATTCGCGCCGGTGGCCTAAAGCTCGGCGTTTCAAGCCATGACGAGGCGGAGCTGGACCGCGCCTTGTCGTTGAAGCCTGACTATATCGCGCTTGGCCCCGTCTATCCGACCATCCTGAAAAAGATGAAATGGCACGAGCAGGGCCTGCCTCGCCTCGGCCAATGGAAGGCGCGCATCGGCGACATTCCGCTGGTGGGCATCGGCGGTATGAGCGTGGAGCGCGCGCCGGGCGTTTTCGAAGCAGGCGCCGACATCGTTTCCGTCGTCACCGACATCACACTCAATGCCGACCCTGAAAGCCGCCTGCGCCAATGGATCGAAACCACGCGCGCTTATGCAGGCCATGCTCTGGAGCAAACCCTATGAAAAAGACTGCCTTTGCCGCCCTGTTCGGCCTCGCCCTCACCACTGCCACTTCGGCTCACGCCGATGACAAGCTGAAGCTCATTCTCGACTGGTATGTGAACCCCGATCATGGCCCGATCATCGTTGCCGACAAGCTCGGCTACTTCAAGGATGCGGGGCTGGACGTGGAAATCGTCGCCCCTGCCGATGCCTCGAGTCCGACCAAGATGGTCGCGGCGGGGCAGGCCGATCTCGCCGTCTCCTATCAGCAGCAGGTGCATCTTCAGGTCCATGAGGGGCTGCCGCTCGTCCGTGTCGGCACATTGATCGACTCGCCGCTCAACTGCCTGATGGCCCGCGACGACGGCTCGGTGAATTCCATTGCCGATCTCAAGGGCAAGAAGATCGGCTATTCGGTCGCGGGCGTGGAGGAAACGCTCCTCGGCACCATTCTCGGACAGCATGGCGTGAAGCTTTCCGACGTCGAGCTCATCAATGTGAATTTCTCGCTTGCGCCGTCGCTGATGTCGAAGCAAGTCGATGCGGTGATGGGTGCCTATCGCAATGTCGAACTGAACCAGATGGCCGTCGAAGGCGTGCCGGGCAAATGCTTCTTCGTCGAGGAAGAAGGCGTGCCGGTTTATGACGAGCTGGTCTATGTCGCAGCCACGACCGGGCTCGACGCGGCGGAAAAGGACAAGATTTCCCGCTTCCTGTCGGCCACCGAGAAGGCCGCGCAATATATCGTCAATCACCCGGACAAGGGTTTCGAGCTGTTCTCGTCCTACAGCACCGAACTCAAGGACGAATTGAACCAGCGCGCCTGGAAAGACACCGTCGCGCGCTTTTCACGCGCACCTGCCAGCCTCGATACCGGCCGCTGGCGTCGCTATGAGGCTTATCTCAAGGAGCACAATCTGGTGCCCTCCATCCTGCCGGTCGAAAAATTCGCCATCGACGTCAATGCCGAAGGGAGCAAGTCATGAGCCAGCCGCAGCCGCATTATTCATCCGAACTGTTCACGCGCCTTCGCGCAGCGACGCTTGATGACTGGAAGCCCTATATCGAGCATGAATTCGTGCGGGGCCTTGGCGATGGCACGTTACCCAAGGCGGCCTTCCTGCATTATCTGCGTCAGGATTATGTCTATCTGCATCACTATGCCCGCGCTTTCGCGCTCGGTGTGGTCAAGGCGAATACATTGCAGGAAACCCGGCTCTGCGCCCAGATCATGCATCGGCTGACGGTGACGGAGCTGCCGCTTCATGTCGGCATCTGCGGCCGCGAAGGCATCAGCGAGGACGCGCTTTACGCCACGAAGGAAGAGCCGGAAAACCTCGCCTACACGCGCTATGTGCTCGATTGCGGACAGGCGGGCGATTTCCTCGACCTGCTGACCGCGCTCGTGCCCTGCGCGCATGGCTATGGCGAGATCGGCCTCAATCTCGCTGTGACGGCCCGCCCCGGCACGCCCTATCAGGAGTGGATCGATACCTATGCGGGGCCTGATTATCAGGACATGTGCCACACGGTGGGCAAGCTGTTCGATCAGGCCGCGAGGGACCGCATCGGCGATGACTTCGAGAAAAGCCCGCGCTGGCCAAGGCTCTGCCAGATATTTGCCACCGCAAGCAGGCTCGAAGCGGAGTTCTGGTCGATGGGGTTGAAGGCCGGATAGTGACCGAAGCGCTCTCGAACCGAAGCCGAATGAAACGCGCTGCCGATGGTCTGCTATCGGCAGCGGTGGCGCTCGCCATCTGGCAGGCGGTGGTGAGCATCGGCCAGATGCCGCGCTTCATCCTGCCGGGTCCGCTTGATGTTGTGCAGGCGCTGATCGGCAATGCCGGGCTGATTGCCGAGAACGCCATCGCCACCATCGGCGAAGTGCTGGGCGGTCTTGCCCTTGGCAGTGCGGTCGGCATTGCGACCGCCATCTGCCTGATGATGTCACCGCTGGCGCAGCGCCTCGTCATGCCCGCCATGGTGTTCAGCCAGGCGATCCCGATCTTCGCGCTCGCCCCCATCCTGACCTTGTGGCTCGGCTATGGCCCTGCATCGAAGATTGCGGTCACGGTGCTGATGATCTTCTTTCCCGTCGTTTCGACCTTCTTCGATGGTATGCGGCGCACTGACAGCAGCCTGATCGACGCGGCGGAAATCCTGGGGGCCGGGCGCATGGCGATCCTGTTTCGCATCCGCATCCCCTCCGCCTTTCCTTCGCTGGCGTCGGGCCTGAGCCTCGCTGCGGTCTATGCCCCCATCGGCGCCGTAGTGGGCGAATGGGTGGGGGCATCCAAGGGGCTCGGCTATCTGATGCTGCTCGCCAATGGACGCGCCAAGGTGGACCTGATGTTCGCCTGCCTGTTCGTTCTGGCGGCTTTCACCATGCTGCTGCACGGCACGGTGTCGCATTTCGCCCGCAAGCTTGCCGCCTGGCCGCGAAAAGCCGCATAAAAAAACCGGCGGGAAATCGCCGGTTTTCATGTTTGTTCAAACTGCCATCAGGCCAGCGTATAGGCCGTCTTCACCGTCGTGTAGAACTCGGCGGCGTAGCGGCCCTGCTCGCGCGGACCGTAGCTCGAACCCTTGCGCCCGCCGAACGGCACATGGAAATCGACGCCCGCGGTCGGCAGATTGACCATCACCATGCCCGCTTCCGAATTGCGCTTGAAATGCGTGGCGTGCTTCAGGCTCGTCGTGCAGATGCCCGACGACAGGCCGAAATTCGTATCGTTGGCGGTGGCAAGCGCTTCTTCATAATCCTTGACGCGGATGACGGAAGCGACCGGGCCGAAGATTTCCTCGCGGCTGATGCGCATCTGGTTGGTGGCTTCCGTGAACAGCGCGGGCTGGAGATAGAAGCCCGGCGTTTCGCGGTTGAGGCGTTCGCCGCCAAAGGCAAGCTTCGCGCCTTCCTTGCGGCCGATCTCGATATAGTCCATGTCCTGCTTGAGCTGGCTTTCATCGACCACCGGGCCGATATGGGTGCCCTGCTTCAGCGCATTGTCGACCACAACGGTCTTCAGCTTTTCAATGGCGGCGGCAACGAACTTGTCGTGGATGCCTTCCGTGACGATGATGCGCGAGGAAGCCGTGCAGCGCTGGCCGGTAGAGAAGAAGGCGGAATTGACGACCGATTCCACAGCCACATTGAGATCGGCGTCATCGAGAACCACGACCGGGTTCTTGCCGCCCATTTCGAGCTGGAAGCGACGATTGTGCTCGATGGATGCAGCCGCAACGCGCTTGCCCGTGCCGGTGGAACCGGTGAAGGTGACGGCATTGACGTCGGCGCTGTCCAGAATGGTCTGGCCGACCACGGAACCCTTGCCCATGACGAGATTGAGCACGCCCTTCGGAAGACCGGCGCGATGCAGGATATCGACAATCGCCCAGGAACAGCCCGGCACGAGGTCAGCCGGCTTGAAGACGATCGTGTTGCCATAGCAGAGCGCCGGCGCAATCTTCCATGCCGGAATGGCGATCGGGAAGTTCCACGGCGTGATGATGCCGACGACGCCGACAGGTTCGCGGGTGATTTCGACGCCGATGCCCGGGCGCGCAGAAGGCAGAACTTCGCCTGCCAGACGCAGGGCTTCGCCGGCGAAGAAATCGAAAATCTGGCTGGCGCGGATGGTTTCGCCGATGCCCTCGGCCAGCGTCTTGCCTTCCTCACGCGACAGAAGACGGCCAAGCTCGTCC
This sequence comes from Brucella sp. IR068, assembly GCF_049065885.1. Lineage (NCBI taxonomy): Bacteria > Pseudomonadati > Pseudomonadota > Alphaproteobacteria > Hyphomicrobiales > Brucellaceae > Brucella > Brucella sp. IR068. Next base: position 142,208 of record NZ_JBAKHE010000003.1, on the reverse strand, counting down.
TTGCGCGCCAGAATCTCGTCTGCGGTTTTACGCAGGATCGCATGGCGCTCCAGAATGCCGGAACGCGACCATGCCGGGAAAGCGGCTTTCGCGGCGGCAATGGCTGCCTTGGTGTCTTCAGCCGTTGCGCGCGCATAGGTTCCAACGACATCATTGGTGTCCGAAGGATTGATGTTGGCGATCCCGTCGCCGCCGACCCATTCGCCCGCGATCAGATTTTGATGTACCGTCATGAACTCTCCCTGTGCGCCGCACGGCTCTGATATATCTCAGAACGACCCTTCACCCATGAGCGGCGGAATTGCAAGACCGGAGCCGTCCTGTAACGCAAAAAGTGAAAATAAGCCCCGGGCCAAGGCCTTGAAAGGCCCGCCTTGCAAATTTGTCACAGTCAATGACCAGTTGGAAAAATTGTCATTTTTCGCCTTGGCAAATATTTTTGCTCATTTATTGTGCACCTATCCGCAACACTGGCAAGAGGTATGAGATGCGTGTCTATTACCCATTCCCGATGGTGCCCAGTGTTCGCGCGGGCGCTTCCAAGCTTTAAGTCCTTGGCCCGCGATGCAGGCTGAGGCCTGAACGCCCTCCCTAAAGGGGCACATTCCAAAACTTCCAAATTTGCCGCAGCCCTCACCGGCTGCTTGTTTTGTCTTTGTTTTCACGCATCGTCCGACGCTGAACCGCTTCGCACTTTTGCTGAAAATGCTTTTAAAGGAACCAGAATCCGCCCGAACGCGGCCTGGTATTGTAGATATGACTCGGTTTCGCATCAATTTCCGGGGACCTGCTTTCCGCAACGTCCTCGGCTACACTTTCGGCCACTGGCGAAGTCAGCCCGTGCGGCTGACGCTGATGATAATCGGCATGCTGCTCGCAACAGCCGCAGATGTTCTGACCCCGCTCTATTCCGGGCGGCTGGTCGACGCGCTTTCATTGGGCAATGACGGCGCATGGGATGCGGCCATTCATGCGCTGATCGTCCTGCTTGCGCTGGGTGCATTGGCGCTGATCACGCGCCAGCTGACCTTCTATGTCATCACCGACTTCACCTTGAAGATCATGAGCGACATGGCAGCCAGCTCGTTCCGCAGGCTGCAGCGGTTCTCGACCGACTGGCATGCCAATGCCTTTGCCGGATCGACCGTGCGCAAGGTCTCGCGGGCCATGTGGGCGCTCGACCTGCTCAACGATACGCTGATCGTGGCCCTGCTGCCATCGGTCCTGATGCTGCTCGGCTCGGTCGCACTTCTATCGTGGTACTGGCCGCTGATGGGCCTGCTGGTTGCCATCGGTTCGGTGCTGTTCATCGTCTGCACCATCGTGATCTCGCTCGGCTTCGTCGCCCCTGCGGCAACACTTGCCAATAGCTGGGACACGCGCATGGGCGGCGCTTTGGCCGATGCCATTTCGTGCAATGCGGTTGTGAAGGCGTTCGGTGCGGAAAGCCGCGAGGATATGCGTCTTGCCAAGGTCGTCACCAAGTGGCGCGGCCGCACACGCCGCACATGGCTGATCGGTACGCTGAACGGTTTCATCCAGGGTGCGAACCTTCTGGTGATGCGCGGCGTCGTCATTGCCTTTGCGCTCTATCTGTGGAGCCAGGGCAAGGCAACGGCGGGCGATATCACCTTCGTCCTGACCGCCTTCTTCATGTTGCAGGGCTATCTGCGCGATGTGGGCATGCATATCCGCAACCTGCAGCGCTCGGTCAACGACATGGAGGAACTGGTCGATATCGAGGCGCAGCCTTACGGTATTGCCGACAAGCCGGGTGCTCCGGCCATCAAAATTGGAAATGGCGAGATCACTTTCGATCACGTCACCTTCCATTATGGCAGTCACGAATCCGCCCTCTATCGCGACTTCTCGGTCAAGATCGAGGCTGGCGAGCGCGTCGGTCTGGTCGGTCATTCGGGTTCGGGTAAGACGACCTTCGTCAAGCTGATCCAGCGGCTTTACGATGTCAGCGGCGGCGCTATCCGCATTGACGGGCAGAACATTGCCGATGTCACACAGGCATCGCTCCGATCGCAGATCGCCATCGTGCAGCAGGAGCCGATCCTGTTTCACCGGACGCTGGCCGAGAACATCGCCTATGCCCGCCCCGGTGCGACGCAGGCCGAGATCGAGGAAGCTGCGAAGCTTGCGAGCGCGCACGACTTCATCAGCCGCCTGCCGAAAGGCTATGCAACGCTTGTCGGTGAACGCGGTGTGAAGCTTTCGGGTGGTGAGCGCCAGCGTGTCGCCATTGCCCGTGCGTTTCTGGCAAATGCACCGATCCTCATTCTGGACGAGGCGACGTCGAGCCTCGATTCGGAATCGGAGGTGCTGATCCAGCAGGCGATGGAACGGCTGATGGTGGGCCGCACGACGCTTGTCATCGCACACCGGCTTTCGACGGTTCGGGCGCTTGACCGGCTGCTGGTCTTCGACAAGGGCAAGATCCTCGAAGAAGGCGACCATGATGCGCTTATCCGCAAGCCGGAAGGCATCTACCGCCGCCTGTTCGAGCGTCAGGCGCTGGAACTGACCAAGGGGCTGGAAGACGTCTTTTCGTAATCCAGTCTCCCATGTCGCCACCGACAGGGCCGGATGATTCCGGCCCTGTCTTCATTTCATATTCCCTATCTGTTTGTTTTTTCGCATGTCTTCGACCCGAAACCGCTTTCCGCTTTCGGGAGACATGCTCCATTCATCATCCGTTCAGATCACGGTGCGTATCACTCGCGGCCCAAGCGTGGCCCAAACGTGAGTTGACATTTCCATGACAGAAATGTGACAGGATTTTTGTGAAGTCTCGGAGTTGGTGAGTAAAAACATGCCGGGTGTGATGGAAAATACCGCAGCGCGTCGCTGGAGCGATGCCGCGATTTTCGGGCCTGCCCGTATTGCCTGGCCGCTGCGTCTGGCCGCCATTGCGCTTGCTTCCATGGTGCTTTCGACCCTGCTGGTTTTCGCCATCGAATGGATCGTGCGCGGCTCGTTCACCGATACGATGCAGTTCTTCCGCACACCGCACAAGCCCGCATGGACGACCGTGGCGCTTTTCGTCGTCGTGCTCACCGCAAGCGACGCCATTTTCGGGCGCATCCATTATGGCTTCATCGTCGTCGGGCCGCTGGCGCTGATTGCCGCCACGACCGCCCGTGAAAAAAGCCTTTATCTCGGCGATCCGCTCTACCCGAGCGATTTTCTCTATGCCCGTCAGATCGTGGATCTTCTGCCGCTGCTGGTGCGCGACCGGCCATGGAGCGCGGTGGGCATAGCCCTGCTGCTCATCGCCTCGGCAGCCTTGATGATCACCGTGACGCTGTTCTGGTGGCGGCGTTTCGACCCGATCCCGTGGAAGGGGCGGATGCTGCGTCTTGCCTTCGCGCTGCCGCTGCTCGCCTGGTTCGCGGTCATTTCTGATTATGCGAGTTTTTCGCTGGCCCGGGACCGTCTGCGCATTCTGCCCATCATGTGGGACCAGAAGGAAAATTACGCGCATAACGGCTTCACCATGGCTTTCATCCTGAATGTGCCGATGGCAACCGTCTTCGCGCCGGAAGGTTATTCCCCGGAGGCGATTGCCGCCATCGAACCGCCCGCGCAGCTCATCCCTGCCGCATTCGACAGCCGCAAGCCGGACGTCATCATGGTGATGAGCGAATCCTTCTGGGATCCGACGCGCCTTCCCGGCGTGGCCTTCAGCGCCGATCCGATCCCGACAGTGCGTGCGGAACAGTCCGGCCATGTCTTCTCGCCGGAATTCGGCGGCATGACGGCCAATGTCGAGTTTGAAGCATTGACCGGGTTTTCCAAGGCGTTCCTGCCTTCGGGCAGCATTCCGTACCAGCAATATATCCGTCGCCCGCTTCCCTCGCTTGCAAGCTTTTTCAAGGATCAGGGTTACGCCACGCGGGCCATCCATCCCTATCGCCAATGGTTCTGGAACCGTGGTCCCGTCTATGAAAGCATGGGCTTCGACCGGTTCATGTCAGAGGAAAACATGCCGCCGCTGGAAAAGCGCGGTGCGCTGGCGTCCGACGCTGCCTTGACCGATGAAATCATCCGCGAAGCCGATTCCATGGATGCGCCGTTCTTCTTCTTCGCCGTTTCTCTTCAGGGACATGGCCCATATGAGGCCAACCGCTATCCAGATTCCAAACTCGAGGTGCAGACCGACGCCAGCGAGCATACCCGCCAGTCGATCCGTTCCTATTCGCAAGGAGCGATGGATGCCGATGCAAGCCTTGCAAGGCTGATGGAGTGGGCATCCAAGCGTGACCGCGAAACCATTCTCGTCTTCTTCGGCGACCATCTGCCGCCACTCGGCCCCGTCTATGTCGAGACCGGCTTCATGGCAAACCGGGTTGCAAGCCGCACCGCATCTGCCGAAGATATGATGCTGCAGCACGAAACCCCGCTGGTTCTCTGGTCAAACAAGCGTGGGGCCGAACGGGGAACGGGCACGATCAGCCCCGCCTTCCTGCCGCTGCACATTCTGGACATGGCCGGGATGCAGCACCCCTATTACACCGGCTTCCTGCGCCAGTTGCACGAGCGCTACCGGGTCGTTGACAATCATGCAGTGTTTGACCGGTCGGAGAATGCCGAAGAGGGCTGGCAACAACGGCCGCCCTTCCCGCCGCTGCTGCGCGATTATCAGATGCTGCAATATGACATGATCTTCGGCAGCAATTTCGCCCGCGAGCGCTTCTTCCCCCCGCATCCCGAACAGAGTTAGACAGGTCTATACCGGCGCCTTGCCGGACGACTGGCGAATGACGAGTTTATAATCAATCTGCCGCGAAGCCGACAAATGGCCGGTTTCGATCTGTTTCAAGAGCATGTCCGCCGCGTCGCGCGTCATCTCGAAAATCGGCTGGCGGACAGTGGTGATCTGCGGCGAGACCATGCTGGCGATAGCGCTGTCATCGAAGCCCACCACCGTCAGCTGGTCGGGTATCGCAAGATTATGGTCATAGGCGACCTGCATGACGGCAGCCGCCATATCGTCGTTTGACGCAAACACCGCCGTCGGCGGCTCATCGAGCGAAAGCAATTTCTTTCCGGCAGCAAGGCCGCTTGTGAAACTGAAACCACCCTGCACCTCGTAATCCGGGTTACGCCCGATCCCCGCCTGCTCCAGCGCGCGCCGATAGCCCGCCAGGCGCAGTTCCGCCGAACGATGGGTTGGATCGCCAATGACGATGGCGATCCGGCGGTGGCCGAGTTTCAGAAGATATTCCATGAGATCGAAGGCGGCAGCCCCGTCATCAATCGTGACGCTGTCGGTCGGATGGACATTCACATCGCCCGCCACCCGCGCAAACGGCATTGCCGATGCCGTCAGTTCGGCGAGGATTTCAGGATCGTCCGACATGGGCGGCGTCACGATGATGCCGTCGAGGCCGGAGGCGTGCGCCGTTTCGATCAGCGCGCCGCGAATATCATCCCGATTTTCGACGGGAAAGATCAGCAGGCGGTATCGCGTGTCGCGCAGCCGTTCCAGCGCGCCCATCTGCAATTCGGTGACGTAGCTGGCGCTCGGATTTTCGAAGAAAAGACCGATCAGGTGAGACCGGCGTTCGACAAGGTTGCGGGCGGCGGCATTGGGGCGGTATCGCAACTCGCTTCCGGCCTGCCGGACCTTTTCGCGGATGGCCTCGCGCACATTCGGTTCGTCATTATAGACGCGCGAAACTGTCTTGATCGACACACCGGCAAGGCGTGCCACATCATGAATGGTTGCTCGTTTTCCTGCTGCGGCCATATCGGATCGTCTCCCTCCCTCTCCGATCTATCCTTCTGTTTTCACGCATTATCCGACGCAAAACCGCTTCGCACTTTTGCTGGAAATGCTCTAACCGCTTCGCCGCAAAACGAAAAGAGAAATCAGGGAATTGAGCAGACCCGCGATCGCGTCAGAAAGCGAACCTCGCGGCCATTGTCGAGCGAAAACATGCCTCCGCGTCCGGGGACGACATCGATGATGAGTTCGGTATGTTTCCAGGCTTCATATTGCGGGCCGCTGATATAGACCGGAGCACCACCGATTTCTCCGAGCTTCACGTCCGTGTCGCCCACCATGAATTCGCCTTGCGGATAGCACATCGGCGATGACCCATCGCAACAACCACCCGACTGGTGGAACATGATCGGCCCATATTCGGCCTGCAATTCCCGGATGAGATCAAGTGCGGCCTGTGTGGCGCTCACCTGTCCGTGGTCCGTATCGGGGCTTTTCTCCGCCATATCCTCCTCCCGGGACGACGAGCGGGCACTTGTGCAATGCCCGCCCGGATGTGCATTCTACCGCACCCTTGATGCGGCACGGGGCATTATTGCGTGAGGTCCATGACCACGCGGCCTTCGATATTGCCCTGCCGCATATCGTCAAAGATGGAGTTGATATCCTCCAGCTTTTCGGTGCGGATGGTGGCTCGCACCTTGCCATCACCGGCAAAATCGAGCGACTCCTGCAGATCGAGCCGGGTGCCGACAATCGATCCGCGCACTGTAACGCCGTTCAGCACCATATTGAAGATGGAAAGCGGGAAGTCGCCGGGCGGCAGGCCGTTCAGCGAGACAGTGCCGCCGCGCGACACCATGCCCAGCGCCTGTTCGAAGGCGATCGGCGAAACCGCCGTAACCAGCACGCCCTGCGCGCCGCCGTCGGTTTCCTTCTTGATATAGGCCGCCGGATCGTTATGCGTCTTGGCGTTGACGGTTACAGTTGCGCCGAGCCTGCGCGCAAGATCGAGCTTTTTGTCGTCGATATCGACAGCAGCAACATTGAGCCCCATGGCCCTGGCATACTGCACCGCCATATGGCCCAGTCCGCCCACGCCGGAGATAACAACCCAGTCGCCAGGCTTCGTATCCGTAACCTTGAGACCCTTGTAGACCGTTACGCCCGCACACAGGACCGGCGCGATTTCGTTGAAATCGATGCTCTTCGGCAAATGGCCGACGAAATTGGGATCGGCAACCACATATTCGGCAAAGCCGCCATTGACCGAATAGCCCGTATTCTCCTGTGCCTCGCAGAGCGTTTCCCAGCCGCCCAGGCAATGGCGGCAATGCCCGCATGCGGTGTAGAGCCATGGAACGCCGACCCGGTCGCCTTCCTTCACGTGTTTGACACCGCTACCCACGGCAGAGACGTAACCGACGCCCTCATGGCCCGGAATGAACGGCGGATTGGGCTTGACCGGCCAATCGCCCTCGGCTGCGTGCAGATCGGTATGGCAAACGCCCGACGCCTGAATGGCGACCTGTATCTGGCCGGGGCCGGGTTCGGGCACCGGCACTTCTTCAATCGTCAGGGGCTTTCCGAATGCGCGCACCACGGCGGCTTTCATTGTCTTTGCCATGAAGTTTCTCCTTCGTTGTCGAACTGAGCTGGCTTCCTGGGGGACGGAAGAAATGTGAAAATTCGCAGTCATGGACAAAAGGTCGCCCGGGCGTTTCCGCCCAGGCCCCTTGGGAGGGTATTGGGAATCGTTAAAGTCGACGCAATACTGGCATGAAGAGCGATCCCGACCCTTGATTGAACGCAATGCGAAGACGTTTTCTCCGCATTGCGTCTGCCGGGAGTTCTAGAAGAAGCCCAGCTTCTTCGGGCTGTAGCTCACAAGCATGTTCTTGGTGTTCTGATAATGGTCGAGCATCTTCAGATGGTTTTCGCGACCGATACCCGACTGCTTGTAACCGCCGAATGCCGCATGGGCCGGATAGGCGTGGTAGCAGTTGGTCCACACACGGCCAGCCTGAATGGCCCGTCCGAAGCGATAGGCGCGGGTCCCGTCGCGGGTCCATATGCCGGCGCCGAGGCCGTAAAGCGTATCGTTGGCAATCGATAGCGCTTCGGCGTCGTCCTTGAAGGTAGCGACGGACACGACCGGACCGAAGATTTCCTCCTGGAAGATGCGCATCTTGTTGTTGCCCTTGAACACCGTCGGCTTGACGTAATAGCCACCGGCGAGATCGCCCGGCAGAATATTGCGCTCGCCGCCGGTCAGCACTTCGGCGCCTTCCTGACGGCCGATATCGAGATAGCTCAGGATTTTTTCCAGCTGCTCGCTGGATGCCTGCGCACCGATCATCGTGGCCGGATCGAGCGGGTCGCCCTGCACGATGGCCTCCACGCGCTTCAGCGCTTTCTCCATGAACTTGTCGTAGATCGATTCATGGACAAGCGCGCGGCTCGGACAGGTGCAGACTTCGCCCTGGTTGAGCGCGAACATCACGAAGCCTTCGATGGCCTTGTCGAGGAAATCATCATCTTCCGCGGCAACATCCTTGAAGAAGATATTCGGCGACTTGCCGCCCAGTTCCAGCGTAACCGGAATGAGGTTCTGGCTGGCATATTGCATGATCAGGCGTCCGGTCGTCGTTTCGCCGGTGAAGGCGATCTTGGCGATGCGCGGGCTCGAGGCGAGCGGCTTGCCTGCCTCGAGGCCGAAGCCGTTGACGACATTGACGACACCGGGCGGCAACAGATCGCCGATCAGCTCCATAAGCACCAGGATCGAAGCCGGAGTCTGCTCGGCCGGTTTCAGAACGACGCAGTTGCCTGCCGCAAGGGCGGGCGCAAGTTTCCACGTCGCCATGAGGATCGGGAAGTTCCAGGGAATGATCTGGCCGACGACACCGAGCGGTTCATGAAAATGATAGGCGACCGTGTCGTGATCGATTTCCGAAATGCCGCCTTCCTGGGCGCGAATGACGCCTGCGAAATAGCGGAAATGGTCTATAGCGAGCGGCAGGTCGGCATTGGTGGTTTCACGGATCGGCTTGCCGTTGTCCCACGTTTCGGCAGCCGCCAGCGCGGGCAGGTTTTCCTCAATCCGGTCGGCGATGCGATTGAGGATGAGCGCGCGTTCAGCCGCGCTCGTCTTGCCCCAGGCATCCTTGGCGGCATGCGCTGCGTCGAGCGCCGCTTCAATGTCAGCGGCATCCGAACGGGCTATTTCGCAAAGCACCTGTCCGTTGACGGGCGACGTGTTGTCGAAATAGCGCCCCGATTTAGGCTCGACCCATTTGCCGCCGATGAAGTTTCCGTAACGCTTTGCAAAAGCCGGCTTCACGGTCCGGCTGAATTCAACCTTGTTCATGACATCCTCCCAGAAACAACGCTGCTCCTACAGCGCTTCATGGTTGAGGATCGCGCGGGAGCGGGGAAGAGTCATCCCACGCATTCAAGCTCGCAAGATCATGTGTCGCAATATTGAGACAGTTTCGCCCGCCTATTTCAGCGTGGCTTCATCAATGGGCGCGAATGATCTTCAGACGGTTCAGCTTGCGGTGCAGCGTCGCCCGGCTGATGCCCAGAAGCTGCGCCGCAAAGGAAATATTACCCTCCGCGCGGGCCAGTGCCCGCAGGATCACCCCGCGCTCCGATTCCGCCATGTCCTCGCGCGGGTCGGCGGGCGTCCCCAGAAGATCTGCGGCGGGCAAGGGGCCTGCCAGTGCATCATCGTCAAGCTCCAGGGCAAGGCGCGCCGCGCGCGTCGCGCCGACGACGAGGTCGTCCTTGTCGACGGCGATCAGCGCGCCACCGGTGCGGTCCGGGCTTGGCGCCAGCATGATGCGCGCATCGGGAAAAGCCTGACGGAAATTTTCAGCCTCGATGCGGCGCGCAGCGTCGATAACGGCCACCGATATAAGCTGCGCAAAAGCCTCGGTCAGATCGGCGCGGCAGGAGGAGACATCAAGTGCTGCCATCAGGCGTCCCTGATGGTCATGGATGGGAGCGACCGTGCAGGAAAGCCCGATATTGCGCGTATGGAAATGCTGGTCGCGATGGATCGTCAGCGGGCGCTGTTCAACGATGCAGGTGCCGATGCCGTTGGTGCCTTCGCTCTGTTCGCTCCAGACAGCACCGGTCCAAAGCCCCCAACGGTAGAAGGTGTCGTCATCGCCCGGCGCGCCGCGCCGTTCGACCGGCACGCCTTCGCTGTCGGCCAGCAACACACAGCAGCCAACGCCGCCGACGGCCAGATAAAGGCGGTCCATACTGGCTTGCGCTATGCTGACGAGGCGTTCGATCCGTTGATGGGCGGTTCGGAACTCGCCATCGGAAAGTGTGCGCACCGATCCCGGTTCGGCAGGGTCGAGCCCGTGCAGTTCCGCCGAGCGCCGCCACGAGGCGACGAGAGCAGACCGTGCAGCCCCACCCGCCGTCGTGATTGCGGATTGGATGCGGTCAGCATGTGTCCGGTCGTGCGGTGTGCCCATCTTTTCCTCCCAGGAAGGCTGGAACCCGCTATATGGGAGAATAATGACTGCTCAAAACACAACTGGCAAGTGCGGCTAGAGCGGCTCCTATTCTAACAGAATCGCCGGAACCGCTCTAACTATTTGTTTTATCGCATTATCCAACGCAAAACCGTTTCACACTTTTGCTGGAAATGCTCTAAAGATCGAGAGGGGTCAGGCGACGCGCGCTGGCTTCAGATATTCCTCAAGCGAGGAAACATCCGCCGCATTGAGGCGAAGACCCAGTTTCGTGCGCCGCCACAAGATATCCTCGGCGCTGACTGCCCACTCATTTTCCTGAAGATACCGCACTTCGGCTTCGTAAAGGTCGGCGCCGAAATATTGTCCGAGGTCGGTCAGGGAAGCGGCACCCTTGAGCAGGCTGTGGATGCGCGTTCCATATTGCCGGAACAGCCGTCGCGCATGGGCCGGGGCGAGGAAGGAATAAGCGGCGTTTACCTTCTGCAACTCACGCTCGAACTCGACATCCACGAAATCGCCGCCGGGCAACGGGGCGGCATGGGTCCATGGCGCTCCCTTCTGCCCCAGCCGCTGCTCGATCTTCTCCAGCATATGTTCGGCAAGCCGGCGCGCCGTGGTCAGCTTGCCGCCGAACACATTGATCAGGGGAGCAAGCCCATCGGGCGCATCCTCTTTCAGCACGTAATCGCGGGTCGCTTCCTGCGCCTTGCTCGCGCCGTCATCATAAAGCGGACGCACACCGGAATAGGTCCACACGATATCCGCGCGACTGACGGGTTCCTTGAAATATTCGCTGGCGGCCGCACAGAGATAGTCGGTTTCGCTGTCGGTGATCGCGACCTTGGCCGGATCGCCCTCATAATCCTGATCGGTCGTGCCGATCAGGGTAAAATCATCTTCATAAGGAATGGCGAAGATGATGCGCCCGTCATTGTTCTGGAAGAAATAGGAGCGCGGATCGGAAAATTTCCTGCGCACCACGATATGGCTGCCCTGAACGAGGCGGACATTGTGAAGCTGGCGATCTCCCTCCACGCCCTGCAGCACCTTGTCGGCCCACGGACCGGCGGCATTGACCAGCAGGCGGGCGCGAACTTCCTCGCGCTCGTGCGTGTCGGTATCTTCCAATGTGATGGTCCAGCATTCCCGGTCACGGCGGGCCGCCACGACCCTGGTCCGGGTGCGGATCATCGCGCCGCGATCCGCCGCATCCCGGGCGGTCAGGGCAACGAAGCGCGCATCGTCGACCCAGCAGTCCGAATATTCAAATGCCTTGGTAAAAAGCGGCTTCAAGGGCGCGGCCGCCGGATCGGAGCGCATATCGAGCGTCCGCGTGGCGGCAAGTTTTTTGCGTCCGCCCAGATGGTCGTAGAGGAACAGCCCCAGTCTCAGCAGCCATGCAGGGCGCACTCCGCCCTTGTGATAAGGCAGCACGAACCGCATCGGATGAATGATGTGCGGTGCATTGGCCCACAGCACTTCCCGCTCCATAAGCGCCTCGCGCACCAGACGAAATTCATAATGCTCGAGATAGCGCAATCCGCCATGGATGAGTTTGGTGGCCCGCGAGGATGTGCCGCTGGCCAGGTCGTTCATCTCGGCCAGGCCAACCGAAAATCCCCGGCCAATCGCGTCGCGCGCGATACCGCATCCATTGATGCCGCCGCCGATTACAAAAATGTCGAATAGTTTCTCTTGCGCCATGGCGAACCCCGAAGACCACTCTCCGAAAACCAAAGCGAATATAATTCATTTAATACGAAAGCAAATCGAAAATAAACGAAACTAGGACTCTTTTTCCGCTGTCGGGCTTTCGCCAAGGGTTTCAATCAGTTCGACCTCGTTTTCCCGGCACAGGTTCCGCAACTGGTCCGACGGGCAGTGATCGGTAATGAATGTGTCGATCTGCGATATATGGCCGATGCGCACCGGCGCCGTGCGCTCCAGCTTTGTGGCGTCGGTCACGAGGATGACATGCCGGGCATTGGCAATGATGGCCTGCGCCACTTTCACTTCGCGGAAATCGAAATCGAGCAGCGCCCCGTCTTCGTCCATGGCCGAGGCTCCGATGATCGCGTAATCGACCTTGAACTGCCGGATGAAATCAACGGCGGCTTCGCCGACGATCCCCCCGTCCGACGGACGCACGACACCGCCCGCGACCACTACCTCGATCGAGGCGTGAACCCGCAATGTATTGGCAACATTGATATTATTGGTGATGACCATAAGATTGTCATGGTCGACCAGTGCCTGGCTGACGGCCTCGGTCGTGGTGCCGATATTGATGAACAATGAAGCGCCATCGGGAATGATCTCCGCGGCAGCGCGCCCGATCGCTTCCTTCTCATGCGCCGCGATGCGACGCCGCGCCTCATATTCCATGTTCTCGACACCGGACGGATAGAGCGCCCCACCATGGATGCGGCGCAGCATCCGAGCCCGGCAGAGGTCGTTCAGGTCCTTGCGCACCGTTTGCGGCGTCACCTCGAATGCCGCGGCAAGATCGTCCACCAGAACCTGCCCCTGTTTGCGAGCGAGCTCTAGAATTGCGTTGTGACGGGGAGTGAGCTGCATTGTTGTCCTGAGGCTGGCATTATTCTGATCGCGTCCGGATAATTTCGCGGTTTTTCAATAGAAAGCAACCACTTCAGCCGGAACAATTTTCGACATAGGCCGCCTTTCTTCAGCGGCTGAAGCAGAATGGCCGGTTTGCCCAGCGCGAAAACGCGGGAAAAATCTGCACGTCAGGCAAGCGGGACCGGGTGCCGGCGCTCCCAATGTGGAGTAACGACACCGGACCAAACGAGAAATGATGATTTAATCGAGATCGAATTTTTCGCCATACATCCGGTGCAGCTTGCAAGCCACTTCCGTACGGTTTGCGGCGCCGATCTTCTTCATGATGTTATGGACATGCGCCTTCACTGTACCCTCGCTCATGCCGAGCTCGAAGGCGATGATCTTGTTCGACTTGCCGATCCGGATCGCATGGACAACCTCGATCTCGCGCGCGGTGAGCAGTTCTCCCAGAACGTCGTCGTCGATATCGGCCGGCGCGGTCTGAAAAACCATGGAAGCGGGCACATACATGCCGCCGGCGGTGGCAAGATGAATGGCCTCGACACAGACTTTTATATCGACCGAGGTGGGAATATAGCCGCGAGCGCCGATTTCCATGGCACGCACGACCTGAGCCCACTCCTCGCGTTCAGCGAGAAACACGACCGGCACCGGACGCCAGAGCTCGATCACAGCCTGCAGCTTTTCTGAGAAAAATGGGTCCGCCAGTCGCTTCGAACCTATATTGATCAGAACAACAGCAATATCCTCGGTTGGATCTGCCAGTTCGATCGTCGCTTGTGTTTCCACGGGAAGCTTGAGCCCGTTCAGCACAAGCCCGTTATAAAGACATTGCCGTTCAAGATTGCTCTTGCATACCAGCAACAGGCGCCGTTCCCGTACGGCCTCAATACCCGAAGCACCCCCCCTGTCATCCCCGTGCTCCGGAGCAGTCCAAATGCTATCCCCTCTTACTTCCAACATGTGATGCTCCCGGCATACTCAAGTTGCTCTATGTTTATGCATCCTACTATTACTTTCGTCAGAGACGAGTGTTTTCCAATGCTTACATGGATAGAGCCCTAACCATGACCAGCGTGAATATTGCTATCGGGAAATAATCGTGTCATTAACTTATGTTAGCAATGCATAAAATTTATGACCACTTGTAAGAAAGACTTGAACGGCAGGAGATATAGCCTCTATATCTTTGGTTTAGTTGATTTCCGATTTTACTGAAATTTGAGAAGCTCAAGACGGAATTTGAGTAACTCTTGCTCAAGGATATTCATGCTCACTGGCAGAAATATCCCTCGATTATTCATGTGTTCTTCCAAGCGGAAGATCGCCCTGTAGTTTTCAGAAAATGTTTGGAGCGCATTTCGATTTGCTTAGATGAGATCAGCGCCCTAACTGTTCGTCTTAATGCGCATTCTCGCCGAAAGGCCGTTTCACACATATCAAAATTTGCTCCAACGGGTTAAAAATGCACAGTGGCAGACAGACCACAGACCCATCGACTGAAGCGCTCATTGGTTTATTGGAGGCCTCTCCAATTTTCGCCAAGCTCGGAGCGCGGGAGATAGACGCGCTTTCTTCTCTCACCATTATCGAAGGCGACTTTGCCGCCGATGCCGCGATCATCAGGCAGGGAGAACAAATCAGAAGCCTCCATCTCGTGCGTTCCGGCTGGGGATGTGTCTATCGCGATCTGGCCAGCGGCGAGAGGCAGATCATCGACTTCCCCATGCGAAGCGATTTTCTGGGGCTGCGAACGGCGGACGGTTACAGCTATAACACCATCACGGCAATCACGCCCATGTCGGTGTTCGAAATTCCGCTCGTCTCTCTCGAGGCCTCCATTGAATACGCGCCGCGCCTCAGCCTGATCTTCATAGAGCTTCTCGCGCGCCAGCGATCCCTGCTTATCGAGCATCTTACCAATATCGGGTGCCGGGCTGCCTTCGTCCGCACCGCGCATCTGTTTCTCGAACTTTCCGACCGCGTGCAATCTTCGGGGATGGGCGATGCAAATTCCTTCTACTGCCCGCTGACACAATATCAGCTTGCCGATGCACTGGGGCTGACGCCAATTCATCTCAACCGGATGCTGCGCGACTTGCGGGAAGAAGGGCTGATCCTGTTCCGCTCAAACCGGGTGGAAATTCTGGACCGGAAGCGCGTGGCCGCCCTTGCCCAGTACGACGGAGAGTTCATGCGGATGTCGGTTTTCGGGAAAGAAGAATGACAACCGATGTAAGTACTCTATCCCACAGACCCCACATTAATTGTAGGTGCTGTTGTTTCCCGCTTTATTTCCGCTTTGGCGCTCTCCTCGGCAGTTCACCCTCTGGCCGAGGCGGATATGGCTTCAAGTTTTTAGGCGGCGACCATGAGTTGACCTTCGGTAGCGACTTTTTGATGCCTCGCTGATGAAGGTAAAGACCTGCTGTCAAGTACGCGTCCTCAAGCGCTCCGTGCCGCTTTCCGATACGTGATAAACCTATTCGGGCCAAGCAGTCATCGAGCTTGGCGGACTGGCCAGACCATATTTCTCGGGACCGCTCCATGGTGCAGAATACCGGATGGGGGAGCATATCCACTTCCGCCTTCCGAAACTCCCGTTGCACATAGCGCATATCGAAATCTGCGTTATGTGCCACGATTTCATCCGCCCAATCGAACCACTTACGGATTGGAGCGGCAAGATCAGAAAACAAGTCCTGATATCGTGTCATCCAATTATCGTAGCCATGCACGGCTTCCGCCTGCGGATGGCTGTCTTTCCTTGGATCGAATATCAGATGTAGAGACTGGTGAAGAAGTTCATCACCTTCGATTTTGACCGCCCCTATGGTCACGATCCGGTCGTATGGCAACAGTCCAGTCGTTTCAGTATCGACTACAATTACTCGCTTCTTGCGTGTATGGACCGCTGGGTTTGATAACTCGTCCATGCCTCCCCCCTATTTTTCGGGAATGAAGCATATTTCAGGTTGCATAATGGTGTAGCTTTTCGCCGCAGCATAGAAAAATCGCCCCGTAGGGCGCCATCTTGCATTTCAATGGGAGAAGATCACCAAGCCGAAACCAATAATCGGGGAATATCCAAGTTTCTCAGTAACTTGAAAGATGGTCGGAGTGAGAGGATTCGAACCTCCGACCCCCTCGTCCCGAACGAGGTGCGCTACCAGGCTGCGCTACACTCCGTGACCATGTGGCCTTGACCATTGAGGCGGCTTATAACGCTCCAGATTTCAAGCCGCAAGAGCATCTTGTCGTTTTTTTGAATGCCGAACCCGAAAAGCTGGAAAGAGCTTCAAACGGTCTCGAAAACCGGCAGCGTCCCGCCGCCAAACGCCACAAAATTGGGGTTGGCAAAACCGCCGACACCTTCGCTGGCGCGCTGGCCATAGGAGAGCGGTATCCCCTCGAAAGTGGTCGTTAGACCACCTGCGGCGCGCAGCACGGCATCGCCTGCCGCCGTATCCCACTCCATGGTGGGACCAAAACGCGGGTAAATATCGGCTTCGCCGCTGGCAATAAGGCAGAACTTCAGCGACGAACCGATGGAAACGCAGTTGGTAATCCGGTTGTCGTTCAAGAATTTTTCCGTTTCCGGGTTTTTATGGGACCGGCTGCAGACCGCCACCTGCTCGGCTCCATGAACGCGCACCCCTATCCCCCGCCGTGTTCCCAGCGCGTGATCCTTGGTCGTGGTTATTTCTTCCGCACCGCTGCCGGTTCCGACAAACAAGCGATTGCGAACGGGTGCATAAACGATGCCCAGAACCGGAGCGCCATCCTCGATCAGGCCAATATTCACCGTGAAATCGCCGTTGCGCAGCAGGAATTCACGGGTTCCATCCAGAGGATCGACCAGTAGAAACCGCCGTCCCAGTTGCGCGGGCAGGCGTCCCGCCGCCACTTCCTCTTCAGCCACAACCGGAATATCCGGGGCGACCGAAGCCAGTGCGGAAAGGATGATGGCCTCCGCGTCACGATCTGCTTCCGTGACCGGAGAAGAATCTTTCTTGCTGTGAACCGCGCAACCATTGGCATAGTGCTTCATGATCGTGCGGCCCGCCTCCAATGCGGCTTCCAGCAGCACGGCAAGCATTGCTTCGGCGCTCGGATCGGCTTTCGGGGAGGCTGAAATCTTCATTTGCTCAGATTGACCAGGTATCGCTGCCATAACTGCCGATGATACCACGTTCGGCAAGATACTTTTCTACTTCCGCGACGAGTTCGTCAACGTCCCGGCCCGTCGTGTTCAGCCGGAGCTCGGGCGATACCGGCGGCTCATACGGAGAATCGATGCCCGTAAAAGCCTTTATCTCGCCACGCAGGGCCTGCGCATAAAGCCCTTTCGGATCGCGGGCAATGCATTCCTCTATCGGCGTATCGACGAAGATTTCGACAAATTCACCTTCAGGCAGCCGGGAACGAATGCGATCCCGCTCGGCCCGAAAAGGCGAGATGAAGGAGACGAGCACCACCAGACCTGCATCGGTCATCAAGCGGGCGACCTCACCGACACGGCGGATATTTTCTGCCCTGTCTTCCTCGGAAAAACCCAGATCGCTGTTGAGCCCGTGGCGAACATTGTCGCCGTCGAGCAGATAGGTGTGCTTGCCGAGCGCATGCAGCCGTTGTTCCAGCCGGTTGGCGATGGTGGATTTGCCGGAGCCGGACAGGCCGGTAAACCAAAGCACAGCCGGTTTCTGAAATTTCTGTGCCGCGCGCGTCTGCTTGTCGAGATCGAAGGACTGCAGGTGCACATTCGTCGCTTGACGAAGCGCGCTGTCGATCATTCCAGCCCCAACGGTCGCATTGGTAAGCCGGTCGATCAGGACGAATGCCCCCGTTACGCGATTGTCGGCGTATGGGTCGAATGCAATCTGATCCACGGTCTGGAGATGGCAAAGCCCGATCTCGTTGAGGTCGAGGCGGGATGCATCCTTCCGGGTGAAGCTGTCAACGTCGGTCCTGTACACGATCTCATTGATCGTTACCGGCGTCTGATCGGTCTCGGTGCGCAGCAGATAGGAGCGGCCGGGATGCAAGGCATCCTCACCGAACCAGACTATATTGGCGGAGAAACGATCCGCCACTTCGGGCCGCGATTCCGTCCCCACCAGCATATTGCCGCGCGAGACCTCGATCTCATCCTCGAGCACCAAAGTGACAGCCTGTCCTTCGGAAGCCCGTGTCAGATCGCCGTCATAGGTGGCAATGCGCTTCACGCGGGATGCCTTGCCTGATTTGGCTACCACGACGGCATCGCCGACGCTGATCGAACCGGATGCGACGGTGCCGGAGAAACCGCGAAAATCGAGATTGGGCCGGTTCACATATTGCACCGGGAACCGAAAGGGCTTTGCCGCCACTTCCATGTCGATGCGCACGGTTTCCAGATGTTCGAGCAGATGCGGCCCCTGATACCAGCCCATGCGGGCGGATGGCAGGGTGACATTGTCGCCAAAGCGTGCCGAAAGCGGGATCGGCTGGATGCTGGCAAAGCCAAGCTCCTTTGCGAAGCCCATATAATCGGCAACGATGCGCTCAAAGGCCTCTTGCGAGAAATCGACGAGATCGATCTTGTTCACCGCCAGAACGATGTGGCGAATACCGAGCGCCGACGCAATGAAGGAATGGCGGCGTGTCTGGGTCAGCACACCCTGACGGGCATCGACCAGCACGATGGCAAGATCGGCTGTCGATGCGCCGGTCGCCATGTTGCGCGTATATTGCGCATGACCCGGCGTGTCAGCGACGATGAACTTGCGGCGGGGCGTCGAAAAGAAGCGATAGGCGACGTCGATGGTGATGCCCTGCTCCCGCTCGGCCTCCAGACCGTCCACCAGAAGCGCGAAGTCGAAATCGTCATCGGTCGTTCCGAACTTGCGGCTGTCGTTCTTCAATGACGCTAGCTGGTCCTCGAAGATCAGTTTCGTGTCGTAAAGCAGACGCCCGATGAGCGTTGACTTTCCATCATCCACCGAGCCGCAGGTGAGGAAGCGCAGCAGTGTCTTGCGTTCCTGATCGGCCAGAAAATCGCTGACTGCGGCATTGGTCGCAACAGGCTTGATTATAGCATTCATCAGAAATAGCCCTCGCGCTTCTTCTTCTCCATCGACCCGGCCTCGTCGCGATCGATGGCGCGACCTTGTCGCTCGGATGTACGGGCGATCAACATTTCCTCGACAATCCCGGAGAGGTCCGCCGCACTGGATTCAATTGCGCCGGTCAGCGGATAGCAGCCAAGCGTGCGGAATCGCACCAGACGGTTTTCCACCTGTTCGCCCGGACGCAATTTCATGCGCTCGTCATCGACCATGATCAGCATGCCATCGCGCTCGACCACCGGGCGATGCGCTGCAAAATAAAGCGGGACGATGGGGATGCTCTCTTGCAGGATATATTGCCAGATATCGAGTTCGGTCCAGTTCGAGAGCGGAAAGACGCGGATCGATTCTCCAGCGGAAACCCGCGTATTGTAAATCTTCCACATTTCAGGCCGCTGATTCTTCGGGTCCCAACCGTGCTGTGCGTTACGGAAGGAAAAGATACGCTCCTTGGCGCGTGATTTTTCTTCGTCGCGGCGGGCGCCGCCAAAAGCAGCATCGAACTTGTACTTGTCCAGCGCCTGCCGCAAGGCAACCGTTTTCATCACATGGGTATGGACATTCGACCCGTGGCTGAAAGGGCCGATGCCCTCGCGCACGCCATCCTCGTTGATATGCACGAGCAGCTCAAAACCCTTTTCGCGGGCCTGCGCATCGCGAAACTCGGTCATTTCGCGGAACTTCCAAGTCGTATCGACATGCAGAAAGGGAAATGGCGGCGGCGCCGGATAGAATGCCTTCATCGCCAGATGCAGCATCACCGACGAATCCTTGCCGACCGAGTAAAGCATCACAGGGTTGGAAAATGTTGCCGCAACCTCACGAAAAATATGGATCGCCTCCGCTTCGAGGCGCTGCAGATGCGTCAGGTTCTTGGTCAGGGATGCATGATGCACGACTACTTACTCCCGGCAACCGGATGGGGTCCAGAGCAGTTCCATCCAAACGGAGTTTGGAACCGCTCTATCTCTTTGTTTTTTCGCATTATCCAACGCAAAACCGCTTTGCGCTTTTGGCTGGAAATGCTCGAACGCGGGAGGGATGCCCAAGGTCAGAAAACGGGCCTTCATCCGGCGCAGATGCGGCAAAAGCCACAGTGCGCGCATTGTCGTGAAATGATGCGGGAAAGTGAAAGAAACCTATCGCGTATTGCAACTGGCTTGCGCGAAAAACTTACCGTATTTGCAAGCGGGGCCGGAACAAACTTGCGCGTGCTCGCAAAAGCCGATTTTCCGCCAAGTTACGGAAAATCCTACAATTTTTGTGCTATTAAACAAATTTTCCGTTCCGGAGCCGCCCGTCCGCCGGACGGCTCCAGAGCAAATTATTATCTGGCGAGGCTTGCCTGAACATCGTTCAGCGCCGCCTCCAGTGCGGACACCATCGTATCGATCTGCTGATCGTTGATGATGAGCGGCGGGCAGAAGGCGAGCGTGTCGCCCATTGCGCGCGAAATCACGCCGCGTTCCTGCAGGGCTGCATTGGCCTGTGCGCCCAACGCGCCTGCTTGTTCAAGGCCTGTCTTGGCCTGCTTGTCTGTGACAAGCTCGACACCGGCAATAAGACCGACGCCGCGCACTTCGCCGACCAGCGGGTGATCCTGCAAATCACGCAGGCGCTTCTGCATATAGGCGCCGCGGTCCCGCGCATTGGCAACCAGTTGGCGCTCTTCGATGATCGCAAGGTTTTCCAATGCCACAGCCGCCGCCACCGGATGGCCCGATGCGGTGAAGCCGGTGCCAAGTGTGCCGATCTTGTGGCTCTCTTCGGCAATCGGCGCGTAGACGCGCTCGTTGATGAGGAATGCGGAGATTGGCAGATAGGATGACGAAAGCTGCTTCGACATGACCAGGATGTCCGGCTTGATGTCAAACGTCTGGCTGCCGAACAGGTTGCCTGTCCGCCCGAAACCGCAAATGACTTCGTCGGCGACCAGCAGAATGTCGTAGCGCTTGAGAACAGCCTGTACCTTTTCCCAATAGGTTCTGGGCGGCACGACCACGCCGCCAGCGCCCATCACCGGCTCGCCGATGAAAGCGGCAATGGTGTGCGGACCTTCCGCGAGAATCAGTTGTTCCAGTTCATCGGCCAGCCGCGTTGCGAACTGCTCCTCGGTCTCACCCGCCTGCCCTTCGCGATAATGATGCGGACAGCCCGTATGCAATATCCGGTCGATCGGCAGGTCGAAGGAGCGGTGATTGTTGGGCAGGCCTGTCAGGCTGGCTGAGGCAATCGTCACGCCGTGATAACCGCGCTTGCGCGAGATGATTTTCTTGCGCTCCGGTTCGCCCAGCGCGTTGGAACGATACCAGATCAGCTTGATGACGGTATCGTTGGCTTCGGAACCTGAATTGGTGAAATAAGCCTTGCTCATCGGCACGGGAGCCATCGAAACGAGCTTTTCTGCCAGATCGATGACGGGACCATGCGAACGATAGGAGAAGGTATGATAGAAGGGCAGCTTCTTCATCTGCCGCGCAGCCGCTTCCGCCAGACGCGGCTCCGAAAAGCCGACGCCGACACTCCAAAGCCCGGCCATCGCCTCGATGTAACGCTTGCCCGTTACATCCTCGACATAAATGCCGTCGCCGCGCTCGATGACAAGCGGGCCCTCCGCCTCAAGTCGGACAGCATCGGTGTAGGAATGCAGATGATAACGGATATCGCGGGCTTCGAGAGAGTTTGGCTGAGCAGTCATTCATTGATCCTCCGGAAAGATAATGAATTTGTAGCCCGTTTCAGAAAAAGCGCAAACCGGAAGCTGCTGAAAAATGCCCTTCGGAACAAACCGCCGAGGGACTTAGGAAATATTTAGAGAAGTCCGAACGTGCGCGCCTTGGCGACCGCCTGAACCTTATTGACCGCAACCAGCTTTGTAAGCACGTTGCTGATGTGAAAATTCACCGTGCGTGTGGATATATTGAGGATCGTGCCGATGATTTCGGCAGTTTTCCCTTCACTCGTCCAGCGCAGGATTTCCCGCTCACGCATCGTCAGGTTCACTTCCGACACGCAGTTCATGGTTGGAACATCGAGATGTTCATACATGGCCAGATGCAGCATATTGGCTACGGTCTGCAATTGACGCCGCAACATTGAAATCTCGCCGGACGACAGCGCCGGACCGCTTCTGAGAAAGGACAGCATTCCAAACACGCCTTGCGCGGCCCAGCACGGTTGCGAAATACCGACCCTGATGCCGAATCGCTGGGCATCTGTCCATATCTGCGGAGCCTCCGCAAACAGCTTCGATGACCAGACCAGCGGCTCGATGCTGTTCAACGCCTTGCGAACCAACGGATCTATGTCCGCATATTTTCTGTCGGCATAATGATCGGTCCATTCCTGGGGCAACGAGCCAAAACTAAGCCATTTGACCACGCCGTTCAGCAGTGGAATGCGCATGAGATAGGCCGTGTGTGCAAATCCGCACTGTCTGGCATAGGTGTTTATGTATTCAAGGAGCTGTCCGGCATCGTCAGCAGATTGCATGGATTCATAAATTTGTTCCCATTTCATTGCAGACATCCCAATTAAAGACTAATTTTGAATTTATTAAAATGTAGCGCCCTTACACAAAACAGTTGCGCAGTGGATGGCTATCACAACCATCAGTTTCTGACTATATAGCAAAATAGTCTCATATGAACTCAAAGCGATAAATTGTGAATATTTTTATCACAACAGTCAGTTACTAAATTAGCACTAAATGAAATACTTTGACTTCCCATACAGCCGTGAGCAGGTCTGCGCTTCCGCTGCCGGAATAGCCAAAAACCTCCAACTGTTTCTTGTAAGCACTTCCGAATGGAACCCGTTTCATACTCCGCTGGAAATGCTCCTGCACCGCCGAACCTGAAACCGATTTGCATTCAGGAACAGTAGAGCCCTCTGACAGGTTCGGCAAACCTGTCAGAATGACTAGTATTTGAGATATGATTAATAAACGCCGATGAGCGAGAGGTCCGCGACGGCCGGTCAGGCCGCCGCATCCTCGTCTTTTCCAGCACCCGGCAAATAATTGAGTATAGGACCGAGCCAGCGCTCCACTTCCTCGACCGCCATGCCCTTGCGCGCAGCATAATCCTCGACCTGATCGCGCTCCACCTTGGCCACGCCGAAATAGTAGCTTTCCGGATGGCCGATATAGAGACCCGATACCGAGGACCCAGGCCACATGGCGTAGCTTTCGGTCAGTTCCACGCCCGTATTCGCAGTCGCGTCCAAAAGGCGGAAAAGTGTCGTCTTTTCGGTATGGTCCGGCTGGGCCGGATAACCCGGAGCCGGACGAATGCCCTTATACGGCTCTCCGATCAGCTCTTCCGGCGTATAGGTTTCGTCGGAAGCATAGGCCCAGAACTCCTTGCGCACCCGCTCGTGCATCAATTCGGCAAAGGCTTCCGCGAAGCGGTCAGCCAGTGCCTTCACCAGAATGGCCGAGTAATCATCGTTGGCGCGCTCAAAACGTTCGGCTATCGCCACTTCTCCAATGCCCGCAGTCACGACGAAGCCGCCGACATAATCCTGCTTTCCGCTCTCGACCGGCGCCACGAAATCGGACATGGCCACGTTTGGACGACCATCGCGCTTGCTCAATTGCTGGCGCAGCGTGAAGAAGGTGGCAAGTTCCTGCTTCCGGCTTTCATCGGTGAAAAGACGAATATCGTCCCCTACCGCATTGGCTGGCCAGAAGCCGACGACAGCTTTCGGCGCGAACCATTTTTCGTCGATGATCTTTTTCAGCATCGCCTGCGCATCGGCCCAGAGCTGGCGAGCGGCCTCGCCCTGCTTTTCATCTTCCAGAATCGCCGGATAGCGGCCCTTCAGTTCCCATGTCTGGAAGAAAGGCGTCCAGTCGATATAGCGGGCGATCTCCGTCAGGTCGTAATCATCGAAGGTTCTTGTGCCGGTAAAAGTCGGCTTTGTCGGTACGAAGCTCTCCCAGTCGAGCTTGTGTGCATTGGCGCGAGCGCGGGCAAGCGGCAGGCGCTGCTTTTCCGCTTCGTTGCGGGCATGGGCGGCTGCTACCTTGGCATATTCCCCGCGCAGGCCATCAATATAGGCCTGCTTGCCTTCCGGCGACAGCAGGCTGGATACCACGCCGACGGCGCGGCTGGCATCGATGACATAAACAGCCTGCCCACGTTCGTAGCGCGGATGGATTTTCACCGCCGTATGAACACGGCTGGTCGTGGCGCCGCCGATCAGCAGCGGAATGTCGAAACCTTCCCGTTCCATTTCCGCAGCGACATGCACCATTTCATCAAGCGACGGCGTGATGAGGCCCGAAAGGCCGATCACATCCACTTTTTCGTCACGCGCCACCTGCAAAATCTTCTGCGAAGGCACCATGACGCCGAGATCGATGATCTCGTAATTGTTGCAGGCCAGCACGACGCCAACGATATTCTTGCCGATATCGTGCACATCGCCCTTGACCGTTGCCATCAGCACCTTGCCGGCGCTCTGACGTTCACCGCCACCGATGCCATTTTCGGCGTTAAGGCGTTTTTCCTCTTCCATGTAAGGCAGGAGCACGGCCACGGCCTGCTTCATCACGCGGGCGGACTTCACCACCTGCGGCAAGAACATCTTGCCCGCGCCGAACAGATCGCCAACCACGTTCATGCCGGCCATCAGCGGGCCTTCGATGACATGCAGGGGGCGTTCGGCAGACTGGCGCGCTTCTTCCGTATCGGCTTCGATATATTCGGTAATGCCGTTGACCAGCGCATGTTCAAGACGCTTTTCAACCGGCCATTCGCGCCATGTCAGATCCTGCGCCTTGGCTTCCTTCGAGCCGGAGTCGCGGAACCGCTCGGCGATTTCCAGCAGGCGCTCGGTCGAATCGGAGCGGCGATTGAGCACCACATCCTCGCAAGCCTCTCGCAGCTCGGGATCGATCGTGTCGTAGACCGCCAGCTGCCCGGCATTGACGATGCCCACATCCATGCCCGCCTGGATGGCATGATAGAGGAACACGGCATGCATCGCCTCACGGACCGGCTCATTGCCTCGGAACGAGAAGGACAGGTTCGACACCCCGCCCGACACATGCACATGCGGCAGGGTGGCGATGATCTGCCGGGTCGCCTCGATAAAGTCGACGCCGTAATTATTGTGTTCCTCGATACCGGACGCGACGGCAAAGATATTCGGATCGAAGATGATGTCTTCCGGTGCAAAACCGACCTGTTCCGTCAGGATTTTGTAAGCGCGGGTACAGATTTCGACCTTGCGGGCTTCCGTGTCGGCCTGCCCGGTTTCATCGAAAGCCATCACGACCACCGCCGCGCCATAGGCACGGACAAGCCTGGCGTGATGAATGAAGGCTTCCTCGCCTTCCTTCATCGAGATGGAATTGACCACCGCCTTGCCCTGAACGCATTTCAGGCCAGCCTCGATCACCTCCCATTTGGAGCTGTCGATCATGATCGGCACGCGGGCAATATCCGGCTCGGCGGCAATCAGATTGAGGAATTCGACCATCGCCTTTTCGGAATCGATCAGGCCCTCATCCATATTGATGTCGATGATCTGCGCGCCATTGGCGACCTGATCCCGCGCGACATCGAGGGCTGCAGAGAAATCACCGGCCTTGATCAGCTTGCGGAAACGCGCGGAACCGGTCACGTTGGTGCGCTCGCCCACATTGACGAAGGGAATGTCCTTAGTCAGCGTGAATGGCTCAAGGCCGGACAGACGCATCAGCGGCGCAACTTTGACGGGCTTGCGTGGCGGGTGTTTTGCGACAGCCTCGGCGATGGCGCGGATGTGTTCCGGCGTCGAACCGCAGCAACCGCCAACCACATTGACCAGACCGTCACGGGCAAAGCCCTCGATCTGTGCGGCCATTGCTTCCGGCGTTTCATCATACTGGCCGAACTCGTTCGGCAGACCGGCATTCGGATAGGCGCAGACAAAGGTATCGGCAATCGACGACAATTCGTCGAGATGCGCACGCATGGCATTGGCACCCAGCGCACAGTTGAGACCGATAGTGAATGGCTTGGCATGACGCAGCGAATGCCAGAATGCGGTCGGCGTCTGGCCCGACAGCGTGCGGCCGGAAAGATCGGTGATCGTGCCGGAAATCATTACCGGTAGAAAAATGCCTTTTTCCGCAAACACTTCTTCACAAGCAAAGACGGCCGCCTTGGCATTGAGCGTATCGAAGATGGTTTCAATCAGGATGATGTCGGAGCCGCCGTCGATCAGCCCCCTGATCTGCTCGGCATAGGCAATGCGCAGGTCGTCGAAGGTGACAGCACGAAAACCGGGATTATTGACATCCGGCGACAGGCTTGCGGTGCGGTTTGTCGGCCCGAGAGCACCGGCAACGAAGCGGCGGCGACCATCCTTCTGCTCGGCACGCAGGGCGGCGCGGCGGGCAAGGCGCGCGCCATCCCGGTTCAACTCATAGACCTGATCTTCCATGCCGTAATCGGCCTGCGCAATCCTCGTGGAGGAGAAGGTGTTGGTTTCGAGAATATCCGCGCCCGCAATGGCGTAGGCGTAGTGGATTTCCTCGATAGCCTTGGGCTGCGTCAGTGTCAGAAGGTCGTTGTTGCCCTGAAGCTGGCAATCGCAGGCACCGAAACGCTCACCGCGAAAATGCTCTTCATGAAAACCAAGCCCCTGGATCTGGGTTCCCATCGCGCCATCGAGGATCAGGATGCGCTCACGCGCCGCCTTGGTGAGAGCTGCCAGTACTTCGGAGCCATCCGGCTGCGCTGCCGTTGCACCAAAAAGACCTTCGAGGGAAGAGGCCATAAAACACCGCCTGTATTCTGTCTGTTACCAGGCAACGGGGCCGGTTCGCGACGTCAAACCGGAATTGCCTGCCATACGCATCTTGCGAAGGTCGCTTAATGACATAAACATATCTTTATGTCAATTCGGAAGCCGTTCTCCAATCGCGTTGCCGGGACATCAACGATCTGTTGCTGGGTCCAAGAAATTGTGACTGCAGTGGGCCACCGCTCTGCCATAATGTCGGGCGTAAAATGGGCGCAGGGACGAAATGTATTGTTTATTTTTGCGCGCATCCTGACCGAAGGCGGTTTCGCATTCTCGGGATGCGCTGTGAGGAGAGACCAATGAAAAAGTTTGCTTATTCCCTGTTTGCCGCCTGCCTGTCACTCGGCCTGGGACTATCCGCAGCTTCCGGGACTGCGAATGCGACGCAACCATCTCTAATGGCGACGCCATCCGCACAGAATTCGGCGCCGAATGTGCATCAGGTCCAGTATTACGATTACCGGGGCGATCGTCGCTACTGGCGCGAACATCGCCGCCACTGGCGGCATGACTACCCGCGTTACCGTCCACACTATCGCTATGACCGACGCTATTGGGGACCGCCGCCTGCCTACCGCTACCGCGCAGCGCCGGTCTATCGCGGCGGCAACCCGCATGTGCGCTGGTGCTACAATCGTTATCGCTCCTATCGAGCCTATGATAACACGTTCCAGCCCAATTACGGGCCGCGGCGCCAGTGCTATTCGCCATATCTCTAAAACGAACAAGCCCCGGTTTCCCGGGGCTTTTTCTAAATGAACCGGCTCAAAAATCAGGTAACATAAGCACCGATGGAAGCCGCGACGAGGCCGATCGCGATCGCAATCATCACGCCATAGACGCGCGGCTTGTCGAAAAGAACGGCGAAAGCTGAAAACCAGCCGACGACCGCCGCGCCAAGCGCGAATAAAAAGCCCGGCTTGTCGCCGTGGTACAGGTTGGCCGCCATGAGACCGCCGATGATCAGCGCGCCAAAAACGATCATCAACCCTGTGGCATATCGCTCGTAATCGTCCATTTAAATTCCTCGGTTCCGCTCCCGCCGTGACAGGTGCCGGAAACTTTCGTCAATCCATTTGGCCATTTAAGGGCATTGGCCGGTCGCTTTCACACAATCATTATTCGTGTCGTTCTTCAACCATTTCGCTGCGCCATTTTTGGCAATTGTTGCGACTTTTCACGTGAACGTTCCTGTAGCGGCCCGATAAGCGGCCCGATAAACGGCATTGTCGTGATCAAAACCGTGCTAACATCACAGCCATGGAATCGTCAGGCGTCACCATTTTCGAAACAGAAATCGGACCGTGCGGCATAGCGTGGCGCGGGCAGAAAATCGTTGGCGTCGAAATCGGAGATGCCGACGAAAAGGAAACCCGGTATCGTCTGCGCGAGCGGTTTCCCGGGGCAGACGATAAAGAGGCGCCGGCTTTCGTTACCCGGGCAGTCGAGGGTGTGCGTGCGCTTCTGGCCGGAGCCGATGTTGATTTTTCGGGCACGCCGCTGGCGCTCGATGCCCAACCCGACCTCAACCGGCAGGTTTATGAAATCATCCTCGAACTGAAAACGGGCGAGACCACGACCTACGGCGCAATTGCCCGGCGGATCGGTGATGTGAGTCTCTCACAGGCTGTCGGCTATGCGCTGGGCAAGAATCCGTTTCCGATCATCGTTCCCTGTCACCGGGTGCTCGGCTCCAATGGCAAGGTCGGTGGCTTTTCGGCGGCGGGTGGCACGGCGACGAAACTGAAGCTTCTCAATATCGAGCGGGCGAGAACGTCCAGCGAGCCCGATCTTTTTGGCGGCCTGCCATTGCAGGAGAGGCCGCAGGCCGACTGGTAGTTATCATCTGCGAACGCAAAACCGCTTCGCACTTGGCTCGAAAGTGCTTCAGCCCTTGTCCGTCACCACATCTGCGGAAAAACGCAATTCGCGCATGGGACGCACAAGCTGTGTCGTGGCGTCGTAAGTCGGATGCCTTTTGAAAGCGAAAAGCGCTTCCTCATCCTTGAACTCGGCATAGACAACCAGATCGATGCGGTCGCACATCGGGTCGACCTTGGAATTCGGCAGGACTTCAAAAAGGTCAGCGTGGGGAATGGTGGCAAGTTGCTCCAATCCCCTTTTGACAGTCTCGATATCCTGATCTTGCCTGACGCTGAAGAAAACAATGTGCCGGATCACGCCGCGACTCCCTGAAATTGGTGAGGCGTGTCTAGCGCATCAAGGCGCGCAGAAAAATGGCAAATTTGAGCGATGCGCCTAACTTGCCTTGACGCGACGCCAGGCAAACCCGCCCTCTTCCGGAATGGAACCGCGACCCGGCTGATAATAGCCGGGGGTATCGACAAGCCGGTTTTCATCAAGCCGCTTCTGCGCGACCTTGTTTGTCACCTGCAATGTGTCGAAGCCCGTGCGCAGCATCAGGCTCGCCTGATCGATCAGCACGTCACCAACGGCGCGCAATTCGCCCGTAAAGCCTTCACGCCGTAAAATCTCGGCCTTGGAATAGGAGCGTCCGTCATTGAAAGCCGGGAACTGCAAGGCGATCAACGGTATGCTGCCAAGATCGTCCAGAAGCGGATCGATTGCTTCGCCCGGCGCAACAGTAACGCCGATCCGGCGGTTGGAGGCGCGGCGGCGCTCCTCATCCAGTCCGAGCCAGATGGCCAGCGGAATGATGACAGCCGAAGCATCGCCCGCTGCGTCCAGATCGTCGGCAAAGACATAGTCGTCCTCGCGAAAGCCATCGGCAGACCAGAGTTTTGTTTCGTTGATTTCACTCATTTGCGGTCCGTGGCTCCCAATGTTTTAAGGCTGTCGGCAAGACCCGTCAGATGGATGCCGCATTCCGTCTTTTCCGATCCGGCCCAGCGTCCGGCACGTTGATCCTCGCCATCGCTCACGGGGCGCGTGCATGGCATGCAGCCGATGGAGCGATAGCCCTGCGCCGTGAGCGGATGCGGCGGCAGTTCGTGCTTTTCGGCATAGGCCTTCAAGTCCGCCGCCTGCCAGCGCGCCAGCGGATTGATGCGGATGCGCGGGCCGACCGATTCAAATACCGGCAAACTTTCACGGGTCGATGCCTGAAACTGCTTGCGGCCTGTCATCCAGGCCCGATAGGGCGCGACCGCCCGCGCCATCGGCTCGACCTTGCGGATGAAGCAGCAGCGGTCCTTGTCGGTCATCGACAGGGCGCCGAACGGATCTTCGCTTTTGAGACTTTGCTCGACGGGAAGAATGTCCTGCACATCGGTCAGGCCAAGCCTGTCCACCAGATCGTGCCGATAATCGAGCGTCGCCCGGAAGTGCTTTCCCGTATCCAGAAACAGGACCGGGGTCGCCGGGTCGATTTCCGAAATCATGTGCAGAAGCACCGCGGATTCCGCGCCGAAGGAAGACACGACCGCGATCTGCCCCCCATAGAGTTCATGCGTGGCAAGCGCGATCACTTCCTGCGGGGAAGATGCGCCGTGGCTAGCCTCAAGAAGGCGGGCTTCGGCGGCAGCACTTTCTTCGGCATCAAGCTGCACGGCTGATTTCTCCATAAAGCGCGCGTTTGAAGGGCTCCATGCCGACGCGGCGATAGGCGGCAAGGAAGGTCTCGTCCGCGCTCTCGCGCAAGGCGAGATAGGTGTCCACCACCGTCTCGATGGCATCCACCACGTCTTCCGAGGAGAAACCGCGACCGGTGATCTCACCAATGGCCGAATGCTCGTCCGCCGAACCGCCAAGCGTGATCTGATAGAGTTCCTCACCCTTCTTCTCGACGCCCAGAATCCCGATATGGCCGACATGATGATGGCCGCAGGCATTGATGCAGCCCGAAATCTTGATCTTCAGATCGCCGATTTCAAGCTGGCGCTGCTGGTCGCCGAAGCGCTCGGAAATGCGCTGCGCCACCGGAATGGAACGCGCATTGGCAAGCGCGCAATAGTCGAGACCCGGGCAGGCGATGATGTCGGTGATGAGACCGGCATTGGGTGTCACCAGACCATCCGATTGCAACAGATCGTAGACGGCGGCGAGATCGGCCTTGGCGACATGCGGCAGAACCAGATTCTGCTCGTGGCTGACCCGGATTTCATCGAAGGAATAAGTTGCAGCAATATCCGCGACCAGCTCCATCTGTTCAGCGCTTGCGTCACCCGGAATGCCGCCAATTGGCTTCAGCGAAATGGTGACGACCGCGTAATCCGGGTGCTTGTGCGGCGTGACATTGCGGGCAACCCAACTCGCGAAAGCCGGATCGGCCTTTTGCGTGACGGCCAGTATCTCCCAGCCTTCCGGCCGCTGCGGCAGGTTCGGCATACGGAAATAGCTTTCGATGGCGTCAATATCGCGCTGCGGCAGCTTCAACTCACCGTAACGGATGTCTTCCCATTCGGCATCGATCTCGCGGGTCAGTTCTTCCACGCCCGTTTCGTGGACGAGAATCTTGATGCGCGCCTTGTACTTGTTATCGCGGCGACCATGCAGATTATAGACGCGGACGATTGCCGTCACATAGGTCAGCATGTCCTCGATGGGCAGGAAGTCGCGGATTTTCTTCGCCACCATCGGCGTGCGGCCCTGACCCCCGCCAATGTAGACGGCCAGCCCCAGATCGCCTGCCTCGTTCTTCTTCAGCTGCAAGCCGATGTCATGCACCTGAATGGCGGCGCGGTCATGCTCCGAGCCGACAATGGCGATCTTGAACTTGCGGGGCAGATAGGAAAATTCCGGATGCAGCGAAGACCACTGGCGCAGGATTTCCGCGAATGGGCGTGGGTCGGCAACCTCATCGGCGGCAGCGCCTGCGAAATGATCGGCAGTCACGTTGCGAATGCAATTGCCCGAGGTCTGGATAGCGTGCATCTCGACTTCCGCCAGTTCTTCAAGAATGCGCGGCACGTCCTTCAATGCAGGCCAGTTGTACTGGATATTCTGGCGCGTGGTGAAATGGCCGAACCCACGATCGTAGACGCGCGCGATGTGGCCGAGCTTGCGCAACTGGCGGCTCGACAGCGTGCCATAGGGAATGGCCACGCGCAGCATGTAGGCATGCAATTGCAGATAAAGACCGTTCATCAGGCGCAACGGCTTGAACTGATCCTCAGTCAATTCGCCCGCCAGACGGCGCTCGACCTGATCCTTGAACTGGGCAACACGGGCCGCAACGAAATCGCGGTCGAATTCATCATAACGATACATAGGCTAGGTCCAAATCCGCAATCAGGAAGCGCGCTTCAATTCAGGCTTGTCGAGAGGCAAATCGCCGAAGGTCACGATGGTCGGGCCGGAGAGACGGATGCGTTCGCGCAAGCGGATCGGGTAAAGCCCCTCCTCGCGTTCCTCGACATCGATCACGTTCACATCCACGACCAGATTGGCTTTCGCGGCAATCTTCCCAGCGTCTTCAAGCGCCTCGACGGCCTCCGCATGACGGGCGACCAGCGCGCCGTCGATGGTTTCCTGCCAGGAGCCATCGGCACCAAGCCACACAGCCTGCCCGTCGATGAGGCGGTTTGCAGTGAGAACTTTTACGACCATTTCCAAACTCCAAACTTTTGTTAACCGCGCATCCTGCGCTCTAACTTTTTGTTTTTGAGCGCATCTTGTCCGAAAACCGCTGCACACTTTTCGGGATGCGCTCTTAGGCTGCGACGGAAACCGGCTTGAGCGCCAGCGCTTCGGCCTTGTCGATTGCTGCACCAGCGACCGCATCGCCAATGATCACCATGACCGGGCCGGAAAGCTCCTTGCGGCTTTCGAGATCCGGCAGATCCTTCAACGTTCCGTGGAACAGGCGCTTGTCCTGACGGCTCGCATTTTCCACGACTGCCACGGCAGTATCTTCATGCAGGCCCGCCGCAATCAGGCGCGCGGCAACGGAAGCCGCGACCGTCGACCCCATATAGACGGCGATGGTTGCACCGGAGACGGCAAGCTTTGCCCAGCCCGGCAGCACATCGCCGGTCATGTCGTGGCCGGTCGTAAACACCAGCGAGGACGCGACGCCGCGCAGCGTCAGCGGCAGTTCCATATCAGCTGCGGCGGCGAAGGCCGAAGTAATGCCGGGCACGATCTCGAAGCCGATACCGGCGGCACGCAATGCCGCCATTTCTTCGCCTGCGCGTCCAAACACCAGCGGATCGCCGGATTTCAGTCTCACGACGCGCTTGCCTTCCCGGCCGAGCGTTACCAGCAGGCGGTTGATCTCTTCCTGGCTCTTGGAATGGCAGCCCTTGCGCTTGCCGACGGCAAGGCGTTCCGCGTCACGGCGGCCCATGGCAATGACACCCTCCGGCACCAGGGCATCATGCACGATCACGTCGGCTTCCATCAAAGCGCGGTGCGCCCGCAGGGTCAAAAGGTCCTCGGCGCCGGGACCGGCACCCACCAGCCAGACATAGCCGGATGCGTCCAGCGGCCACTCGATGAGATCATTTGCAGCGCGATAAGCCCCTTCACGGTCGCCATCTTCAATGGCGCGCGAAACGCTGCCCGAAAAGAAACCGCGCCAGAAGCTGCGACGCGCCAGCCCTTTCGGCAGCACGCGCTCGACCAGCGGACGCCAGCTTTCGGCAAAATGCGCAAGCTCGCCGAGGCGGGGCGAAAAGGCGGCATCGATCCGCGCACGCACCATCTGCGCCAGTACCGGGGCCGAACCTTCGGTGCCGATGGCGATTGCGATGGGGGCGCGGTTGACGATGGCTGGCGTCAGAAAATCGCAAAGCGCAGGCCGGTCCACCACATTCACCGGAACCTTCTGCGCTTTGGCCAATGCAGCGACGGCGCGATCCTGTGCTTCATCGCCGGTCGCGACGAAGACGAGCTTTGCGCCTTCCAGGTGCTCGCTGGCAAAGGGAGCTGCGACATGCTCCACATCATGCGCGGCGATGAAATCGGCCAGATGGCGTTCCGTTTCCTCCGCGACGATACGAATGCGGGCGGAGGTCTGCGCCACGAGGCGCGCCTTGTTCAAGGCTTCCTCGCCGCCGCCAACGACGACAACCACCTCGTCCGAAACCCGGAAGAAGGCGGGAAAATCAGCCAGCAGACGCTTCTGCGAAAAAGACATGAGCACCATCCTTTGAAGCATTTCCAGCGAAAGCGGATACCGGTTGTCCGGAAAAGCATCAGGCAACAAGACGGTGCTATTATTCATGGAAGGGCCTTGCTTTATAAGAAACGCCCTTGCGCGCGAAAATCTCGCCGCGCATCACTTTTTCTCAAATCAGGCGATTGCAGGATTTTCATTCCCGGAAGCGGGGCAAATATACTCTACAATTTTTATAGGATTTACATAGGCTTATAAGTAATTGCCGCTGGTGAAGAATGCTGGCACATGCTTCGGCCACCGCCTCGGCAGCACGGCGATCAGGTCGAAACGCAGCGACAGTCGGGCATGATCGGGCTGGCATTGCAACCAGAGATCGGCTGCGGCTTCGATACGGTGCATGGCCTGCGGCGTGACGGCCAGTTGCGCCGCTTCGAGGCTGTTCCGCGCCTTGACCTCGACGATGAGCACCAGATCGCCGCGCCGGGCGATCAGGTCGATCTCGCCAAGCCTTGTGCGATAACGCCGCGCGACGACCCGAAAACCTTTGAGGAGAAGCACCACCGAAGCAAAGCGCTCGGCGCTGTGTCCGCGAAAGAAAGCAGTTCGCTTTTTCTCGCGGAGGTCCGTCATCGCTGATCCGATTTCAGTTGCATGAGGCGCTGATAGAGCACCGATTTCTGGCCGCCGGTCATACGCGCCGCCTCGCCTGCGGCCTTGGACGGCGGCAGTTCGGCGGCAAGCGACAGAAGCAGCCTGTCGATATCTTCTTCGCTTTGCGCAACAGCATCGCCGACTGGCGGGCCAACCAGCAGCACGACCTCGCCGCGAATACGATCCTCGCCATCGAACTTTTCCGCAAGTTCACCCAGCGATGCCGTGACAACGGTTTCATAGGCCTTGGTCAATTCGCGGCAAAGCGCGCCCGCGCGTTCCGCTCCGAAAGCGGCAGCCATGTCGGCCAGTGTCGCGGCCGTGCGGTTGGGCGACTCGTAGAACACCAGCGTTGCATCGATATTTTTGAGGCTCTCAAGCTTCGACAATCGCTGTCCATGCTTGGACGGCAGGAAGCCGCAGAACATGAAGGCATCGGTCGGCAGGCCGGAAGCGGCAAGTGCGGCCAGCACGGCGGAAGCACCCGGAACAGGCACGACACGGATGCCCGCCTCGCGCGCCTCGCCCACCAGCCGGAAACCGGGATCGGAAACAAGGGGTGTACCGGCGTCGGAAACCAGCGCGACACTTTTGCCCGCCGTCAGCGCAGCAATCAGCTTTTCACCGGCCTCGGCGGCATTGTGCTCGTGATAGCTGATTGGACGGCGCGCTATGCCATAGCGGTCGAGCAGGACGCGGGTGACACGGGTATCCTCGCAAGCCAGAATATCGACGGAAGCCAGCGTTTCGATGCCGCGCAGCGTCATATCGCCGAGATTGCCGATAGGGGTCGAGACGATATAAAGCGCAGGCTCCAACGGTCGGGCACGCATCACCGTGCCGCCTACCACATATTCCCGCCGCTCACCGCCTGGTTCATCCGTCATCATGCGTCCTTCAGTGTCTGAATCAAGCGGCCAGATCGGCGACTAACGCATCCAGCACCAGCGCACCATCCGGCGTCGCGCGGATGAAGCTGCCATCCATCGGTTCGATCATGCCTTCCGCGATCAGTTTCGCCAATCGCTTTTCGTCCACGGCATGGCCCGAAAGCCGCTCGTAACGGGCAAGGTCGATGCCTTCACGCAAGCGCAGGCCCATCATCAGGAACTCGTCGCCTTCCTGCTCGCCATCGAGATATTCTTCCTCGATAATGCCGTGGCCGTTGCGCTCGACCTTGTCCAGCCAGGTTTCCGGGTGTTTTTCGGTCATGGTGACGGTACGCACATCGTTTTCCACGAAACGCCCATGGGCGCCGGGACCGATGCCGACATATTGCCCGTAACGCCAATAGACGAGATTGTGCTGCGACTCGCGCCCGGGCACAGCGTGGTTGGAAATTTCATAGGCTGGCAGTCCGTGCTCAGCCGTCACCCTTTGCGTTTCCTCATAAAGGGCTGCGGCGTGATCCGGGTCGGGCGTCGTCAGCTTGCCGGCCTTCCAGAGATTATAGAACTGCGTGCCTTCCTCGATCGTCAGCTGATAGAGCGACAGGTGATCGGCAGCAAGGCCGATGGCTTCCTTCAGTTCCTCGCGCCACGCCTCTATGGTCTGGTTCGGGCGCGCATAGATCAGATCAAAGGACAGGCGCGGGAAAATCTCACGCGCCAGCCGGATTGCCGCCTTGGCTTCCTCGACCGAATGCATGCGCCCAAGACGGCGCAGATCGGGATCGTTGAGCGCCTGAATGCCGAGCGACACGCGATTGACGCCCGCCGCGCGATAGCCGCGAAAGCGATCCGCCTCCACGCTGGTAGGATTGGCCTCCAGCGTCACCTCGATATCCGGTGCAACGGACCAATGGGACGCAATACCATCGAGAAGCGCGCCAACCGTTTCGGGCTGCATCAGCGATGGCGTGCCGCCGCCCAGAAATATGCTGGTGATCGTGCGCGGGCCCGTGCGTTCGCGCAGGCATTCCATCTCGCGAAGAAACGCCTCGGAAAAGCGGGCCTGATCGACCGGCTTGTGCCGAACATGGCTGTTGAAGTCGCAGTAGGGACATTTGGCCAGGCAGAACGGCCAGTGCAAATATACGCCGAACGCATCTTCCCCGTTTGCACGCGCGATCGGTATCGCCCCGGCGGTATTTGCGCGGGCAGCGTCCATTGCCTGCAAAGGGGGAAACAGCTTGTTCATTTCGCAGGCGCCGCTTCCACATTGAGCGCTTTTTCGGCAAAAAGCTTGAAGGCACGCGCACGGTGCGACAAGGCCGAAGCGTCGCCCGGTTTCCAGCCATGCTTCTCGTCGGCGGTCATTTCGCCGAAAGTCTTTGCATAGCCATCGGGCAGGAAAATCGGGTCGAAACCGAAACCGGTATTGCCCCGCGGCGGCCAGACAATCGTGCCTTCAACCTCGCCACGGAAATATTCCGCCTCGCCATCCGGCCAGGCAAGGCAGATGACCGACACAAACCGTGCCTTGCGCTGCTGCGGTTCGAGGGCGCCTTTTTCCTGCAGCAGGTTCTCCACCTTCTGCATCGCCATGTCGAAATCGCGCGTACCGTCCTCCGTCTCGGCCCAGTTTGCCGTGTAGACCCCCGGATCACCGTCAAGCGCATCGACCATCATGCCGGAATCGTCCGAAAGGGCGGGCAGTCCCGTTGCTTCGGCAGCCGCGAGCGCCTTGATATAGGCGTTTTCCTCGAAAGTCGTACCGGTTTCATCCGGCTCCGGCAGGCCAAGAGCAGCTACCGAACTGACCTCAAAACCGAACGGGCCGATCAGGCCGTCGAATTCCTTCAGCTTGCCCGCATTGTGCGAAGCAACGATCAGCTTGCCCTGTTCCAGTTTTCTCATTTTCAGTTCCATAGTTTGGGTTCGGCAATCTCCAGCGAATTGCCGGACGGATCACGGAAGTAAATTGAATGCGCGCCATTCGGCCAATCGAACTCGGCCTCTATCGCCACGCCATGTCTTGCCAGATGGCTGCGCCAGCCTTCCATCTCCTCGCGGCTTGCGGCGAAACAGACATGACCGGGCCCGCTGGTGCCGTGGGCCGGTACGGGCAAATGTCCGGCGGGCGGCGGCTTCAACGTTTCTTCCGCCTTGAAGAGAAGTAATATGCCCTCTCCGCAGCGGAAAAATGCATTGCGCTCGCTGACTTTGCCAACCGGCTCCAGTCCCATCGTTCCCTGATAGAACTCTATCGCCTCGGCGACATCGCGGACATAGAGAGCGGTTTCAAGAATGCGTGCTGCGCGCATGGATGAGGTCTCCTCGATATATGGAGCAGACCTCGTTC
Source organism: Brucella sp. IR068 (assembly GCF_049065885.1). Classification (NCBI taxonomy): domain Bacteria; kingdom Pseudomonadati; phylum Pseudomonadota; class Alphaproteobacteria; order Hyphomicrobiales; family Brucellaceae; genus Brucella; species Brucella sp. IR068. Next base: position 104,549 of record NZ_JBAKHE010000003.1, on the reverse strand, counting down.
CTATCAGGCGACAGCCATTTTCTGCAAGGACACAAGACGATCAATGCCGCCGCGAGCAAGCTTCATCAGGCTGGCGAATTCTTCTTCCGAGAAAGGCGCACCTTCCGCCGTTCCCTGAATTTCAACGATCCCGCCCTTGCCGGTCATCACGAAATTGCTGTCGGTTTCGGCGACAGAATCTTCCGCATAGTCCAGATCGAGCACCGGCTCGCCTTCATAGATGCCGCAGGAAATCGCGGCGATATGGTCTTTCAGAACCTTCTCGACGCGCACCATCTGGCGTGCTTCCATCCAGCGCAGGCATTCATGAAGCGCCACCCAGCCGCCGGTGATAGCCGCCGTGCGGGTGCCGCCATCGGCCTGAATGACGTCGCAGTCCACGGTGATCTGCACTTCGCCGAGCGCCTGCATGTCGACAACGGCGCGGAGGCTTCGTCCGATCAGGCGCTGGATTTCCTGCGTGCGGCCACCCTGCTTTCCAGCGGCGGCTTCGCGGCGCATGCGGTCGCCGGTAGAGCGCGGCAGCATGCCGTATTCCGCCGTGACCCAGCCCTTGCCCGTGTTACGCATCCAGCCCGGCACCTTTTCCTCAAGGCTTGCGGTGCACAGGACATGCGTATCGCCAAACTTGACGAGGCAGGAGCCCTCGGCATGTTTGGAGATGCCGCGTTCGAAAGAGACGGCGCGCATTTCGTCAGCCGCACGCTTGGATGGACGCATTGAGAATTCCTCGATTCATTTACCTGTGCGGCTTTTTAGGCTTCCCACACACAAATAGAAAGGCGCTCTGCCCGAAAAACCGACAGAGATGTTGAGAGCCCTGTCACTATAGCCTAAAGCCTTTGACGCTTTGGCTTGTGCCCTTATATTTGGCCTATGTCATTCGTAAACTTCGCGACCATAATATGATGAAAACGCCGGAACACCAGCTTCTGAGTTCGCTCGACCAGCGTTCGCGCGATATTTTCAGGCTGATTGTGGAAACCTATCTGAACGATGGCGATCCGCTTGGTTCACGCAACCTGTCGCGATTGCTGCCGCACACGCTTTCTCCTGCGACCATCCGCAATGTCATGAGCGACCTGGAGCATCTGGGCCTGATCTATGCGCCGCATGTCTCGGCCGGACGCCTGCCTACGCAGATCGGACTGCGCTTCTTTGTCGACGCATTTCTGGAAGTGGGCGACCTGCCGCCGGAGGAACGCTCCTCCATTGAAGCGCAGGTTCGTTCCGCCGGCATAAACAATTCGGTCGAAAGCGTCCTGACAGAAGCAAGTCAGGTTCTTTCCGGCCTGTCGCGCGGTGCGGGCCTCGTGCTGGCCACCAAGGCGGAAGGCGCGCTCAAACATATCGAATTCGTTCGTCTGGAGCCGACCCGGGCGCTTGCAGTTCTGGTCATGCAGAATGGCGACGTCGAAAACCGCGTCGTCAACCTCCCCGTCGGCATCAGCAATTCGCAACTGGTCGAGGCATCGAATTTTCTCAACGCGCATATTCATGGCCACACGCTTTCCGAAGCCAAGGCGGAGCTGAAAAAGCTGACGGAAGAAACGCGGCAGGAACTCGACCAGCTGTCGCAGGAACTGGTTGCCCAGGGACTGGCAGTCTGGAGCGGAGCCGGAACGGATCAGCCGGCGCGGCTGATTGTGCGCGGGCGCGCCAATCTTCTGGAAAACATCCATGCACAGGAAGATATCGAGCGGCTGCGCCATCTCTTCGATGACCTTGAAACGAAGGATGGCATGGTCCAGCTGCTCGATCTTGCCGAGGCTGGTTCGGGCGTCCGCATCTTCATCGGTTCGGAGAACAAGCTTTTCTCCCTTTCCGGCTCATCGCTGGTGGTGGCCCCCTATCGCGACAGCGAGCAAAGGGTTATTGGTGCCCTGGGAGTCATCGGGCCGACACGGCTCAATTATGCGCGGATCGTCCCGATGGTGGACTATACCGCACAGATCGTGTCCCGGCTCCTGCGTTAACTGTGAGACTTGCCGGGGCAAACCAAGGCACTGAAAATAGACCTTGATTTTATTGGCATGAAACTCGATATCCGCCCCAGACGATAGTTTGTTTTTCGCATTATCCGACGCAAAGGCTCATGCAGTTTTGCTGGAAATGCTCTATTCAAGACGGAAGTAGCATCATGGCTGACGAAAAAAACAAATCCCAGAACCCCGATCTTGAGCAGCGCGATATCAACAATCCCCGGGATCGTGAGGCGCTCAACCGTGCTGCCGACGAATTTCTGAAGGCACGCAAGGCCGAAGCCCGTGCAGAAGCTGCCGAGGACGAAGCCGAAGCGGAAGTGGACGATACCGCGAACCGGATTGCCATGCTGGAAGCAGATAATGGCGAACTGAAAGACCAGTTGCTGCGTGCCGCCGCAGAAATGGAAAACCTGCGCAAGCGCACCCAGCGTGACGTCCAGGATGCGCGCACCTATGCGGTGACCAATTTTGCCCGCGACATGCTGTCGGTTTCCGACAATCTGCGCCGTGCACTCGAGGCTATCCCTGCCGAAGCCATGGCAACCGATGCCAGCCTCAAGTCGCTCGCCGATGGCGTCGAAATGACCGAACGCGCCATGCTTCACGCTCTGGAACGCCACGGCGTCAAGAAGCTGGAACCGGAAGGCCAGAAATTCGACCCGAATTTTCATCAGGCCATGTTCGAAGTGCCGAATGCGGATCTGCCGAACAACACCGTCGTGCAGGTCGTGCAGGACGGTTACGCCATTGGCGACCGCGTTCTGCGCCCGGCCATGGTCGGCGTCTCCAAGGGTGGCCCGAAGGCTACTGCCGACAATGGCGCTGCCGCTCCCGAAGGCAATTCCTGATCCGAACAAAAACCGACGAGAATTGGAGCGGCGGCTTTGTCTGCCGCTCTTTTCATATCTGCGGTCTGGTTTCCGATAACATGCATATTGCTATTGGAGCACACCGGTGAAAAGTTGTCACAGAGCATGCTTCCCGAAAGTGGGAACCGGTTTCGGGGGATTCCGGCGTTTCGTTTAAACGGGATATGCTCCGGCATGTGCGGAGGAGAGCAACAGCGTGACGATTCCTGAGTTTTTGAATTTCGCAGGCGTTTTCGTTTTCGCTGCGACCGGTGCTCTTGCCGCCTCGCGCCGGCAGCTCGACATTATCGGCTTTCTGTTCCTTGCCAATATTACCGGTATTGGCGGCGGGACCTTTCGCGATCTCGTGCTCGGCGCGCCGGTTTTCTGGGTCGTCGAGCCCGCCTATCTGCTGGCCGGCACGCTGGCGGCGATCGTCGTCTATTTCACCGCGCACATGGTGGAATCGCGCTATCGCGTCCTGCTCTGGCTCGATGCCATCGGCATGGCCGCCTATACGGTATTGGGTGCCGCCAAGGGGCTGGCGCTCGGTTTCGGGCCGTCCGTCGCCATCGTGACCGGCATTTCCACGGCCACACTTGGCGGCATATTGCGCGACATGGTGGCTGGCGAGCCTTCCGTGCTGATGCGCCGCGAGATTTATGTCACGGCTTCGCTTGCCGGTGCGTGCCTCTATGTCCTGCTTGCCTGGCTGCATGTCGAACCAGCCATATGCGCAGTGGCGGCGGCTTTGACCGCCTTCGTTATTCGCGGGGGCGCCCTTTATTTCGGCTGGACATTGCCCGTCTATAAAAGCCGTCCCGGGCGCACCGAAGAAGAGCTTCAGCGCGACCGGATAATCAGGCCGGAATAAGCCTTATACCAGCCCGGCCTGGCTTGCGGCTGCCTGCAGGCTGAGTTGCGGGCGCGGGCCCATCTGCTGGATGATCAGGCCTGCCGCCAGCGAACCGAGACGCGCGCAATCTTCAAGCGAACGGTCGTTGGTATAGCCGTACAGGAAACCGGCGGCGTAAAGATCGCCTGCCCCCGTCGTATCGACCAGCGCATCGATTTCAATGGCGGGAACGGTCAGGGTCTGGTCGGGCGTGACCACGACCGCGCCTTTTTCCGAACGGGTGATGATTGAAAGCGCGCAATCCATGCGCATGGAGGCAATCGCCGTTTCGAGCGATTTCGTCTTATAGAGCGACTTGGCCTCGTCCTCATTGGCGAAGACGATATCGACCGTGCGCGAGCGCATAAGCTCCAGAAATTCCTCGCGATACCGGTCCACGCAGAACGGATCGGAAAGCGTCATCGCCATCTGACGGTTTTTCTCATGCGCGATCTTCGATGCAAGGACGATGGCTTCCTTGGCGCGCGGCGGGTCCCACAGATAGCCTTCGAAATAGGTCACTTTCGCATCGGACACCTTGGAGGTTTCGACATCCTCCGGGCCAAGTTCCACACAGGCACCGAGAAAGGTATTCATCGAGCGTTCGCCATCCGGCGTCACGAAAATCATGGAACGGGCGGTCGGCGATCCATTTTCCAACGGGCGCGTATCGAAGGCAACGCCCTGTGCGCGGATGTCATGCGCGAAAACACGACCCAGATGATCGGTCGCGACCTTACCGAAATAGGCCGATCGTCCGCCGAGACTTGCAACGCCTGCTGCGGTATTTCCGGCGCTGCCGCCAGACATTTCCGTCACCGGGCCTGCAATGCGGCCATAGAGCAATTCGGCACGATCCGCGTCGATCAGGTTCATCGCGCCTTTGACGATACCGTTTGTTTCCAGAAAAGACTCATCAGTGCGCGAAATAATGTCGACAATGGCATTGCCGATGCAAAGGACGTCGAATGTGGCCATGAGCGCGAGAAGCTCCCCTTTTGATTGGTCTCCTGTCCGCCAGAAGCAGATCGGTCACGTGGGTGCCGGTTTAGCCGTTTGCAATCCCTTTGGCTACCCTGCAAGCTTCCCTACCGTGATCGTGCGGCTTGCTTCGGAATGGAGGCATACCTATTTCCATCTTTGTCCACAGTCGGAATTGGGGCCCAAATGATCCTGGATGCTGCCTTGAAGGCTCTGAAGCGCCTGACCACACCGGAATTGCGCGCAGTTTTCTGGAAGACCCTCGGTTTGACGCTGTTGCTGCTAATCGGTCTTTGGGCCGCAGTCCGTCAAATCTTTTTTACTTTTGCCTGGCCATGGATGGAGCAGATATTGCCCGGCATGCCGGATTGGGCAGGCTGGCTCGGCATCGTTGCCGCCATCGTTGCAGGTCTTGGCCTGGCGCTTGTGCTCGCATTGATGATTGCACCCGTTACAGCGCTCGTCGCAGGCCTGTTTCTCGATGATGTCGCCGAAGTAGTCGAACGCGAGGACTATCCCAACGATCCTCGCGGCACGCCGTTGCCGACCGGCCGTTCCATCGTCGTTTCGCTGAAATTTCTCGGCATCGTCATCATCGGCAATATCGCCGCCCTGCTGATGCTGTTCATACCCGGCATCAACCTGATCGCCTTCTTCGTCATCAATGCCTATCTGCTCGGGCGGGAATTCTTCGAGTTTGCGGCCATGCGCTATCGGTCCGAAGCCGAGGCGAAGGCGCTACGGTCACATTATGGCGTGACGGTCTTTCTGGCCGGGCTGCTGATTGCAGGCTTCATGGCGATACCGATCGTCAACCTTCTCACCCCGCTTTTCGCGGCAACGATGATGGTCCATCTGCACAAGGCGATCTCGCAGCGCGAAAGCAAGCTCACGCCTGCGGCGGCAAGGGGATAAGCGGCGCGGGCACGTCGCAGGTTTTCGCCGGATATTTGCAGATATCCGCAATCACGCATTTCTCGCATTCGGGCTTGCGCGCCTTGCACACATAACGGCCATGCAGGATGAGCCAGTGATGCGCGTGAAGCATGTATTCGGCTGGAATGACCCGGACGAGGATGGCTTCCACGGCCTCCGGCGTCTTGCCGGGCGCAAGCCCGATCCGGTTGCCGATGCGCAGGATATGCGTGTCCACCGCCATGGTCGGCTGGCCGAAAGCCATGTTCAGCACCACATTGGCCGTCTTGCGGCCAACGCCCGGCAATTTCACCAGTTCATCCCGGTCGCCGGGAACCTCGCCGCCATGATCGCGGATCAGGGCTTCGGACAGGAGGATGACGTTTTTCGCCTTGTTGCGCCAAAGACCGATGGTACGGATATAGTCGCCGACTTTTTCCTCGCCGAGCGCCAGCATTTTCTGCGGCGTATCGGCAACGGCAAAGAGCCCTCGCGTCGCCTTGTTGACGCCTGCGTCGGTGGCCTGCGCCGAAAGAACGACGGCGACAAGAAGCGTGAATGCATTCACATGCTCAAGCTCGCCCTTCGGCTCGGGTCTCTGGATGGAGAAACGGCGGAATATCTCGTGAATTTCATCCGCCGTATAAAGCGTGCCCCGCACCCGACGCTGGGAACGGGCAGGAGATGCGTTCACGGGCGATTTGATTTTGGCCTTTTCCATTCCGCCTCTATAATGGTTTCCCTATCGACAAAACAATCAGCAGCTTGACGCAGGCCCGATGCGGCATTGCGAGATGATCTGAAAACGATGCACCACCCAGACGGCGCGGAACCCGACCGGTTCGACAAACCCATTTTCGAGGCCTTGCTCACGCCCTATCGTTCGCTCGGGCGGACGGGCTTTGCCGTGCTGATGGGAGCCCTGATCGGTTGCTGGATGTTCGTAGGCATTCTTTTCTGGTCCATCGGGGCCTGGCCCATCTTCGGGTTTTTCGGCCTTGATGTCCTGCTCATCTATCTGGCCTTCCGCTGGAATTATCGTGCCGCCCGGGCGCGGGAGGAAATCTCCGTATCGCGTTCCGCCCTGCATATTCGCAAATATGCGGCATCCGGCAAGGTGACCGCGCATCGCTTCAATCCGTTCTGGACACGGTTCAAGGTTGCGCGAAAGCCTGACATTGGCATCACCGGCATGAGCGTCGAGAGCCGCGAAATGAGCGTCGCGGTCGGCAAGTTCCTCAATCCCGATGATCGGGAAAGCTTCGCCACGGCCTTCGGCGCGGCACTCGCCGAAGCGCGTCGGTAAGCGCTCCTAAAGTTCCCGGGTATCTTGCGCCTGAACTTCACCCTACGATGGAGTGAAGGAATCCGGATTGGCCCTTGAAGTCAGGCTTTTCACAAGCCATATCAGTTAGCGAAGAGTACGCCGTATGGGTTCTCTTCATAACGGTCGCTTCTCATCAAGGACTGATGCAATGACAAGAATGACACCGTTTTCGAGCCCTCTGCTGCTCGGATTCGACACGATGGAAAAGACGCTGGAACGGATCGCTAAATCCGGCGATGGTTATCCGCCCTATAATATTGAACGCCTGCGTGGCGAGACTGGCTCCGAACGTCTGCGCATCACCCTGGCGGTGGCCGGGTTTTCCAGCGACGACCTCGAAGTCATGACGGAAGACAATCAGCTCGTCATCCGCGGACGCCAGACCGACGATACCGAACGGGAATTTCTGCATCGCGGCATCGCTGCCCGGCAGTTCCAGCGCGTTTTCGTTCTGGCAGACGGCATGCGGGTTCTCGGTTGCGATCTGAAAAACGGCCTTTTGGCCATCGATCTCGACCGCCCGGAACCGGAGCGGCTGATCAAACGAATCAACATAGCGGTGAAAGACTGAAACTGTTCAGTTTTTGTTCAGCACAAGTCCGCTATATTGAAAATGTGAAGCTCTGAAGCGGCATGGTCGCAAATGACATGCCGACGAAATGGAGGCTACGACCATGAACAGACAGATATTCACCGAAAACGAATTCGCCCATCTCGGCGAAGGTGAAGTTGCCTATGTGCGCAAGATCCGTTCTGATGACCTTGCCCGCAGCTTCCCTGCCCTCCCACCGATCGAGCCGGGCCTGGAACTCTGGGCGCTCTTTGGCGCCAGCGGTGAGCCAATCGTGCTTTCCGATGTTCGCGCCACCGCGCTGCAGGGCGCACAGGAGCACGAACTGCGCACCGTGATGCTGCACTGATCTTTGGTGCGATAACGGCCGTCGCCGGTATCGCGTCGCTGGCGGCATCTGCCTTCCCGCACATCGTTTCTGCGAGCGGACAAACAAAACCGCCGTTCAAGCTGAACGGCGGTTTTGTTTACGAGAAACTATTTGAACTCAGGCCGCGTTGGACGCTGGCTGAGCGGTCAGGAATGAATAAAGCGCCTGCGCGTCATGCGTGCCGCGCAACTTCGCAACAGTATCGGCGTCGCGCAGCATACGGGCGATGCGCGAGAGAGCCTTCAGATGATCCGCGCCGGCATTTTCCGGCGCGAGAAGCAGAAAAACAAGATCGACAGGCTGATCGTCCAGCGCCTCGAAATCGACCGGGGTTTCCAGACGAGCGAAGATTCCGGCTATTTTGTTGATGTTCGCCAGCTTGCCGTGCGGAATGGCAACGCCATTGCCCACCCCGGTGGAACCGAGGCGTTCACGCTGGAGAATTGTTTCGAAAACTTCGCGCTCAGGGAGACCGGTCAGTTCCGCAGCCTTCTCAGACAGAATCTGCAAAAGCTGCTTTTTGGAGCTGGCTTTCAGCGCAGGGATAATCGCCCCTGGCTGAATCAGATCACTAAGATCCATTCTCTCCGTTCCTTCTTCAATCAGGCCTTTTCAGCCCGGTTTTGGGAAGCGCACGCGGCCGCCGATCGCGGTCCGCTGCGTGCGCTTCAGGTTTGCCGTCAGGCGCGGGGCGCGGCCTGGCGGGTGACCATCGATGGATCGACCCAGCCGATATTGCCGTCCGCCCGACGGTAGACGATATTAACTTCATCATTGCCGGCATTGCGGAATACCAGAACCGGATTCTCGATCAGATCCAGTTCCACGACCGCCGACGCCACCGACATGGTGCGCAGGGCGACGGACGATTCCGCAACAATTGTCGGCGCGTAATCCGCCGGAAGATCCTCCTCTTCCTCCGGCAGGGGTGCCATAACACGATATGCAACGTCATCATAGATCGCATCCGGCTGCGTGGCAGGACGCGATTTCAGACGGCGCTTGTAGCGGCGAAGGCGGGTTTCGATCTTGTCCGCAGCCGCTTCGAAAGCCAGTTGCGGATCCTGTGCCTCGCCAGTGCTTTGCAGAGTCGCACCGCTATCGAGGTGCAGGGTGCAATCGGCACTGAAACGCGAACCGGACTTGGTGACCGTAACCTGTCCGGAAAAGCCATGATCGAAATATTTGCCGACCGCTTCGTTAACCCGATCAATGATCCGGGTCGTGAAAGCTTCACCGACGTCCATATGCTTTCCAGATACACGCAGAGTCATTTGGCACACCTCATTTGCGTTACACCACAGAACCCAGTCTAATCACAAGGCGAGCGAAGCGCAAAGCGAACCAGCATCAAAGATGCTTTTCATCCAGTGCGTTTTCCAACCAGATCCATGATGCCGACGAGCTTCTCAGGCGCACTCTCCGCAGAGGTGTTGAAACACCTTCCGAAAAGCCTTCGAAGTCCTGGCTGCTCCCGGAAAAGCCCTTGAGGGGGTGGTTGCCACACATTTCTCTTACGTAACGCCCGGTTAGCGTCACCCGTTCGGGTGACATGCCTTGGAACGCCGCATTGTCCTTCCTTCAAACATATGCACAATCGCAATTTCTTCCAGAAATTACGCATTCCCGGACATTTCCCGCAGAAACATATGCTGGAAACGTCAATCTCATGCTTTCTCCCGAAAACCGGCCAATCCGGGAGATATGCTTCAATTCTGCTTTGACGCGGCTTCCGTGTAACAAGCCGTATTAGGGACCAGCGCCTCAGTTCACGCTGACCGCCTGTCGTGAAAGCCGGAAAACCGAGGCTTTAATTACGGGCCGCAGCGCGAGCCGGGCTTCTATTGGTTGAAATGGCGCTTGTCAATTGGCCCTCTTGCCAGTCGATCGCCCTGCAATATCGATCTTTTCACAAATCGAGATCGAATTTTTCTGAATGAACAGCGCGACAAGTCAAAAATTTTAGAGCGTTCCTCCCCTGTTTTCACAGGAGAACGAAGCTTGAAATACATTTCGGGGCCGCCTTGGCGGACGATCAGGAAGCCGACAATCTCGCCTTCTTTTCCCGCCTACGTTGTACCGATGAGGCAATATTCATCGATTCCCGGTATTTTGCGACCGTTCTTCGCGCTATATCCACACCGTCCTTCTTGAGGGCATCCACGATGGCGTCATCGGAAAGCACGTCGTCAGGCTTTTCGGCGTCAATCATCTGGCGGATGCGATGACGCACACTCTCGGATGAATGCGCGTCGCCCCCCTCGGAGGAGGCGATGGAAGCATTGAAGAAATAGCGCAATTCAAACACGCCGCGTGGCGACGCCATGAACTTGTTCGCGGTCACCCGACTGATGGTGGATTCATGCATGCCGACCGCATCCGCGACAATACGGAGGTTGAGCGGCTTCAAATGGGTCACTCCGTGACGCAGAAAACCGTCCTGCTGCCGCACGATTTCCTGCGTGACCTTCAGGATAGTGCGGGCGCGCTGGTCAAGGCTGCGCACAAGCCAGTTCGCAGTCTGCATGCAGTCCGAGAGAAACGCCTTTTCCTCGGCTTTCACCGAGGCGTTCACCTCGGCATAATATTCATTGTTGACGATGAGGCGCGGCATGGCTGCGGCATTCAACTCGATAGCCCAGCCGTCATCGCGCGACGGCGTCACCAGCACGTCCGGCACGATGGCATCGGCGACCGAAATCTCGAACAATGCGCCCGGTTTTGGATCGAGCATGCGGATTTCGGTCAGCATATCGATAATGTCGGCCTGATCGACGCCGCAGATTTTCTTGAGGGTAGCGAAGTCGCGCCGCGCCAGAAGATCGAGATTGTCGATCAAAGCTTCCATCGCCGGATCGAACCGATCCTTGAGGCGCAACTGTATCGCCAGGCACTCGCGCAGGTCACGAGCGAAAAGGCCATGGGGATCAAAGGTTTGCATTACACCGAGCACCCGCTCGATTTCGACCGTTTCCACCCCCAGGTTCTGGGCGAGCCCCACAATATCGACACGCAGATAGCCGCTCTCGTCCAGTGCGTCGGCAAGCGCGGTTGCGATGAACCGGTCCATCGTTGCGGAAAAAGTCAGCGCGATCTGTTCCGCCACATGCTCGCCCAGCGAAACCCGGCTCGCCGTGATCTGGTCGATGTCATAAGCGCTGGCTGAAACATATCCGTCGCCGCCGGCGGATTTCCATTGCGCGGCAAGGTCAGGCCCGATCTCATCGGAGCGCCCCGGATCGTCGGGAAAGATGTTCTCAAGCGAACTGTCGAAGGTGGAAGAAAGGCTCTCCGCATCGCCGGAGACTTCCGTCTTGAACCAGTCGTCCTCCGACGCTTGGGACTCTATCTCTCCCTCACCGGCCTCTCCATCGTCGCGGACGGAGTCCGAGCCTGCAAAATCATCATTTGCTGCCTCGATTCGGTCCAGAAGCGGATTTTTTTCGATTTCGGCGTCGAGAAACTGCTCCAGTTCCACATGCGTCATTTGCAGCAGTCTTATCGACTGCATCAACTGGGGAGTCATTACCAGCGATTGCGACTGACGGAAATCGAGCTTGGGCGACAATGCCATGCGACGCGTTATTCTCCCCGGTTTACCCCTGCCGACCTCCACGGACCGCATGTTCAGGCCGAACGGAATGAAAACTGGTATGAACCTTGCTTGTCAATTCAGAATGCGCGTTTTTCAAGCAAAAGGGGAAATTAGTCGCGGAAGGCATGGGCAAATGTGGAGGCGCGCTGTTTCGCGCGCTCCCAGATCATGATGCGTCAACATGGGAATTTGGAGCGCCGACCTGAATTCGTTCAGACCGATGGGCGCTCTAGAGAGTGAACTGGTCGCCGAGATAAAGCCTGCGCACGTCCGGGTTGGCAACGATTTCCGCAGGGCGTCCATGCGTCAGCACCTGACCGGCGTGAATAATGTAAGCGCGATCGATAAGGCCGAGCGTTTCGCGCACATTATGATCGGTGATCAGGACGCCGATGCCGCGGCTGGTCAAATGGCGGACAAGCTGCTGAATATCCGAAACGGCAATCGGATCGACACCCGCAAAAGGCTCGTCCAGCAGCATGAAATTCGGGCGCGAGGCAAGCGCACGCGCAATTTCGAGACGGCGGCGTTCACCGCCGGAAAGCGAAATGGCGGGTGCCTTGCGCAAATGCGCGATGTGAAATTCTTCCAGGAGCGCATCCAGTTCGGATGTGCGCTTGGAGCGATCCTTCTCCACCACTTCAAGCACGGCCTTGATGTTATTTTCCACCGAAAGCCCCCGGAAAATGGACGCTTCCTGCGGCAGATAGCCAATGCCAAGACGCGAACGGCGATACATCGGCATCGATGTGACATCAAAACCGTCGATCTCGATGGAGCCCGCATCAGCCGGAACAAGGCCGGTCACCATGTAGAAACAGGTAGTCTTGCCGGCACCGTTCGGCCCCAGAATACCGACGGCTTCACCCGCCCGCACGCCGAACGACACGCCGTTGACGACCTGACGGCCGCGATAGCTCTTGCAGAGACCGCGTGCCACCAGCGTACCCTTGAGACGCGCCGACTTACCCGGCTGGCCGGGCATGGCTCCGGCAACATCGGATGGTGCGTTCACATTTTGCGATGCGTCTTGCGACCCGTCGGCCTTCTTGTTCCAGAACAATCCCACGCCTGCTCCGGTCAGTTCTGCTTGGGCGCAGCACCGCCCTGCTGTTGATCTTTCGGAGCCATGATGATCGATACGCGACCCTTGGACTGCCCCTTGCAGCTTTCGACATTGGCGCGTCCCGTATCGAGATGCGCGGTCAGCTTGCAGCCGGTCACGACATTGTCGCCATCGGTCAGCACCACCTTCTGGCCCTGGAGAACCATCACCTGGTTTTTGGCATCATAGCGGCCCGTATCGCCGGTTGCGACCTGGGTGCCAGACTTGAGATAGACTTTTCCAGAAATGTCGATGTGATCGATGCTCGATGAATCGAGGCCACCCACGCCGGCACTTGCCGGTTCCGGCGCCTGAGCGTCACCGTCCTTCTTGGCCTTGTTGTAATAGACCGTCATCTGGCCGGCCTTGAGCAGCGCATCGCCCTGCGAAACGGCAACATTGCCGGTGAAGACCGCAACGCCTTCCTTGTCGCGCATTTCAAGCTTGTCGGCGTCGATCTTTACGGGAGCCTTGCTGTTGGAAAGCTTCAGGCCGTTCACAGCCGCGCCTTCCTGCGCCAGAGAGGCTGTCGGAGCCGCGACCATGCCGAGCGCCAGAACTGCAAATCCCATCCGCAAAGTGCGGGCCATCGTACCCTTGTTCATCTTGCCCGTCTCGCGTTCCATATATCACCAGCTCCCCGAAGCATTCGACCATTCCTGGGCCGACATGCGGTCAGACGCAACATTAAGCACTTTGCGTCCAAATGGGAACATTCGGCATCGCAAAATGCGATCAAAAAAGCGGTTTAGAGCCTGTGGTATTCCGATTGCATCAGAATCACGCTCTAACAATTTGTTTTCGAGCACATTTCAATCCGAAAACCGGCTTCGCAACGTACTCAAGCGCCCGCACAGATATGAATCGGTTCGAACGCTTCGCCTGTCCTCAAATCAGGCTTCCTTTTCAGGGAGCCTTGTTGGGCGAAACAACGCTGCCGTCAACGGTCATTCGAACCTTGTTCTCAAAAATCAGAACCTTGCCGTTGTCCTTGACCTGCATGCTGTCCGCCAGAATATGCGTGCTGCCGCTGCGGATGTCGACGGGCTTGTCGGTCGTGATCTGCCCGCTCTTGAGATTTACGTCCGCAGAATGCATCACCGCACGCAAACCATCATCCGTGGTAACAGTAAAGTCCTTATCAAGTTGCAAACGCCCATTGGCATTGTCGTAAACACCCGACGTCGCCTCGACCTTGGCCGTGCCCTTTTCACCAACCGGCAATTCGGCGGAAATGCCTTCCAGTGAAATCGCGCCGCTGTTCTTCGCATCCTGCGTCGCCTTGGCAGCGGTCATCGAATAAGGGCGGTTGTCCTTGGTGTATCCATTGAGATGCGGGCTCGTCATGACAAGCTTACCGCTTTCGCCGCCATTATTCACTTCCACCTTTATGGGTGTGTTCGGCGTCGCAAGAAACGTGTACCATGAGAACACGGCCGCCACGATAACAGCGGCCACCGGCAGCGCGGTCTTCAAGACACGAACACGGACAGAATGGCGCTGTGCCGCGTGGAAGAGCGCCTCTGCCTTCTCCGACGCCCCAAAGCGCATGCCGCCCTTGCCGCGACCCTGGGAGGTCACGTTCTGCGGCGCATGGCTGGGTGTCGTGTCGGCGGTCATGTTGCGTTCAGTTCCTCAATGCTTTCCTGGAATTCAATAATCGGCGCGCCTATGTCGCGCTTTTTCATTTCAATAAGGTTTATTTGGGGTGAAATAGACGGTCGCTCAATAGCTTCATACCGCACAAAACACCGCACCCGCCTCCCAACAGGGCAGCAGGAACGGTTTATGTGCTTGATAATTCATCCCATTTTGCACTCTACCGAGATTGATAGAATGCTAATCAACTCTTTGATATCACAAATCCGGGCCAAACTACAGCCGGGTGTGGCGTCATCATGAAAGCTGAACCGGCAACAAACCGGGAATCGCGGGCATCGCCCTGACAATATATATATCCCGGTAGGAAAGCATTTCGCGAAACAGACGATTTCCGGCCAGTCCTATTTTTCGAAGAGACTTGCCGCATGCCTTCATTCAAGGCAAAAGGTGAACTGCAAGCGCGAACCACGCTATTTGAACGAACGGATGGACGGGAATGGCTCAAGACGCCGAAGCAATCATCGAACGCCGGAAATTGCGCAGAAAGCTGACAGTCTGGCGCGGAGCGTTCCTGCTTCTGATCGCAGCCCTGATCGCCGGTTTCGCTTCGTGGTCCATGCGCGGCACCAATTTCAGCCAGCCGCACATCGCCAAGGTTCGCATCGAAGGCACCATCTTCGAGAATGAGGAATTGCTGAAGCGCCTCGACAAGATAGCCAGTGACGATGCCGTCAAGGGTGTGATTCTGGTCCTCGATTCGCCGGGCGGAACGACGGTTGGCGGGGAAGCCATTTTTGAAGCCGTGCGCAAGATTGCCGAGAAGAAGCCGGTCGTGACCCAGGTGGGCACGCTCGCCGCGTCCGCGGGCTACATGATTGCCAGCGCATCCGATCATATCATCGCGCGGCAGACATCCATCGTCGGCTCCATCGGGGTCCTGTTTCAATATCCCGACCTTTCGAAGCTTCTCGATACGATCGGCGTGAAAGTCGAAACCATCAAGTCGTCGCCGCTCAAGGCCGAACCCAACTATTTCAGCCCGGCCAGCGACGAAGCCAAGGGAATGATCAGCAATATGATCATGGATTCCTACGCCTGGTTCGTGGATATTGTCGAAAAACGCCGTTCATTTACGCATGAACAGGCGCTGGCGCTCGCCAATGGCGCCGTTTTCACCGGACGGCAGGCGCTGGACAAGAAGCTGATCGACGGGCTGGGCGGTGAAGAGGAAGCCGTTGCCTGGCTTGCAGGCAAGGGGCTCTCGAAGGATTTGCCTCGTCTGGAATGGAAGCCGGTCAACGACGATACCGGATTTTCGCTGCGCGACCTCATCATTCATGCCGGTGCGCGCCTCATCGGTGTGCCGCAGGAAGCCGATGGCATGTTGAAGCAGATTGCCAAGGAACGCATCTTTCTTGACGGACTTCTTTCGGTTTGGCACGTTGACGGTACGCCTGAAGCGAATTGACGCCGTCCGGGCAAACGCACACAATATCCGGCAGATACCGGACGAAACAAACAGAAGAACAGGGGTTTAAAGCCGTGATCAAATCGGAACTCGTTCAGATTATCGCCAGCCGCAATCCGCATCTCTTCCAGCGCGATGTCGAAAACATCGTCGGCGCGGTATTCGACGAGATCACAAACGCGCTTGCTGAAGGCAATCGCGTGGAGTTGCGTGGCTTTGGCGCATTTTCCGTGAAAAACCGCCCTGCCCGCAGCGGGCGCAATCCGCGTACCGGCGAAACGGTGGACGTGGAAGAAAAGTGGGTTCCGTTCTTCAAGACCGGCAAGGAACTGCGCGACCGTCTGAACGGCGCAGTCTGATAGACGCTATGGCGGCAAAACGCATCATCGCCATCATCGTTCTTGTACCGCTCGCCGTGGTTCTGATTGCGTTGTCGGTTGCCAATCGCGCGTCGGTGCAATTCACGATCGATCCGTTCAATCCGGGCAATCCGGCCCTCTCCTATCAAGCACCGCTGTTCCTGTTGCTGTTCGGAGCACTTCTCCTCGGTGTCGTCATCGGCTCCCTGGTGACCTGGTTCACGCAGGGCAAGCATCGGCGCAAGGAACGGATGTACAAGCAGGAGGCGGCCCGCCTGCTTGAACGCAGCACAGCCGCCGAAAAGCGCAATATATCGGTCGCGAATTCCTGAAACGGCCTTTATTCTCGAACCCGGAAGCAAACTTCCGGGTTTTCGACTGCTGAAATATCCTTTGTGCGCGGTTGAACGTCGTTTTCCCCTTCCACACCGGCCCTGTTTATCCTACCTAGACCCCAATCATGATGATTGGAGTTTCGGGTGAAAGCGCCAAAGGGAAAAGGCAAAAAGCCGTCGGGCGGCAAGCAGGAGCGTGGTTTCGAGCGCACAAGACACGATGCGCCACGTCCGGAAAACAAGCTTGAGAGCAGGTTTGAAGGCAAGTCCGATAAGGGCTCGTCCTTCAAAAAGCCTCGTCCCCAGTTCGCCAAGGCTGCACCCCGACCTGCGGACGACAAACCCGCCGCGCCGCTTCGCGAAATCAAGCCCTATGCCGGCGCCCGCCCGGCTGAAAAGCTCCCGCTCATCCTCGAAACGGAACCGTCACCCGATTATGCGCTTCTCGACAGCGGCAATGGGTTGAAGCTCGAGCAATACGGCCCCTATCGGATTGTCCGCCCGGAAGGTCAGGCTATCTGGCTGCCGAACCTGCCTCAGAAAGAGTGGGATCAGGCGGATGCCGTCTTCACCGGCAATACCGATGAGGAAGGCATGGGGCGCTGGGCATTTCCGAAACTGCCGCTCGGTGAAACATGGCCGATGCAGCACGACGGCATTTCCTTTCATGGCCGTTTCACCTCATTCCGCCATGTCGGCGTGTTCCCCGAACAGGCCGCGCACTGGTCATATATGGATGGGCGTATCCGGGACGGCGTAAAATCCGGGCGCAGCGTGAAAGTGCTCAATCTTTTTGGCTATACGGGCGTCGCCTCGCTGGTGGCGGCACGGGCCGGTGCGGAAGTGACCCATGTGGACGCATCCAAGAAAGCGATCCTGTGGGCGCGTGAAAACCAGGAAATGGCCGGGCTTTCCGATAAACCAATCCGCTGGATCTGCGAAGACGCGATGAAATTCGTGGCTCGCGAGGAACGGCGCGGCAGCTTCTACGACATCATCCTGCTTGATCCGCCTGCCTATGGGCGCGGACCGAGCGGCGAGGTCTGGCAATTGTTCGAGCATCTGCCCGCAATGGTCGATACATGCCGGTCCATCCTGACGCCGAAGCCGCTTGCAGTCATCCTGACCGCCTATTCGATCCGGGCTTCTTTCTTCGCCATTCATGAGCTGATGCGCGACCGTTTCACCGGTCTTGGCGGCACGGTCGAATCGGGCGAACTTATTCTGCGTGAACGTTCCGCCGACCAGTCGAAAGGGCGCGCGCTTTCCACATCCATGTTCAGCCGCTGGGTAGCAAAATGAGCCGTGACGACGATTTCTCAAAAGGCCAACGCGCCGAATATTCGAAAGTCGGACAGGTCAAGGAAGTCACCAGCCTTACCAATCCCATTGTGAAGGACCTGCGCTCGCTGGCGCTGAAAAAATTCCGTGACCAGCAGGGCGTGTTTCTGGCCGAAGGACTGAAGCTTGTCATCGACGCGCTGGAACAGGACTGGCGCATCAAGACGCTTGTCTTTGCGAAATCCGGCAAGGGCAACAAAATGGTTGAGCAGGTTGCCGCCCGCACCTTCGCCAAGGGCGGACTGGTGCTGGAAGTGACCGAAAAGATCATGGCCGCCATTACCCGCCGCGATAATCCGCAGATGGTGGTCGGCGTCTTCGAGCAGCAGTACCGCCCGCTTGCAAGCCTCAAGCCGAAGGGCAACGACGTCTATATCGCGCTCGACCGCGTGCGTGACCCGGGCAATCTTGGTACTGTCATCCGCACCGCGGATGCGGTCGGCGCCAAGGGCGTTATTCTGATCGGCGACACGACCGATCCCTATTCGCTGGAAACCGTGCGCGCCACCATGGGCTCGGTCTTTTCCATGCCGCTCTATAAGGTGAGCGAAGCCGATTTCCTCAACTGGCGCAAAGGCGTGTCCGGTCTCGTCGTCGGCACGCATCTGAAAGGCGCGGTCGACTATCGCACCATTCCCTATGCCAACAAGCCGGTCGTGCTGATGATGGGCAATGAGCAGCAGGGCCTGCCGGAAAGCCTTGCCGGTGCCTGCGACAAGCTTGCCCGCATCCCGCAGGCGGGACGTGCTGATTCTCTCAATCTTGCCATTGCCACCGGCGTGATGCTCTACGAAATCCGTCGCGACGCGCTCACGCTTGATGAAAGGGCTTCCGGATGAAGCGGCACGCTGTCTGGTCCTCACTTTTTGTCGTCATTCTCACGATACTGATCGATCAGGGCGTCAAGCATCTGGTGGAAACACGGATGGGCTACGGGCAGCAGATCGATCTCCTGCCGTTCCTCGCATTGTTCCGCACGCACAATGAAGGCATCGCCTTTTCCATGCTGGCCTGGCTGCACGACTGGGGACTGGTCGTGATCACGGCCGCAGTTATCCTGTTCGTGCTTTATCTGTGGTGGACCAACGCTCCGGACCGCATTTTCGCGCGTTACGGTTTTGCGCTTGTCGTCGGCGGGGCCATCGGCAATCTTATCGACCGGGTGATGCATGGCTATGTCGTGGACTATATTCTGTTCCACCTGCCGACATGGTCATTCGCCGTGTTCAATCTCGCCGACACGTTCATAACCATCGGCGCTGGGCTCATTATTCTGGAAGAATTTCTCGGCTGGCGTCGCGAGCGGGCCGCCCGCTGACAAGGCAGCTTGATCGGTTTCAGCCTTTCGCATAATTTAATCTCGTGAAATTATAAGATTTTTGAAGAGGATACGGTCCATCCACTTGAATTGACACATTGGTGACATGCTTCTGTCATCCTCGCGTAGCACTGAATCTGTAATGCTTCGGCCGAACTGGACGTCGTGTCCACGCAATCTTGTCGGAACATGGATTGGAATGGTTCCTGCTGAAATATCGGTGGGAAAGCCGTTCAGGAATACGTGAATAGACAAATCAGGAGCCATCATCATGACAGTACTGCTTGGAATGGACCAGCAAATCATTGATGATACCGTCATGTCAGGCTTAGAAGCACAACAGGCGCTGTTCGCGTCCGGCGGCGATCCCATTGTTCTGGGACGCATCGGATCGCTGGAAGTACGGCTTGCCAATTCACCTGAGGCCGTGGAAGCCGCGCAGGAATTGCGCTTTCGTGTCTTCTTCGACGAAATGGGTGCGCGCCGCGAAAGCATCGAGGCTGTGGAGCTTCGCGATGCCGACCGCTTCGACGCTATTTGCGATCATCTGCTTGTTTACGATACCGCCCTGCCCGTGCCGGAACACCAGCAGATTGTCGGCACCTATCGTCTGATGCGCAGCGATCAAGCCGACAAAGCGCTCGGCTTCTATTCCGCCGATGAATATGACGTGCAGCGTCTGGCCCTTTCGCGCCCCAATCTTCGTCTGCTGGAACTGGGTCGCTCCTGCGTGAAGGCGGAATATCGCTCCAAGCGCACCGTCGAGCTGCTGTGGCAAGGCGCCTGGGCCTACTGCCGCCGCCACTCCATCGATGTGATGTTCGGCTGCGCCTCCTTCCATGGGGCCGTGCCTGCAGCGCATGCGCTCGGCCTGTCGTTCCTGCATCATAACTGCCGGGCCACTCCGGACTGGGACGTGCGCGCCCTGCCGCACCGCTATCAGGCCATGGACCTGATGCCGAAGGAAGCCATCAACAACAAGGTTGCACTCTTCTCGATGCCGCCGCTGGTGAAAGGCTATCTGCGCCTTGGCGCAATGATTGGGGATGGTGCAGTGATCGATGAAGCATTCGGCACCACCGATGTGTTCATCATCCTGCCAATTGAGCGCATCTCCAGCCGCTACATTACTTATTACGGCGCTGAAGCGAATAGGTTTGTTTAGTCTGTAGATATTTCCCCTCGCCCTTCGAGACGGCCCTACGGGCCTCCTCAGGATGAGGGGAAATCATCTGGATACCCCTCGCCGAAAAACTCGACGCCCTCACCCTGAGGTGCGGAGCATAGCGAAGCCTCGAAGGGCGAGGGTCCAGAATCTCACGCCTTTCCGGCCAGTTCCTTCAACTTATAAATCAGGTCGAGCGCTTCACGGGGCGTCAGTTCGTCAGGGCTGATGGCAGAGACGGCTTTCACCAGTTCGCTGTCCTTCATTTGCACCTGCGGCTTCGGCTTTTCCTGCTGCAATACGACGGAGAACAGCGGCAGATCATCGATCAGCTTGTCCGCCTTGCCGGAGGTTTCACCGGCTTCCAGCTGGTGCAGAACATCGCGCGCACGATTGACGACCGCCTCGGGCAGACCCGCAAGACGCGCGACCTGCACGCCGTAGGAACGGTCGGCAGCCCCCTTTGCCACCTCATGCAGGAAGACGACATCATTGTCCCATTCCTTCACCCGCATGGTGACGTTGGAAAGCCGCTCCAGCTTTTCCGAAAGTGCCGTCATTTCGTGGAAATGCGTGGCAAACAGCGCACGGCAGCGGTTCTTCTCATGCAGATATTCGACCGCAGCCCAGGCAATGGAAAGGCCGTCGAAAGTCGCCGTACCGCGCCCGATCTCGTCAAGAATCACCAGCGAACGCTCGCCTGCCTGATTGAGGATCGCTGCCGTTTCCACCATTTCGACCATGAAGGTTGAACGCCCGCGCGCCAGATCGTCGGAAGCGCCGACACGGCTGAACAGGCGATCCACGACACCAATCTGCGCGGACCCGGCAGGGACGAAGGAACCCATCTGCGCGAGAATAGCGATCAGGGCATTCTGGCGCAGGAAAGTCGACTTACCGCCCATGTTGGGGCCGGTGAGAAGCCAGATCGCACCGTTTCCTCCATCCTTTTGCGGGGAGAGATCGCAATCATTGGCGACGAACGGATTGGCCGCCTGCCGTCGCAGGGCCTGTTCGACCACCGGATGACGGCCTGCCACGATATTGAAGGACAGGCTGTCATCGACCTGCGGGCGGCAATAGCCCTGCTCATCCGCCAGCACGGCGAGCGCTGCCGAAACGTCGAAGACTGCAAGCGCCGATGCAGCCGCTCGGATGCTGTCGGCATGGGAAACGGCTTCCGCCGTCAGTTCCTCGAACACGGCAAGCTCGATGGACAAGGCGCGGTCTGCGGCATTGGCGATCTTGCTTTCCAGTTCCGCCAGCTCGGTCGTGGTAAAGCGCATCGCATTGGCCATGGTCTGCCGGTGGATGAAACGGCCCTTGGCTTCATCCGTATCCGTCATCGCCCCGGCATTGTTGGCCGTCACCTCGATGAAATAGCCAAGCACATTGTTGTGCTTGATCTTGAGCGACTTGATGCCGGTCTCTTCTATATAATCAGCCTGGAGACCGGCGATTACCCGGCGTGACTGATCGCGCAAGGCCCGCATTTCATCAAGCTCGGCATTATAGCCTGCGCAAACGAAACCGCCGTCGCGTTTGAGAAGCGGCAATTCGTCGGCCAGGGCGCGGTCAAGATGCGCGGTAAAGATGGCGGGCATGGCGCTGACGGCATCGCGGGCATGTGCCAGTTCGTCCGGCAGCAACGCACTTTCCAACAGGTTTGCAATCGTGTGCGCAGCCTCGAAACCTCGCGCGAGGCTGCCCAGATCGCGCGGCCCGCCGCGTCCGACCGCAAGGCGCGAAAGAGCGCGCGGCATATCCGGCACACCTTTCAGTTCCGCACGCATGGCTTCGCAGAGCGACGGCTCGCTCAGGAACCAGGAAACGGAATCAAGCCGCAGCGCAATTTCCTTCGGATTGGTGAGCGGCGCGGTCAGGCGCTCGGCGAGAAGCCGCGCCCCGCCGCCAGTCACCGTGCGATCAACTGCCTTCAACAGGCTGCCGTCGCGGTTGCCCGACATTGTGCGGGCAAGCTCCAGGCTGGCGCGTGTGGCCGGGTCGATGAAAAGCGTGCCGCCCTCATGCTCGCGTTCCGGCCGCATCAGGGGGGGACGCTCGGAAATCTGCGTCTTTTCGATATAGGCAATCGCACCGGAAATCGCCGACAGCTCGGAGCGGCTGAACTGGCCGAAGCCATCCAGCGTCGCGACGTTGAAATAGCGCTGGATACGCGCTTCCGCAGCCGCGCTGTCGAAAAGTGTCGCCGGTTGCGGCGTCACCGCCTTGCCGACCAGATCGAAGACGGGGCGCAATTCCTCATCGTGGAAGGCGCTATCGGCTACCACCAGCTCACGCGGGTCCACCCGCATCACATCGGCGAAAAGCCGATCGGGCGTTGTTTCAGCCACGCGGAAGGTGCCGGTAGAAATATCGATCCAGGCAAGCGCCAATGCGCCATCGCCGCGCGTGCGCCCCATCGCCATCAGGAAATTGGCTTGCGCTGGGTCCAGCAGCTTTTCCTCAGTCAGCGTGCCGGGCGTGACGAGGCGGATCACATCGCGCTTCACCACGGACTTGGAGCCGCGCTTCTTCGCTTCCGCCGGGTCTTCGACCTGCTCGCAGACCGCAACCCGGTAGCCCTTGGCGATCAGCTTTTGCAGATAATCGTCGGCGGCATGGACGGGCACACCGCACATCGGAATATCCTCGCCCAGATGCTTGCCGCGCTTGGTAAGCGTAATGCCCAGCGCCGCAGATGCCTCCACGGCGTCATCGAAGAACAATTCGTAAAAATCGCCCATGCGATAAAAGAGCAGCGAATCGACATTCGCGGCCTTGATCTCGATATATTGCTCCATCATGGGAGTCAGGCGAACGGGCGCTGCCTCGGCGGCATCTTCTTCCGCTTCCAACATATTTTCGCTCGCCTTCGATTCCATCGGTAAACCTTCATTTATTGCCTGGCAAACAATGCCAAGGTCATAAAATTTCGTATTCCATCGTTTTTGGATGAATATCTATTCCCGCAAGCGCTGTTTACACAATGCGTGACTGGCGCTATCGAGGTTCTCCCGCAGATGAAACCGGAGGGAACATGCCAGCCTCGACGCCGAAGGGCAACACATCAGAACGCGCACCCACAGCCAGTGAGAAGGAAGCGCTAGACTTTCACGCGCAGGGTCGCCCGGGCAAGCTGGAGATCAACCCCACAAAGCCCATGACCACGCAGCGCGATCTGTCGCTCGCCTATTCTCCGGGCGTTGCCGTGCCGGTGAAGGCAATCGCCGAAGACGCCGCCCGCGCCTATGACTATACGGCGAAGGGCAATCTGGTCGCCGTCATTTCGAACGGCACCGCCATTCTGGGCCTCGGCAATCTGGGCGCGCTCGCATCCAAGCCCGTCATGGAAGGCAAGGCCGTGCTGTTCAAGCGCTTTGCCGACGTCGACTCCATCGATCTTGAAGTCGACACCACCGATATCGACGCTTTCATCAATGCGGTGCGCTATCTCGGCCCGTCCTTCGGCGGCATCAATCTGGAAGACATCAAGGCGCCCGACTGCTTCATCATCGAGAGCCGCCTGCGCGAATTGATGGACATTCCGGTTTTCCACGATGACCAGCATGGAACGGCCATCATCGCCGCCGCCGGCCTCATCAATGCGCTGCATCTGACGGGTCGCGACATGAAGACGACGAAGCTCGTCTGCAATGGCGCGGGATCAGCCGGCATCGCCTGTATAGAACTCATCAAGGCCATGGGCTTTGCTTCAGAAAACGTCATCTTGTGCGACACCAAGGGCGTCGTCTGGCAGGGTCGCGAAGAGGGCATGAACCAGTGGAAATCGGCGCATGCGGTAAAGACCGACAAGCGGTCGCTGGCGGATGCCATGAATGGCGCGGATGTGGTGTTCGGCCTTTCGGCCAAAGGCGCGTTTACGGAAGACATGGTGCGCTCCATGGCGCCGAACCCGATCATCTTCGCCATGGCCAATCCCGACCCGGAAGTGACGCCTGAAGAAGTGGCGCGCATCCGTGACGACGCCATCGTTGCGACTGGCCGTTCGGATTATCCGAACCAGGTCAACAACGTGCTCGGCTTCCCCTACATCTTCCGCGGCGCGCTCGACGTGCGCGCGACCACCATCAACGATGCGATGAAAATCGCCGCCGTCAACGCGCTGGCCGAACTTGCCCGTGAGGACGTGCCGGACGATGTTGTCGCGGCCTATCAGGGGAGCCGCCCGCGCTTCGGCCCGAACTACATCATCCCGGTCCCGTTCGATCCGCGCCTGCTTGCATCCGTCTCGGCCGCCGTCGCCAAGGCCGCGATGGAAACCGGCGTTGCCGGACGCGCCATTGCCGACATCGAAGGCTACAAGCGCGAACTGTCGGCCCGTCGCGATCCGATCGCCTCGACCCTTCGCGGTATCTATGAACGCGTGCGCCGCCAGCCGAAGCGCATCGTCTTTGCCGAAGGCGAGGAAGAACAGGTGATGCGTGCCGCCGTTTCCTACGTCAATCAGGGGCTCGGCACCGCTATTCTGGTGGGCCGCGAGGAACGGGTGCAGGATACGGCGAAGGCTGCCGGTCTCGACCTCGACCGTCCGGGTATCGAGATCATCAATGCGCGCCTGTCGAGCCGCAATGCTGCTTACGCCGACTATCTCTACGAGAAACTGCAGCGCAAGGGCTACCTGACGCGCGATTGCCACCGCCTCATCAATAATGACCGCAATCATTTTGCGGCATGCATGGTGGCGCTGGGCGATGCCGATGGCATGGTGACGGGCGTGACCCGCAATTATGCGACAGGTCTCGACGACGTGCGCCGCGTCATCGATTCCAAGCCGGGCCATCGCGTGGTTGGTGTTTCCATCGCGCTCTGCCGTGGGCGCACCGTGTTTATCGCCGATACCGCCGTCCATGAAATGCCGACCGCAGCCGAGCTTGCCGATATCGCAGTCGAAGCTGCGGGCATGGCGCGCCGCATGGGTTATGTACCGCGCGTGGCGCTCACCGCCTTCTCGACCTTCGGCCATATGGGCGGCGAACGTTCCGCCCGCATTCAGGAAGCCGTCCGCATTCTTGCAACGCGCCATGTGGATTTCGAATTCGACGGCGAAATGAGTGCCGATGTGGCGCTGAACCCCAAGCTGATGGAACAATATCCGTTCATCCGCCTGTCGGGTCCGGCCAATGTGATCGTCACACCCGACAATCACTCTGCGTCGATTGCCGCCGACATGCTGCAGGAACTGGGTGGCGCAACCATCATCGGCCCGCTGCTCGTCGGCCTCGACAAGCCTGCTCAGATCGTCACCATCGGTGCGAAGGATTCCGACATCGTCAACATGGCGGCAATCACCGCCTATAATGCGACGAACTGAAAGATCAGCGAATGGTAATACGAAGGCCGGGGTCTCCCCGGCCTTTGCTTTTGGATATTCATCATCCATAAAAGCGGCTATAGAGCGGTTCCGGTTAAAACGGAATCGTCGGAACCGCGCTAAGTATTTGTTTTGTCGCATTTGCCACACGCAAAACCGCTTCGCACTTTTGCTGGAAATGCTCTAGGATGGCCATCGTCCACTATCCTTTCCCCGCAAACCGGATCTACATGCCGCATGAGCGCACACGACCTTAAGCTGGAAGAGATCGTCAATCCCGAGACGCTGCGCCGCAAGCTCAACGAACTGGCGGATTCCACGGACGAAAACTACACCAGCCCTACCGTGCGCAAAGTGGTGCTTCAGGCCTTGAAGGACGCGCTGGTGCGCGGCCGCGCCAACGCGGAAGGCATGTTGATGAAGGACGGCGGCGGCACGCTCTGCGCCAAACGCCTTTCCTTTCTGATGGACACGCTGATCGAGGCGCTGTTCGAATTCGCCACCACCAAAGCCTATCCGATGATCAATCCGTCGAAGGCGGAAAATATGGCCATCGTCGCGGTGGGCGGCTACGGGCGCGGCGGGCTGGCGCCAGGGTCGGATATCGATCTTCTGTTTCTGCTGCCCTACAAGCAGACCCCGTGGGGCGAGCAGGTGGTCGAATACATGCTCTACATGCTGTGGGATATGGGACTGAAAGTCGGGCATTCCACGCGCAACATCGATGAGTGCATCCGTCTGGCGCGCGAGGACATGACGATCCGCACGGCAGTTCTCGATGCGCGGTTTCTCACCGGCAATCGTGAACTCTTCAAATCGCTTGTGGGCCGCTTCGACGAGGAAATCGTCAAGGATACGGGACCTGAATTCATTCAGGCCAAGCTTGCCGAGCGCGACCAGCGCCACCGCAAGGCAGGCGAAACCCGCTATCTGGTCGAGCCGAACGTCAAGGAAGGCAAGGGCGGGCAGCGCGACCTGCATACGTTGTTCTGGATCACCAAGTATTTTTACCGCGTCAAGACGAAGGAAGAGCTGGTCAAGCTCGGTGTTCTGTCGCGGGCCGAACTGAAACTGTTCAACAAGGCGGAAGATTTTCTCTGGGCGGTGCGGTGCCACATGCACTTCGCGACGCTTAAGGCAGAAGAGCGGCTTTCCTTCGACATCCAGCCGGAAATCGCCCAGCGCCTTGGCTATACGGCGCATCCCGGCCAGAACTATGTCGAACGGTTCATGAAGCATTACTTCCTCGTGGCGAAGGATGTGGGCGATCTCACCCGCATCATCAGCGCAGCGCTGGAGGAGCAGCAGGCCAAGCATGTGCCGGGCTTCAACCGCATCTTCCTCACCTTTTCACGGCGCAAGCGCAAGCTTTCCGCAGACGGCGATTTCGTTTCGGAAAATCACCGCATCAACATCGCGCGGCCCGATGTTTTCAAGGAAGACCCGGTCAATATCATCCGTCTCTTCCATCTGGCGGACAAGCACGGGCTGGAATTTCATCCAGAAGCGATGCAAAGCCTCACCCGCTCTTTGAAACTAATCAACGCCGATCTGCGCGAAAATCCCGAAGCCAACCGGCTTTTCCTCGAAGTCCTGACCTCGCCGCGCAATCCCGAACTCATTCTGCGCCGCATGAACGAATCCGGCGTACTCGGAAAGTTCATTCCGGACTTCGGCAAGATCGTCGCCATGATGCAGTTCAACATGTACCACCATTATACGGTGGACGAGCATCTGCTGCGCTGCATCGCCGTGCTGTCGGAAATCGAGCATGGCGAGCTTGAAAACGAACATCCGCTTTCAAACCACCTCATCACGACGGTGAAGCGCGACCGCAACCTGCTTTATGTGGCCCTGCTCTTGCACGACATCGCCAAGGGGAGACCGGAAGACCACTCGGTTGCCGGTGCGCGCATTGCCCGCAAGCTCGGTCCCCGCTTCGGTCTTAGTCCCGCCGAAACCGAAACCGTCGAATGGCTTGTGCGGGAACATCTGACCATGAGCATGGTGGCGCAATCGCGCGACCTTAATGATCGCAAGACCATCATCGACTTCGCCGATACAGTGCAGACGATGGAGCGGTTGAAACTTCTCCTGATCCTCACCGTCTGCGACATCAAGGCGGTCGGCCCCGGTGTATGGAACGGCTGGAAGGGCCAGCTTCTGCGCACGCTCTTCTACGAAACCGAGCTGGTCCTGACCGGCGGTTTCTCGGAACTGTCCCGCGCCGACCGTGACTATCAGGCGCGAGAGGCCCTGGCAGAACGGCTTTCCGACTGGCCCAAGGACAAGCGCGATGCCTATCTGGCCCTCCACTACACCAACTATTTCCTGACCGTCAGCCTCGAAGATCAGGTCCGGCACGCTCATTTCATCCGCGAAGCCGACCGCAACGAGCGGGCGCTGGCCACCATGGCGAAGCCACACACCTTCGAGGCCGTGACCGAAATCACGGTGCTGGCGCCCGACCATCCGCGCCTCCTGTCGATCATCACGGGCGCCTGCGCGGCGGCAGGGGCCAACATCGTCGACGCGCAGATTTTCACCACCGGCGACGGGCGGGCGCTCGATACCATTCTCATCAGCCGCGAATTCGACACCGACGACGACGAGCGCCGCCGTGCTGAACGCGTCGGCAAGGTTATCGAGGATGTCCTGTCCGGCAAGGCGCATTTGCCCGACGTTCTGGCCAAGCGTACCAAGCCGAAGAAGGCCGCCAAGGCTTTCAAGGTGGAGCCGCGTGTCGAGATCAACAACACGTTCTCCAACAAGTTCACCGTCATCGAGGTGGAAGGCCTGGACCGCCCCGGCCTGCTTTCGGAGTTGACCGGCCTTATTTCCGACCTTTCTTTGGATATTGCTTCTGCCCATATCACCACGTTTGGCGAGAAGGTGATTGACAGTTTTTACGTAACCGACCTAGTGGGCCACAAGATTTCAAATGCCACCCGTCAGGGCAATATCAGGCGCAAGCTGCTTGGTGTGCTGGGCGCGGAAAATGGCAGCAAGACAAACGGCCGCTCGTCGCAGGCCGCAGCATAGGTTTTTCAGTAAATGAGTTTGGTCAAAAAGTTCGCCACGGTCGCGTCCGGAACGCTGATGAGCCGGATTTTCGGCTTCACCCGCGAGATGTTCATGGCGGCGGCACTCGGCACAGGTCCGGTGGCCGACGCCTTCAATGCCGCTTTCCGTTTCCCGAACACCTTTCGACGACTTTTTGCCGAAGGCGCCTTCAACTCCGCTTTCGTGCCGCTTTTTGCCAAGGAAATCGAAAAGAACGGCATGGACGGCGCGCGTCGCTTTTCCGAAGA
Organism: Brucella sp. IR068; assembly: GCF_049065885.1. Classification (NCBI taxonomy): domain Bacteria; kingdom Pseudomonadati; phylum Pseudomonadota; class Alphaproteobacteria; order Hyphomicrobiales; family Brucellaceae; genus Brucella; species Brucella sp. IR068. The sequence continues at coordinate 75,723 of NZ_JBAKHE010000003.1, read as the reverse complement.
AGTGTTCGGCGTGCTCTTTACCGTGCTCCTGTTCCTGACCATCGTGATGGAACTTTCGATGCCCTTCATCGTGCGAACCGTGATCGCGCCGGGCTTCACGGACGATCCGGTGAAGTTCGAGAACACGGTGCACCTCGCCGTCATCATGTTCCCCTACCTTGCCTGCATGTCGCTTGCCGCGATGATGGGCGGGATGCTGAATTCGCTGCACCGTTATTTCGCGGCGGCAATAGCCCCGGTCTTTCTCAACATCATCCTGATCGGCGTCCTGGCCGTGGCCTGGTGGCGCGGCTATGATGCGCTGGCCGTGGGATATGGCCTTTCCTGGGGCGTCATGGCTGCGGGTCTGGTGCAGCTTGCCATTGTCTGGATTGCCGTGCGCAATGCAGGCATCAAGATCGGTTTCCGCCGCCCGCGCCTCACGCCCAATGTCAGGCGGCTTCTGGTGCTGGCGCTTCCTGCCGCCATTACCGGCGGCATCACGCAGATCAACCTACTCATCAACACCAATATCGCGTCGGGCATGGAAGGCGCGGTTTCCTCGCTCGTTTATGCGGACCGCATCTATCAGCTTCCACTCGGTGTCGTCGGCATCGCGGTCGCGACCGTGCTTCTGCCGGAACTGTCACGCGCATTGCGTGGCGGTCACATGAAGGAAGCGTCGAACCTGCAAAACCGTTCGGTCGAGTTCACCTTGTTCCTCACGCTGCCAGCCGCAGCCGCTCTCCTCGTCATGTCGGAGCCAATCGTGCGGCTTTTGTTCGAACGCGGCAAGTTCAGCCCGGATTCCACGCTCGTCGTCTCCAATATTCTGGCAATCTATGGCCTAGGCCTGCCGGCTTTCGTGCTGATAAAGGCGTTCATTCCGGGCTTCTTTGCCCGCGAGGATACCCGCACGCCGATGATTTTCGCTGCCATTTCGGTCGCGGTGAATGTCTCGCTTGCCATCTCGCTTTTCCCGCATTTCGGGCCGACGGGCATCGCCACCGCCGAAATCGTCGCGGGGTGGGTCAATGCTGTGCTGCTTTTTGCGACACTGGTGAAGCGGGGCCATTGGGGGCAGGATATTCCACTCCTCACCCGCATCCCGCGTCTTCTCGTGGCTGCCGCGATCATGGCTGTCGGCATCCATTTTGCCATCGGCTACTTCGCCCACGAGCTTTCCTCGGCTGCGCCGCTTGTTGTACGGGCGGGAACCGTGACCGCAATCGTCGTTGCCGCAATGGTCGTTTATTTTGGCTTTGCCTTTGGTCTCGGCGGCGCCAATACCGGGATGATCCGCCGCAACATCAAGCGCGGTGCGGCGAAGAAAGCGCCTGAAAGCGAGCAATAATTCGCGCTTGAAAGGCGACTGCGTCTCTGCGAAAAGACCAGCATTCAAAATCCCCGCTCTCCACCGGCGGGGCTAACTTTTTTAGGAAACGATCATGAGCACGTTCAAACCGCTTGTTTTCTCCGGCGCCCAACCGACCGGAAATCTTCACCTCGGCAATTATCTCGGGGCAATCAAGCGGTGGGTAGACATGCAGGACTCCAACGACTGCATTTATTGCGTCGTTGATATGCATGCGCTGACCATCTCACCCGATCCAGCCGAGTTGACGAACTCGACCCGGGAAGTGACCGCTGCCTATCTCGCCGCTGGCGTCGATCCGAAGAAGAGCATCGTCTTCAACCAGAGCCGCGTCATGCAGCATGCGGAGCTGGCATGGGTGTTCAACTGCGTCGCGCGCATCGGCTGGATGAGCCGCATGACCCAGTTCAAGGACAAGGCAGGCAAGGACCGCGAAAACGCTTCGCTCGGGCTGTTCGCCTATCCGAGCCTTATGGCCGCCGACATCCTGCTTTACCGCGCCACTGCCGTCCCTGTTGGCGAGGACCAGAAGCAGCATCTGGAACTGACCCGCGATATCGCGCAGAAGTTCAACAACGACTATTCCGACCGTATCGCCTCGCTTGGGGTCGGTGTGGATATGAAGGTCGGTGACGAGCAGGTCTCTGGCTTCTTCCCGCTCACCGAGCCGGTTATTTCCGGCCCAGCCATGCGGATTATGTCGCTGCGCGACGGCACCAAGAAGATGTCGAAGTCCGATCCGTCGGATCTGTCGCGCATCAACCTGATCGACGACGAAGAGACCATCACCAAGAAGATCCGCAAGGCAAAGACCGACTCGGATGGCCTGCCGACGGAACTCGACGGCCTCGCCGGACGTCCGGAAGCGGATAATCTGGTTGGCATCTATGCAGCACTTTCCGCTCGATCGAAGGAAGACGTGCTCAACGAATTCGGCGGACGCCAGTTCTCCGAATTCAAGGCATCGCTTGCCGATCTGGCGGTCGCGAAGCTTTCGCCGATCACCCATGAGATGCGTCGGCTGGTGGCTGACCCGGCCTACATCGACAGCGTTCTGCGCGATGGCGGCGAACGGGCCGGCGTGATCGCCGAACAGACCATGCGTCATGTCCGCGACATCGTCGGCTGGCTGCAGAACTAAATCCCGATTGACCAGCGGGCGGCAGCTTTTTTGCTGCCGTCCTCTCCGTTCGAAGATCGACTTTCGATCCTCAAGCTCCTGCAAATGTCAGCTTGCAGATGGCCGGTCCCGATGGCAAATTGCGGCCATGGTATCAAAACGACTTAGCCGGGAAGCCGGTCACCGCCGCAAGTTTCTTGCCGTCATCGACGAGACGCCCGAGTGCGGGCGCGCCGTTGCCTATGCCGCTCGCCGTGCAAAAAACACGGGCGGCTCGCTCATTCTGCTTTTCGTGATCGATGACTCCGATTTCCAGCAAATTCTGGGCGTCGGAGAAATCATGCGCGCAGAAGCACAGGATCGCGCGCAGGCGGCGCTGGAAAAATTCGCGGCAACCGTGCGCACGGATCAAGGGATCGAGCCGGAAATCAGCATCCGCGAGGGCGAAACCGCCGCAGAGCTGATCAGCCTCATCGAGGAAGATCAGGATATCGCCATTCTGGTTCTGGCTGCCGGTTCGGGCAAGGAAGGCCCCGGCCCCCTGGTGCAATCGCTTGCCAGCCGCTCGCAGTTCCCGATCCCGGTCACGGTCATTCCGGCAGGTATGAGCGACGACGACATTGATGCGGTGACGTGATCACCCTATATTGATGGCAACTGATACGCGCAGCGTCGGGACAGCACTTGCGTCCATATGGATCTGCGCTTACGAGAATCGTTCCAAAATCTGAAAGCGGGACAACTGGCATGTTCATCCAGACTGAAACCACGCCCAACCCGGCGACCCTGAAGTTTCTTCCCGGCAAGGTCGTCATGCCGGAAGGCACCGCCGATTTCCGCGATCCTTCCACCGCCGGCAACACGTCGCCGCTCGCAGCCAAGCTTTTTTCGGTTCCGGGCGTTACCGGCGTTTTCTTCGGCTATGATTTCATCACCGTGACGAAGGATGATGGCGAGTGGCAGCACTTGAAGCCAGCCATTCTCGGCACGATCATGGAACATTTCATGTCCGGTGCGCCTGCAATGGCAGGCAACAGCAATGCGGATGCCGCCGCTGCCCATGGCGACGAAGAATTCTTCGATGAAGCCGATGCGGAAACCGTCGAAATCATCAAGGAACTGATCGAAACCCGCGTTCGTCCAGCCGTTGCGCAGGATGGCGGCGACATCACGTTCCGTGGCTTTGAAAACGGCACCGTATTCCTGAACATGAAGGGCGCCTGCTCGGGCTGCCCGTCATCGACGGCAACGCTGAAGCACGGCATTCAGAACCTCCTGCGCCATTTCGTGCCGGAAGTGCAGCAGGTCGAACAGATTTGATGTGTTTGAAATTGCAAATGAAAAAGGCCGCTTGAAGCGGCCTTTTTCATATCTGTATCGCCGGGCTTATTGCTTTACGATGACCTTCGCGCCCTGTTCGGTGCGGTCGTAAAGATCCATGATGTCCTGATTCATGAGACGGATGCAGCCGGAAGACATTGCCTTGCCGATGGACCACCATTCCGGCGTTCCGTGAAGACGATAGCCCGTGTCACCACCCTTGTTGTAAAGATAAAGGGCGCGCGCGCCGAGCGGATTACGCAGGCCGGGGTCCATGCCATTGCGATATTTTGCAAGTTCCGGCTGGCGCTTGATCATGGCGGAAGGCGGTGTCCAGGTCGGCCATTCGCGCTTCATGGCGACCCGCGCCGTGCCGGACCATTCAAAACCTTCACGCCCGACGCCAATGCCATAGCGCATGGCCTTGCCTTCCGGCATGATGAGGTAAAGGAACTTTTCCCGCGTATCGACGATGATCGTGCCCGGCTTTTCGTCCGTCGGATATTTGACGATCTGGCGACGATATTGCGGTTGAATCTTTTCGCTCGGGATCGCCGGGACGACATAGCCGGCATCAGTGACCGAAGAATAGGAAGCGGTATAAAATGTGCCGCCTACGGTCGAGCAGCCAGCCAACACACTGCCCAGAAAGAGAGCCGCCGTCAGATTTAGGACGCGAGAATTCATGCATTCCCCCAGATTGGTTCATTCCGTCAATGGGACCGCGATGGGCCGGAGATAGATGCGAATCGTTCGTTGTCGTTGAAGATGGGGCAGTATTGTTAACCAGACGTTAACCGTAAATTGAAAATTCCTTGATTAAGACATTTTTTGGCCATGTTTTGCGCAGCCGCCGCAGTTTTCGCCCGGCATGCCGCTGATTTCCGATTGTTTCGCTCTCAAACCGGGCACAAAATGCGCCCATGCCCATTGTGATTCCCAACCAGACCCATCCACTTTCCGACGGCAGGCAGTCTGAGAACGCCATGCTTGTGCGGCGGGGCGTCCAGCGCCTTTTTCTGGAAATGGGACTTGCCACGTTACCCGAACTGCCGCTGGCGTCGGGCCGGCGCGCCGATCTGATTGCGCTCAGCCGCAAAGGCGAAATCTGGATCGTGGAGATCAAATCGTCCATCGAGGACTGGAAGACAGATCGCAAATGGCCCGAATATCGCGCCTATTGCGACCGGCTGTTCTTCGCCACCCACCCGGCAGTGCCGAGCGAAATCTTTCCGCAGGAATGCGGCTTCATTCTCTCTGATGGCTATGGAGCGGAAATTATGCGCGATGCCCCGGAGCACAAATTGCCCGGTGCGACGCGAAAAGCGCTGATGCTTCGCTTTGCGCGGGCGGGTGCCGCCCGCCTGACGATCGCCGAACTGGCTGGTCTCGACGTACCCGAGACCGAAATAGATTGATCTGACAGCCGGAATTAGAGCGCGTCCCGATCTGATTGGACCAGATCGGCGCTCCAGGTTCTTCTATTTTATGCTCTAACGCGGTGCGCGCTTGGCCAGAATGCGCTGCAAAGTGCGGCGGTGCATGTTGAGACGGCGTGCGGTTTCGGAGACATTGCGCTCGCACATTTCGTAAACCCGCTGGATGTGCTCCCAGCGAACCCGGTCGGCGGACATGGGATTTTCCGGCGGCGCAACCTTTTCGCCGGGGCGGCGGGTCAATGCTGCAAACACCTCATCGGCATCGGCGGGCTTCGACAGATAGTCGATGGCGCCAAGCTTAACGGCATTCACAGCGGTTGCGATATTTCCGTAGCCGGTAAGAACGATAGCGCGCGTATCAGCGCGGCGCGAGCGAATCGCCTCGATGATGTCGAGACCATTGCCATCGCCGAGCCGCATGTCCACGACCGCATAGGCCGGTGCAGCTGCCTTGGCAGCGGCGATGCCTTCCTCAACCGATTCCGCAGTCGTCACCTGGAAACCCCGGCTCTCCATGGCGCGGGCAAGGCGCTGCAAGAAGGGCTTGTCGTCATCAACCAGAAGGAGGGTCGGATCGTTGCCTATGGCTTCGGTGTCTTCCTGCTTCAAGTCGTCCATCGGGTGCTTCCTGCCTGTATTTTTCTTTCCTTATTGATACCCCTGCGTCAAAAAGTCAAATAGCCACTGAATTGTTGAAGCAATTTCAGCATGCGGCCCCGCACTGGGCAAATGCAAGCCCTTGTATTCAAATGTTATTTTTAAATGCGGACACGAGGATTTGATAGGAATATCCAATACGTGCCCGCAAGCGTCCTTCAGACGGACGTAAATGCGGAACGCGGCCAGACCACCTTTACCTCCGCGCCCTGCCCCGGATTGTTGCGATTGCGGAAGGTGATGTGCGCGCCCGAGCGTTCCAGCAGGGTTTTGGCGATGAAGAGGCCGAGGCCCAAACCGCCGCCATTTCGGGTATTGTCGCGGCTTGTCATATAGGGTTCGCCGATCCGGTCGAGGATTTCGGGTTTGAACCCCTCGCCGTCATCCTGGATGGTTACGCTCACATTGCCGTCAGTCCAGCCCCAGGTGACATTGACCGTCCCGCGCGCAAAATCGACGGCATTCTCCACCAGGTTGCCCAGACCATAGAGCAGCCCGGGGTTGCGCCGGGTGACAGGTTCCGGCTTCGGACCTTCCATCTTTTGCACGTCGATGGTGATACCGAAGTTGCGGTGCGGCGCGATGACCTCCTCGATGAGCGATGAGAGCGGCAGGCGCGACATGTGTTCCTCGCCTTCGGAAGAAAGGCTGGTCAGGCGCCTGAGAATTTCCCGGCATCGCTGGGTCTGCGAATGCAGCAACGCGATATCTTCGGCAAGGCCCGGATCGGTGGTGTGGGCGCGCTGCAATTCCTTCACCACCAATGCAATGGTCGCAAGCGGCGTGCCCAGTTCATGGGCCGCTGCAGCAGCCAGCCCATCCAGCGCCGACAGATGCTGTTCGCGCTGGAGAATAAGTTCCGCAGCGCTCAATGCGTCGCCCAGCTGGCGCGCTTCCTCGGCAATCCGATAGGCATAGACCGCGGTGAACCCGAGCGCCGATATGATCGCGCACCAGATGCCGATCACGAACAGGAACGGCAGGTTCAGCGTTTCGCCCGGATACCAGGGCAGCGGTTCGTGCCTGATGGTGAGCACCGATGTACAGGCAACCACCAGCAAGCCAAGCACGAGCGTGTGGCGGGCAGAAAGCGATGTCGCCGAGATGATGACCGGCACGATCATCAGGATGACGAACGGATTTTGCAGGCCGCCGGTAAGATAGAGAAGGCCTGCCAGTTGCAGAATGTCGAATGCCAGAACCAGACTTGCCGCCGCCGGATTGAGCCGGTGGTTGGTCGGAAAGCGGAAGGCAAGATAAAGGTTGAGCCAGGCCGAACAGGCGATCAGCGCAAAACAGATGCCGACTGCAAACGCAAATTGCAGATAAAGCGCCACGAACATGACTGCGGCGGTCTGTCCGGCAATTGCCAGCCAGCGAACGCGGACCAACGTGGTGAGGCGCGGGCGGCGCGAAAGATTGGAAGCGCGATTCTCGAATTCTGCGTGCATGGGGTCCCTCGTCAGGCCCTTATGAGGCAAGCCCGGACCAGAAAGCAAGCGAAACTGCGTTATCCGGTCGCAGGCCGGATTCAGGTTCCGCGCGGCTTGGCGCGACGGGTCGCTTCCGCATTGGCCGGATCTTCCGGCCAGACATGCTTCGGATAACGCCCGCGCATGTCGGAGCGCACATCCGCCCATGACCCCTTCCAGAAGCCGGGAAGATCGCGAGTGATCTGAATCGGGCGGTGAGCCGGAGAAAGAAGTTCAAGCAGGAGCGGAACCTTGCCGTTGGCGATGGCCGGATGCACGCCAAGACCGAACAGTTCCTGCACGCGGACCGCTATGACGGGTTCCTCCGTATCGTAACGGATCGGAATATTCGATCCGGTCGGCACTTCGAAATGCGTTGGCGCAAGCTGCTCCACGCTGCGCTGCAAATCGAATGGCACGAGGCTCATCAGGCCGTTTTTCAGCACATGCCCCGGAATGCGGCCAAGCTGTGCTTCACCTGTCAGGAAGGGCAGCAGCCAGTCTTCCAGCCTTTCGACAAGATGCTCATCATCCATAGCCGGCCACGGATCACCGAGACCACGGTGAAGCCAGCCAAGCCGCCGGCGCAGGATGTCGGCTTCCTTACCCCATGGCAGAATATCAAGGCCATGTTCACGCACGGCGGCAATCACGCCTTCGTCGGCAGCAGTTCCTGAAGGAGCGGCAAGCGGCTTCTCGGAAAGAGCGATAGCGCCGATACGCACGGCTTCGCGCGCCCGCAAGGCATTCTTTTCCGGGTCGTAGACAACTTGTCGTCCACTCTCGATTTTGCCGCCCAAGGCAGCGCGGATTTCTGTTTCGCTGACTTCCGCGGCAGAAAGAATGCGGGCGCGGCCTGCCTTGCCCGACATATCGGCAACCACCAGCCACGGCGCGCGGCTAAGGCTGATGGCGGGATCAACCTCTCCGCCGCGTCCATTGGCGAGCAGGAATTGCCCCGCCGCCCCACGCGCCTTCGCGATGCGATCCGGATAAGCATCAATGAGCATTCGTCCAATGCTTGAGCCTGCGGTTTCACCGTTGTTTGGGACATTCGCGGCGAGCCGCCTTGCCAGTCCTTTTGCGCGCTGCGCCCGGTCCGAGCGGTCATTGCGAAAACGCGACATACGGGTGTCCAGGTCGGTTTCATTGCCGCCAAGGCCGCGTTCGGTCAAAAGCACGGCAAGTTCAGCCGCCTTTTGCGCCTCGCCCCGCTTGGCCGCCTCCGCAACCATATGCGCCAGACGCGCGGGCAGCGCCAGAGAACGCATTGCTTCGCCATCCGGCGTCAAGCGCCCCGCTTCATCCAGCGCGCCCAGCCGCAACAGCAGAGCCTTAGCCTCTTTCAGGGCGGGCCCCGGCGGAACATCGAGAAAACTGAGCGTCGCCGGATCGGTCACACCCCATGCAGCCGCATCAAGCACCAGCCCGGACAAATCAGCTTCCAGAATTTCCGGCGGAGAGAAAGGAGGGAGCGCTGCCGTCTGTCCCTGATGCCAGAGACGGATGGCGATGCCCGGTTCGGTACGCCCGGCGCGCCCTGCCCGCTGATCGGCGCTTGCGCGTGAAGTGCGCACGGTTTCAAGGCGCGTCATGCCCGTAGCCGGTTCATATTTCGGCAGGCGGGCAAGGCCGCTATCGATCACCACGCGCACCCCATCGATCGTGATGGAAGTTTCGGCAATCGAAGTCGCCAGAACGACCTTGCGATGACCAGCCGGTGCAGGTTTGATCGCCGCATCCTGTGCAACGCCTTCCATGGCGCCATAAAGCGGCGCAAGCAGCACGTTGGCCGGGAGCCGGTCGTCCAGAAGCCGTGCGGTGCGTTCAATCTCGCCCTGCCCCGGCAGGAAAGCCAGAATGCTGCCTGTCTCTTCGGCCAGCGCATCGCGGATCGCCCGCGCCATCACGTCTTCGATCCGTTCATCGGCCTTGCGGTCGCGATAGCGGATATCGACGGGAAAAGCGCGGCCTTCGCTCTCGATCACCGGTGCATCGCCAAGAAGCGATGCCACTCGAGCGCCATCGAGCGTCGCCGACATGACGAGGATTTTGAGATCGTCGCGAAGCGCCGCCTGCACATCGAGCGCCAGCGCCAGACCAAAATCCGCATCAAGGCTGCGTTCGTGGAATTCATCAAACAGAACCGCTGCAACCCCCGTCAAATCCGGATCATCAAGAATCATGCGGGCGAAGACGCCCTCGGTGACGACGAGAATTCTGGTTTTGTCCGACACCTTGCTTTCAAGGCGCATCCGGTAGCCCACTGTTTCGCCCGGCTCCTCGCCAAGGAGCTGCGCCATGCGGCGCGCGGCGGCGCGTGCCGCCAGACGGCGCGGCTCAAGCAGCACGATCATGCCGTCCTTGCGCCAGGCGGCATTCAGCATATGAACAGGCACCAGTGTCGTCTTGCCTGCACCGGGCGGCGCGACAAGGACTGCGCTCGCATGATGCGCCAATGCCTCATCCAGTCGAGGCAGAATCTGGGTCACAGGAAGATCGGGCAGGCTCGTCAAATTAGTTTCCGTCAGATAAGGCTTTCGCTTTCGTGCTTATCACACAAGCAGCGCACATGATCCATATTCGAAAATCGAGCAGCAGCGACGCGCCTGCGCTGACCGAAATCTGGCGCGCCAGCGTGCTCGCCACGCATGACTTCCTTAGCCGCGATGATTTCCTGGAAATCGAAAAGCTCGTGGCCGAGCAATATCTGCCGAATGTCGAAGTCTGGCTTATTGAAGATGCCGGCAAGCCGGTCGGCTTCATGGGCATGAGCGATCATCATATCGACAGCCTGTTCATCGCCCCCGACCAGCGCGGCAAAGGCATCGGCAAACTGATGATCGCCCATGCAAAAGCTGTCGGCAATCCTCTGACCGTCGATGTGAACGAGCAGAACCTGCAAGGCGTCGGCTTTTACCGGCATATGGGATTTGTCGAAACCGGGCGTTCCGAAACAGACGATCAGGGACGCCCTTATCCGCTTCTGCACCTGCGGCTGGCGAACAGTGATTGACGTACTCCCCCGGAGTATATAGATTTCGTTGAAATCGGGAGATTCCATGCCGCATTCACCGGAAGACAAGAAGCGCGCCCTGACGCGTCTGCGCCGCATTCGCGGACAGGCCGAAGCGCTGGAGCGCGCGGTAGAGGCTGGCACGGAATGCGCGGCGCTGCTGCAGCAGATCGCGGCGTTGCGAGGCGCGGCCAACGGACTGATGGCGGAAGTGCTGGAAAGTCATTTCCGCGAGACGTTCGGCCATGAAGCCAGTGCCGATCCCGATACGCAAATCGACGAAATCATGCGGATTTTGCGCACCTATCTGAAATAGGCGCGCAACACACAACTGGAAGGGAAACATCGCCATGAAATCACGCGCAGCCGTCGCCTGGGAAGCGAAGAAGCCGCTCACGATCGAAACAGTCGAAATCGGTGGTCCACGGGCTGGCGAAGTGCTGGTCGAAATCATGGCGACAGGCGTTTGCCATACCGATGCCTACACGCTGTCGGGCCTCGATTCCGAGGGCAAATTCCCCGCCATTCTTGGCCATGAAGGCGCGGGCATCGTGCGCGAAGTGGGCGCGGGCGTGACCTCGGTCAAGCCGGGCGATCACGTCATTCCGCTCTACACGCCGGAATGCCGCCAGTGCAAGACCTGCCTGTCGCAGCGCTCGAACCTCTGCACGTCTATCCGCGCCACGCAAGGTCAGGGCCTCATGCCCGACAAGACCACGCGCTTTTCCTGCGATGGCGGCGAAGTGTTCCACTATATGGGCTGCTCCACCTTCTCCAATTTCACCGTTCTGCCGGAGATCGCGGTTGCGAAGGTGCGTGAAGACGCGCCCTTCGACAAGATCTGCTATATCGGCTGCGGCGTCACCACCGGCATTGGCGCGGTGATCTATACCGCAAAGGTTCGCCCCGGCTCCAATGTCGTCGTGTTCGGTCTCGGCGGCATCGGCCTCAATGTCATTCAGGGTGCCCGCATGGTGGGCGCCGACAAGATCATCGGCGTCGACATCAATCCGGCCAAGGTCGAAATGGCGAAGAAATTCGGCATGACCGACTTCATCAACCCGCGCGAGATCGGCAATGACAAGGTGGTGCAGGCCATTCAGGACCTGACCGACGGCGGCGCTGACTATTCCTTCGACGCAACCGGCAATACGGATGTCATGCGTCAGGCGCTGGAATGCTGCCATCGCGGCTGGGGTGAATCGATCATCATCGGCGTGGCCGAAGCGGGCAAGGAAATCGCCACGCGTCCGTTCCAGCTTGTGACGGGACGCGTCTGGAAAGGCACCGCCTTCGGCGGCGCGCGCGGTCGCACCGACGTGCCGAAGATCGTCGACTGGTACATGGAGGGCAAGATCAATATCGACGATCTTATCACCCACACCATGCCGCTCGATGAAATCAACACTGCCTTCGATCTCATGCATGAAGGCAAGTCCATCCGTTCGGTGGTTGTCTACTGATGGCTGAAAAGCTTCTCGTTTCCCGGTGGGACCAAATCGATAACCTGACCCCGCGCGCACTTTATGCGATGCTGAAGCTGCGCGTGGATGTCTTCGTGGTCGAACAGAAATGTCCCTATCCGGAGATCGACGGCAAGGATTTCGAGGCGTTTCACCTGCGCATTCTCGACGGGGAAGAGCTTGCAGCGTCGCTGCGGGTTCTGCCGCCGGAACAGGATGGCAAGCCGGTGAAGATCGGACGCGTCGTCGTGGCGCCGGATTACCGGGGCTACAAGCTCGGCCAGCGTCTGATGAAAGAGGCCATCGAATTTGTGCAGGCCCGTTTTCCGGGTACGGCGATCGAGCTTGGCGGACAAAGCCATTTGCAGCAATTCTATGGCTCGTTCGGCTTCGAGGCGATTTCCGACGAATATCTCGAAGACGGCATTCCACATGTCGATATGCGTTTAGAACCAAGGGAAACGCTTGCCTGATGTTTCTGCTGCGCCGCCATATGTCGTTCTATCTTGCTGCCCTGGGCGGCGTTGCAGCTTTCATCATTGCGTGGCTTGTCGACAGGGAACTAGCCCCCGTCATCGGGGCCAACTGCTTCTTCGTGTTCTATCTCGCGCTGACGCTCTTTGCGCTGCCAAAACTCACCGCAGCACAGCTGAAAAAACACGCCGCCAGCGCCGATGAACCGGTCTGGATCATCTTTCTTGTGACCTTCGCGACCGTGCTCGTCGCGGTCGTCTCGCTGTTCATCCTGATCAACCGGCAGCCACAGGCCGATGCCTTCTCGCTGGTGATGACGCTCGCCTCGGTGCCGCTCGGCTGGTTTACCATCCACATGATGGCGGCACTGCATTACGCGCATGCTTACTGGCAACCCGGCGAACCTGCCGGCAACGACAGCAGCCATGCCAGCCGCCATCGTGGCGGTTTCGAGTTTCCCGGCACACCGGAACCTTCCGGCTGGGATTTTGCCTATTTTGCCTATGTGATCGGCATGACGGCGCAAACGTCCGACACCAGCGTGACAACGCCTGCCATGCGCAGGATCACACTGCTGCACAGCATCGTCTCCTTCTTCTTCAACACCGTTCTGGTCGCCGCTTCCGTCAATGTTGCGGTGGCGCTCGGAAGCTGAACAATACCGGGAATTTTCCATGGAAACCATTTCAACCGCAAAGAGCTTTGGTGGAACGCAGGGCGTTTATCGCCACAAGAGCGCGACAAACCAGTGCGACATGACCTTCGCCGTTTTTTTGCCGCCGCAGGCCAAGGATGGACCGGTGCCGGTCCTATGGTATCTGTCGGGCCTCACCTGCACGCATCAGAACGTGATGGACAAGGGTGAATATCGGCAAATGGCCGCAGAATTGGGAATTGCCGTCATTTGCCCCGATACGAGCCCGCGCGGAGACGACGTTCCCGATGAACCGGACAACTGGCAATTCGGCAAGGGGGCCGGGTTCTACGTCGATGCGACGCAGGAGCCTTTTGCCAAAAACTATCAGATGTACAGCTACATCACGCAAGAGCTGACCGATCTGGTGGCGCGCGAATTTCCGCTCGACATGGCGCGGCAGGCGATCACCGGTCATTCCATGGGCGGCCATGGCGCGCTGACCATCGCACTTAAAAACCCGGACCGCTTCAAGTCGGCCTCGGCCTTCGCGCCCATCGTTCAGCCTTCGACGGCGGGCTGGTCCAGACCGGCGCTGGAAAAATATCTCGGCTCAGAAGAGCGGGCCTGGCGTAGCTATGATGCCACGCTGCTTATCGAGGATGGTTACCGCTTCACGGAATTTCTGGTCGACCAGGGCACAGCAGACGGCTTTCTCGATGAAGGATTGCGTCCATGGCTTTTGGAAGAAGCTTGCAGGAAAGCCGGCATTCCCCTCACGCTCAACATGCGTGAAGGCTATGACCATTCCTATTTCTTCATCTCCACCTTCATGGGCGATCACCTGCGCTGGCACGCGGAGCGTCTGAAGCGCTGATCAGCGTTTCAAAACCTTCATCGGCAGGCCGCCTTGCGGCTGGGTGGTGAGTTTTTGCACCGGCCAAGGCCTTGTGGTTTCGAGCACGTCGAAACGACGGCGGTCGAGCAGGACGGCAAGTGCAATCACCGCCTCCTGCAAGGCAAAGCTCGCGCCTATGCAGACGCGCGGGCCCGCCCCGAACGGCAGATATTGAAAGCGGTCTAGCCTCTCGCGGTTTTCGGGCCAGAAGCGTTCCGGCATGAAGGCATCCGGCTGATCCCAGTAGAGCCTGTGGCGGTGAATGACCCATGGCATGACCAGCACGGTTGCGCCCTTCGGGATTTTCAGATCGTCATATGTATCGTCGGTCGCGGCTTCGCGATTGATCGAGGGAGCGGGCGGATAAAGCCGCATCGCCTCCTCGAAGGCCGCGCGCGTGAAAGGCAGAGACGTCAGCCAGTCCTGCGGCGGCAGATCACGCCCGCCCCGTGCAAAAAAGCCGTCGATTTCCGTCTCGATGCGTTCGCGCTCGCGGGGCGCCTTGGCGAGCAGATAAAGCGTCCAGCCCAGTGCGCGGGCGGTGGTCTCATGGCCAGCGCCAATGAAGGTGATGATGTTGTCCTCGATCTCGGAGCGGCTCAAGCCATCTGGTCCTTCGGCGCGCAAAAGCAGGGTAAGAAAGTCGCTCGGCACGTCCTCGCCCCTGTCCATGCGGGCTTTGCGCAGCGCGATGGTGTTTGAAACCAGCTCGCGGAAAAAGCCCAGCGATTGCTGTCCGCGCAGGCGCGTGAAGCGCGGCAGCCAGTCGGGCAGCCCCAGAAGATCGAACGGATCAACCCGGCCCATGGTTTCGAACAGCCTGTCGATCTGATGGGCGAAATCATTGGGATCGCCCGCGATCTCGCCCGAAAACAGGGTTTCGGCGAGAATGTCGTAGGTCAGGAGCGTCATGTCATGCGCGACATCGGTAATCGTGCCGGGCGTCTTGTATCGCTCGGCGAAACGAAGCGACCGGTCACGCATGGTCTCGGCAAAACCCCCGATATGGCGCGGCGTGAAAACGGGAGCCATGGCCTTTCGCGACCGCTTCCACACCTGCCCCTCGGCCGTCAGCAGACCATCGCGCAGCAGCGGACGCAGCACGCGCTGGCGGATGGCGGACATGGGATAATTGGCGGCATTGTCGACCAGCACATGACGGATCAGCCCCGGATCGTTGGCAATGATGGTCTTCATGCCGAACCAGCTGACGGAAATCCAGCGCTCGTTATAGGAAGGCTCGCCCCAAAGCTCGAGCGGGTTTTTATAGACGACCCGCATCATCTCGAAACGCCCCACGGGCTTTTCCCGTGGACGCGGTGCAGGCGGCACGAATGGTCCCGATCGGTCGCTCACATTCGCAATTTCCATCAAGCGTTCCTTTCGTCATGGAGCGTTTCGATCTGACTGGATCAGATCGCCGCTCCAGCTTCACTTTAGGCACAATCCGGTCGGATCATGCTTTAAACAGGTCGAGAACGCCCCCGTCAGACCAGATATAAGCGTCAATTGTGGCGGTTCCAGAAGCCGAACGGCAGCCGGATCGCCCTCATATGGACAGACTGCCGGAATCCCCGGCAAATTTACCGCCAGAATTTGGAAAAATGGCCGTTAGCACCTATATTAAAGCCATGTTTGTCGCGTGATTCGACATATCTTTGAAGCTGCATTCGCAGCGCGTTTTTCGAAAGATTTTCATGAGCGAGATGCCCGAGATGAATTCCGAAGCCCCCGCCGAATATGGCGCGGATTCCATTCGTGTTCTGAAAGGTCTGGATGCCGTTCGCAAGCGCCCCGGCATGTATATCGGCGACACGGATGACGGCTCCGGCCTGCATCATATGGTCTACGAGGTCGTGGACAATGCGATCGACGAAGCGCTGGCAGGACATGCCACGCTTGTGACCGTCACTCTCAACCCGGACGGGTCCTGCACCGTGACCGACAATGGCCGCGGCATCCCGACCGATATCCATAAGGAAGAAGGCGTTTCGGCAGCCGAGGTCATCATGACCCAGCTTCACGCCGGCGGCAAGTTCGACCAGAATTCCTACAAGGTTTCCGGTGGTCTGCACGGCGTCGGCGTGTCTGTTGTGAACGCGCTGTCGATTTGGCTGAAACTGAAGATCCGTCGCGCCGGCAAGATTCACGAGATGAGCTTTACGCATGGCGTTGCCGATGCACCGCTTGTCGTGACGGGTGATGCGGGCGGTGAAACCGGCACGGAAGTCAGCTTCCTGCCTTCGCCTGAAACCTTCTCGATGGTCGAATTCGATTTCGATACGCTGGAGCGTCGCCTGCGCGAACTCGCCTTCCTCAATTCCGGTGTGCGCATCAAGCTTGCCGACCGCCGCCACGCCGATCTTGTGGAACACGAGCTGCACTATGACGGCGGGCTTGTCGAATTCGTGAAATATATCGATCAGAGCAAGAAGCCGCTTCTGGAAGAGCCGATCTATATCCGCAGCGAAAAAGACGGCATGACAGTCGAAGTCGCCATGTGGTGGAACGATTCCTACCATGAGAAGGTGCTGTGCTTCACCAACAACATTCCGCAGCGGGATGGCGGCACGCATCTGGCCGGTTTCCGCGGCGCGCTGACCCGTCAGGTGACGGGCTATGCCGATGCTTCGGGCATGACCAAGAAAGAAAAGGTCACGCTTACCGGTGACGACTGCCGCGAAGGCCTGACTGCGGTTCTTTCAGTCAAGGTTCCCGATCCGAAATTCTCGTCGCAGACCAAGGACAAGCTGGTTTCCTCGGAAGTTCGCCCGGTCGTGGAAAGCCTCGTCAACGAAGCGCTTTCGACATGGCTGGAAGAACATCCGGCAGGCGGCAAGGCCGTGGTCGAGAAGGTCATCCAGGCAGCCGCTGCCCGTGAAGCCGCCCGCAAGGCCCGCGACATCACCCGCAAGAGCAATCTCAGCGTGACATCGCTTCCGGGCAAGCTTGCCGACTGTCAGGAACGCGATCCGGCCAAGTCTGAAATCTTCATCGTCGAGGGTGACTCGGCAGGCGGTTCCGCCAAGAGCGGCCGTTCGCGCCAGAACCAGGCCATCCTGCCGCTGCGCGGCAAGATACTCAACGTGGAACGCGTCCGCTTCGACCGCATGATCTCGTCCGATCAGGTCGGCACGCTGATTACTGCGCTTGGCACGTCGATCGGCAAGGATGAAACGCACGGTTTCAACCCGGACAAGCTGCGCTATCACAAGATCATCATCATGACCGATGCTGACGTCGACGGCGCGCATATCCGCACATTGCTGTTGACTTTCTTCTTCCGCCAGATGCCGGAACTGATCGAGCGCGGCCATATCTATATCGCCCAGCCACCGCTCTATAAGGTGTCGCGCGGCAAGTCCTCGCAATACATCAAGAACGAAGCGGCCTTCGAAGATTTCCTCATCGAGACAGGGCTTGAAGAAGCCACGCTGGAAATGGCAAGCGGCGAAGTTCGCGCCGGGCCGGACCTGCGTTCGGTGGTGGAAGATGCACGCACCATGCGTCAGCTTCTGGGCGGCCTTCACACGCGCTATGACCGCCGTGTGGTGGAACAGGCGGCCATTGCCGGACTGCTCAATCCGGATGCCTCCAAAGACAATGCGACCGCGCAAGCTTCCGCCGATATTGTTGCAAAGCGTCTCGACATGATCTCGGAAGAAACCGAGCGTGGCTGGACGGCCTATGTGACGGAAGATGGTGGCTACCGCTTCGAGCGCATGGTGCGCGGCGTGAAGGACATTGCCGTTCTCGACATGGCGCTGCTCGGTTCTGCCGATGCCCGCCAGATCGACCGTGTGGCGGCGCGCCTCTCGGAGGTATTTGCCGAACCGCCGGTGCTGCGCCGCAAGGACAAGGTGGAAACGCTTTCCGGTCCGATGGCCCTGCTCGATGCGATCTTCGCGACGGGCCGCAAGGGCCTGACTTTGCAGCGCTACAAAGGCCTGGGCGAAATGAACGCCGAACAGCTTTGGGAAACCACGCTTGACCCGAATGTGCGTTCGCTGCTGCAGGTCAAGGTGACGGATGCGACCGACGCGGATTCCTTGTTCTCGCGCCTGATGGGCGACGAGGTGGAGCCGCGCCGCGAGTTCATCCAGGAAAACGCGCTGAGCGTCGCCAATCTGGACGTTTGATAGAGAAAGCCCCGGAAATCCGGGGCTTTTCTCATTTCAGATTTTTATTCGCCGCGGCGCTTCTTGTTGTAACCGCCGCCTTCGGGCTTTTTACCGCCCTTTTTGAAGCCGTCTTTCTTGAAGTCGTCTCCACGGGAGAAATCGCGCGGCTTGTCCCACATGTCGCCCTTCGAGCGGTCGCCTTTGTAGCCGTCGCTCTTGTAGCCGTCGCGGAAGCCGCCTTCCTTGAACTTGTCGCCGCGCGGCTTGAAACCGCCCTTGCCTTCGCGCGGGGCAGCGTCGCCGCCTGCACCTGCAACAGCGGTGCGGATCACGAGACCCTTTTCGCCGGTGCCGCGTTCTTCGACCGAACGGCGGAACTCGTCAGCCTTCGAGGCCGTGATTTCAAAGCGGGTTTCATTGTCGAAAATCTTGATCGAGCCGACATCGCGCTTGGAAACATCGCCCGCCTTGCAGATTAGCGGAAGCAGCCATTTCGGATCGGCACGATGCTTGCGACCGGCAGAAACCGAGAACCACACGCCGTCAAACTGTGCGTTGCGGTCGAAACGTTCGCCCGGTTCGCCGCGATCACGACGCTCGAAGCGGTCACCACGGTCAGAACGCTCGCCTTTTTCAAAACGATCCCGGGGCTTCTTGCCGCCAACCGGATGCACCGGCGCGTCGGAAACTTCTTCGGCCGCCGGGTAGGAAGCCACTTCGCGGTTGAGGAAAGCGCTTGCAATCTGTTCGGGGGTATAACGCTCGGTCAGCGCCTTCAGGAGATCCTGATATTCTTCTTCGACCGGCTGGTTGAAGACTTCGGCATTCAGGATGCGTTCATTGGTCTTGCCCTGCACCGCAGCAATGCTTGGCGCAGGGACCGTCTGCGCATCGAGCTTCGCCATGTGCAGAAGGCGCTCGGCCGTGCGGCGGCGCGAGAACGGCACGACCAGCACGCAGGTGCCCTTGCGACCGGCGCGGCCGGTGCGGCCCGAACGGTGCAGCATCGTTTCAGGATTGTTCGGCAGATCGGCGTGGATGACGAGGTCGAGATTGGGCAGATCGATACCGCGCGCGGCAACGTCGGTTGCAACGCAGACGCGGGCGCGGCCATCGCGCATTGCCTGAAGCGCATTGTTGCGTTCGGCCTGGCTCAATTCGCCCGACAGTGCCACAACCGCAAAGCCACGATTGGAAAGCCGGCTTGCCATGTGCTTCACCGCTTCGCGGGTCGAGCAGAAAATGATCGAGTTCTGGCTGTCGTAATAGAGCAGCGTGTTGATGATCGCGTGGTCACGCTCATGCGGCGGCACCGGCATGGCGACATAGTCGATGTCGGCGTGCTGGCTGGTTTCGCTCTGGACCGTGAGACGAAGCGCGTCGTTCTGGAACCGCTTGGCAAGCTGGGCAATGGGCTTCGGCACGGTTGCCGAGAACATCAGCGTGCGACGATCTTCCGGCGCTTCGCCGAGGATGAATTCGAGGTCCTCGCGAAAGCCCATGTCGAGCATTTCGTCGGCTTCATCGAGAACAACCGCGCGCAGTTCCGACATATCGAGGGCATCGCGGGTGATATGGTCGCGCAGGCGCCCCGGCGTACCGACAACGATATGGGCGCCACGTTCAAGCGCACGGCGTTCGGTGCGGATATCCATGCCGCCGACGCAGGATGCGATGCGCGCGCCGGTATCGGCATAGAGCCATTCCAGCTCGCGGCGAACCTGAAGCGCCAGTTCGCGCGTCGGCGCGATAATCATGGCAAGCGGCGCACCGGCATCGCCGAAACGCAGTTCGTCTTCGAGGATGGTGTTGGCCATTGCAAGGCCGAATGCGACCGTCTTGCCCGATCCGGTCTGTGCGGAAACGAGAAGATCGGCATCGAGCGTTTCGGATGCCAGAACGGCATTTTGAACGGCGGTGAGCGTATTATAACCGCGAGCGGCTAATGCTCCGGACAGAGCCGGAGCGATGGTTTCGGGCAAAGACATGAACCACTTTCACGAAAAAAGCTTCTCAAGCCGTATACCCATTGGTCGCGAACCACATGTCCACGACTCCCCTGACGACCACCGAAGCAACAGAATTAATGCTTCCCTATAGGGTTGGGCCGCTCAGGTCAACCGGCCAAACCTCAATGCGCCTCATCCCAGTTATGCGCTGCACGCGCATCGACATGCAGCGGCACTGCAAGCGAGACGGCAGGCATCGCCGCATTTTCCATGACGTGCCGAACCACGGAAACGGTCTTTTCGACTTCATTTTCCGGCACTTCGAAGATCAGTTCGTCATGCACCTGCAAAAGCATGCGGGCGGCAAGCTTTTCCTTCGCCAAGGCATCTTCCATGCGGATCATGGCACGGCGGATGATGTCGGCCGCAGAACCCTGGATCGGCGCATTGATGGCGGCGCGCTCGTTGAAGGCGCGTATCTGCGGATTGGAGGCCCTGATATCCGGGTAGTGCGCTCGGCGGCCAAAAATGGTTTCGACATAGCCATGCTCGCGCGCAAAGGCCTTGGTTGCTTCCATGTAATCCTTGATGCCGGGGAAGCGCTCGAAATAGGTGCGGATATATTGTCCGGCTTCTTCGCGCGGGATCGACAACTGGTTCGCCAGACCGAAGGCTGAAATGCCGTAGATGATGCCGAAATTGATCGCCTTGGCGCGGCGGCGCACTTCCGAAGGCATGCCCTCGACCGGCACTCCGAACATCTCGGATGCGGTCATGGCGTGAATGTCGATGCCGTCTGCAAAGGCCTGCTTCAGTTGCGCGATATCTGCGACATGCGCCAACACACGGAGCTCGATCTGGCTGTAGTCGGCCGAGATCAGCTTGTTGCCGGGTTCGGCGATGAAGGCCGTCCTGATCTTGCGGCCCTCTGCGGTGCGCACCGGGATATTCTGCAGGTTGGGATCGGATGACGACAGGCGACCGGTCGAGGTGGACGCCATCGCATAGCATGTATGAACGCGTCTGGTTGAAGGGTTTATGAACCCCGGCAACGCATCGGTATAGGTGGATTTGAGCTTGGTGAGCTGTCGCCAGTCCACGATCTTGCGGGGCAGCGGGTGGCCCTCGGCGGCAAGGTCTTCCAGCACCTGCGCGGAGGTGGACCATTGGCCGGTCTTGGTCTTGGATGCGCCGGGCAGGCCCATCTTGCCGAACAGAATGTCACCAAGCTGCTTGGGCGAACCGATGGTAAACCTCTCGCCTGCCAGTTCGTAGATCTCGTCTTCATAAGCCGCAGCAGCCTGCGCCAGATCGCCGGAAAGACGCGAAAGCACCTGACGGTCGACGGCGATGCCGCGCTCTTCCATGCGCGCCAGCACATCGACCAGCGGACGCTCGAGACGTTCATAAACCGACATCAGCCCTTCTGCTGCGAGGCGCGGTTTCAACACCTGCCAGAGGCGCAGCGTGACATCGGCATCTTCCGCCGCATAGGCCGTCGCCCGGTCGATATCGACCATATCGAACGTGACCGAACTCTTGCCGCTGCCCGCCACGTCCTTGTAGGCAATCGGCGTGTGACCGAGCCAGCGTTCGGACAGCGGGTCCATGCCGTGGCTGCCGGTGCCTGCGTCCAGCACATAGGAAATCAGCATCGTATCGTCGAACGACACGGTGTTGATCCCATAGCGCCGCATGATCAGCCAGTCATATTTCATGTTCTGCGCGATCTTGAGGACCGAAGCGTCCTCGAGCACCGTCTTCAAGGCGGCCAGCGCCTCGCCCAGCGGAATCTGCCCCTCCACCATGCCGCCGCCCAGAAGATCGCCCGCGCCGGATTTGTGCTGAAGCGGAATGTAAGCGGCTCTGCCCGGCGCAAGCGCCAGCGAAAAGCCGACGAGTTCCGCCTGCATCGGATCAACGGAAGTGGTTTCCGTGTCGAAGGCCAGGAGGCCGATTTCCACCGCTTCGGCAAGCCAAAGCTTCAATGTCGCGATATCGCGGATACAGGTATAGGCGCTGGTATCGACCTTTTGCGCACGCGCCGCTTCCGCGCGTTTGTCGGCAAGCGCTGTCGGTGTGTAGCCAGCTTCTGTTGTGGAAACGGTCACCGTTGCCGTCACGGCCACGACCGTCACTTCGCCATCCGCCTTCAGCGGAATATCCATGTCCGGCCCGTGAAGGTCGGCAGTGGACGCATCGGCGCCCCAGCCGGTCTCCACATGGCTCGGCTCCACCGAGGAAGCATCCGTATCGGTCGCCTCGGCAACACGGCGCGTAAGCGAGGTGAATTCCATGGCCTTGAGGAAACCGATCAGTTTCGGCCCGTTCTGCGGCTCCAGCACAAGCCCGTCCAGATCGACATCCAGCGGCACGTCGTTCTTGAGCGTCACCAGCTGGCGCGCGATCTTGGTCTGGTCGGCAAAGGCCAGAATATTCTCGCGGCGCTTGTTCTGCTTGATTTCCGAGGCGCGGGCCAGAAGCGTGTCGAGATCGCCGAATTCCTCCAGCAACTGCGCCGCGGTCTTTGGGCCGATGCCGGGAATGCCCGGCACATTGTCGGTGCTGTCGCCGGTCAGCGATTGCAGGTCGATCATCTTTTCCGGCGGAACGCCCCATTTCTCGATCACTTCCGGGATCGAAATCTGCTTGTCCTTCATGCTGTCATACATCGACACGCTTGGCGTCACGAGCTGCATGAGATCCTTGTCGGACGAGACGATGGTGACATCGCCGCCCGCTTCCGCCGCAATGCGGGCATAGGTCGCGATCAGGTCGTCGGCCTCGAAACCTTCCTTCTCGATGCAGGGCAGGTTGAAGGCGCGCGTCGCCTGACGGATGAGGCCGAACTGCGGGATCAGGTCTTCCGGCGGCGCGGTACGGTTGGCCTTGTAATCGGGATAAAGCTCATTGCGGAAGGTCTTCGACGAATAGTCGAATATGACCGCGAAATGGGTCGGCACCACGCCCACATCCGTGTTGCGCGCATCCTTCAGGAGCTTCCACAACATGTTGCAGAAGCCCGAGACGGCGCCGACCGGCAGACCGTCCGTCTTGCGGGTCAGCGGTGGCAGGGCATGATAGGCGCGGAAAATGTAACCCGAGCCGTCAACGAGAAAGAGATGATCGCCTTTTTTCATACGGTAGAATTAGAGGAAAGCGGCGCCAAAGGAAACCGCTCCCTTGTCAGGAGAAACAACCGTCCACGTGAAAGAAACCGATCACGTCGCGATAACGGGTTTGTTACAGATTTGTAATCTTCCACGCCCTTGAATAGCCACAGTTGAAAGGCCAAATCCAGGTCATCGACAGTTCGTCGGTCGCCGGTTTTCTGACCCGTCCCCCGTTGGATGCCGGATGTTAGCGGCAGCCTCATTTCCCCTCTCCGGGCTGCCGCTTTGAGTGTAGTGATATGGCCGTTACGGTAACCCCCTCACCGTAACGGCCAATTCATTTTTCGGAGAACGGCTTTCCTTCAAATTGGGTTTCTTCTTGACGACGCTGGTTGTAGTGTGCCGCCAGTTTACGTTACGACTCGTCAGGAAATTTTCATGTCCCAGCAATCGTCTGCGCCATCGCTCGACAAAGTCCTCGCCCATCTCGACAACAATCTCGACAAGAGCCTCGATCGCCTGTTCGATCTCCTGCGGATCAAGTCGATTTCCACCGATCCGGCCTACAAGGCCGACTGCCACAAGGCCGCCGAATGGCTGGTCGAGGATTTGAAGACGATCGGCTTCGATGCGAGCGTGCGCGATACGCCCGGCCATCCGATGGTGGTTGCCCATCATGAAGGCGCGACACCCGATGCCCCGCATGTGCTGTTCTACGGCCATTATGACGTGCAGCCGGTCGACCCGCTCAATCTTTGGGAAAACGACCCGTTCGAGCCTGCGATCAAGGATGTGGGGAACGGCCGCAAGATTCTGACCGGACGCGGCACATCCGACGACAAGGGCCAGCTCATGACCTTTGTGGAAGCCTGCCGGGCCTATAAGGCAGTGAATGGCAATCTGCCGGTCAAGGTAACGCTGCTGTTTGAAGGCGAGGAAGAATCCGGTTCTCCATCGCTCAAGCCTTTCCTCGACGCCAATAAGCAGGAACTGAAAGCCGATGTGGCGCTTGTCTGCGACACGGCCATGTGGGATGCGGAAACACCTGCGATCAGTGTTGGCCTGCGGGGCCTCGTGGGCGAAGAAATCGTCATCAAGGCAGCCGACCGCGATCTGCATTCCGGCTTCTTCGGCGGTGCTGCGGCAAACCCGATCCATATCCTGACCAGGATTCTGGCTGACCTGCACGACGAAACCGGGCGCGTGACGGTGCCTGACTTCTACGAGGGCGTTGAAGAAACCCCGACGCAGATCCTGAAGTCGTGGGAAAGCCTCGGCCGCACGGCGGAAAATTTCCTCGGTCCGATTGGACTTTCCATCCCGTCCGGCGAGAAAGGCCGCAGCGTGCTGGAACTGACATGGGCGCGCCCAACGGCGGAAGTCAACGGCATTACCGGCGGCTATACCGGAGAAGGCTTCAAGACAGTCATCGCCGCACAGGCTTCCGCCAAGGTTTCGTTCCGCCTCGTCCATAGCCAGGACCCGGTCAGGATTCGCGAATCCTTCCGCACCTTCGTCAAGGAACGCGTGCCCGCCGACTGCTCGGTGGAGTTCCATCCGCATGGCGGCTCGCCGGCGATCCAGCTGCCCTATGATTCACCGCTCGTTTCCAAGGCCAAGGACGCGCTTTCCGACGAATGGCCGAAGCCGGCCGTGCTGATCGCCATGGGCGGATCGATCCCGATTGTCGGCGATTTCGACAAGTTCCTCGGCATGGAGTCGCTGCTGGTCGGCTTCGGTCTCGAAGATGACCGCATCCATTCGCCCAACGAAAAATACGAGCTGAACTCCTTCCATAAGGGACAGCGCTCATGGGCCCGCATTATGGCGGCTATCGCCGCCAAATAAGGACAGTTAAATGACAATCCGTTTTCATAAGAACGATCTGCCGAACCTCGATCATTATCAGGTCGATGCGGTCGCCATCGACACCGAAACGCTGGGCCTGAATCCGCATCGCGACCGGCTTTGCGTGGTGCAGATTTCGCCCGGCGACGGTACGGCGGACCTGATCCAGATCGAAGCAGGACAAAAGAAAGCGCCAAATCTGGTCAAGCTTCTGAAAGATCGCTCGATCACCAAGATCTTTCATTTCGGTCGCTTCGACCTGGCCGTGCTGGCGCACACATTCGGCACCATGCCGCAGCCCGTGTTCTGCACAAAGATCGCATCGAAGCTGACCCGCACCTATACGGACCGTCACGGCCTGAAGGAGCTTTGCAACGAGCTTCTCGACGTTTCGATTTCCAAGCAGCAGCAATCGTCGGACTGGGCGGCGGAGACACTGTCGGCGGCGCAGCTCGAATATGCGGCTTCTGACGTGCTTTACCTGCATCGTCTGAAAGCCGTGCTTGAGCAGCGACTTGAACGCGACGGCCGTGCCAAGCAGGCCGAAGCCTGCTTCAAGTTCCTGCCGACACGCTCGGAACTCGATCTCATGGGCTGGCCGGAAGACGATATTTTCGCGCATAGCTGAGGCTTGCGTGAAAAGCTCTTCAACCATCAAACGGCGGCGGCAGCCGCCGTTTTCTTTTGCGGAACCTCATCGATATAGGCCCAGGCCGGACGGCGGAACAAAAACCGTCCGTGGCCGCTCCACTGGATAAGACCATAAAGAATGACCGGACCGACGACGCCGCTTGCCGTGGTAAGAAGCGAGACGGTGCCGATATCGCCGACGCCGAGTTTCAGCAGCACCGTGCGGGCAATGGCCATCGGCAGGAAGAAAGCCAGATAGACGACGATCGAATGCGCGCCGAGCCAGCTCAGGCCCCGATGCAGCCAGTTGCCAGCTGGCAGGAGGCTCAGGAGCGAGGAGATGGAGATGATCGCCAGCGCCCCCACCAGACCCAGCAGCAGTGAGATGACCGGCAGATCACTGACCGCGCCGCGTCCGTCCAGAAGATCACCTGCCGGCGATATCAGCGCGACGAGACTTTCCGGCACCGGCATGAAGACGAGCATATATTCGACGAGCCCCCAGACGAGCAGTCCGGCAATGCCTATGAGCGGTCGCTGGCGCAGCCAGTCTGCAACCCGGAAAATGGCGGGAGCAAAGGCGTAGCCCGCATAGAAATAGACGAACCGCGAGCAGAATTCGTCCACCATGACCCAGCCCGTATGGATCGGCAGGATTTCCAGCAGTGCCAGCACCGTAAAGGTCACCCCCACCGGAACGCGCTTCAACAGCCGCGTCGCGATGAAGAAAACGGGCAGGATATAGATGAACCAGAGCGTGCCGAACGGCTCGATGAAAGCCATCAGATAGGCATTCACCACGCCCGAAATTCCGGCTTCGCTGGCGATGCCGGGTGCCTTGAATGCGAACTGGATCGTCAGCCAAAGAATGTAGAAATAGAGGAAGTGCACCACCTTGCGGTCGAGATAACGCCGCCAGGGCCGGTCAATGACGAGACCGAGGAACAGGCCTGAAATCATGAAGAAATCCGGCATGCGGAAGGGCTTGGCGAAGGCCACAACATAGTGCATCCAGCCTTGCGCACCGGCGGCCTTCTCCACGCCGAGCGTCGAATGCATCATGACCACGAAGATGATGCAGATGCCCTTTGCAATATCGACCCAGTCGACCCGCTCCCTTACGCCCGTCGTGCCATGCATTTCCATGTTCCCCGCAAGTTTTCCTGCCCTCTATAACCTGAAAGGCGGCATAATCACATCCCGAAGAACTTGCGCCTGCCTGCGCCATATTGCGCCTGTCTCCGGTCGAGACTCATCACACGCGGATCACGGGAACGTGTACTGCGGGGGCGACATTCCCCTTGCTGTGTCCCGTTTGCTACAGACTTTTGACAGCAATCGCTTATATTGGGGATAAATATTGGTTCTGAGACTTTCCTTCAGGAGGTTTATCATGAAGCTCAAGGCCCTTCTTCTTGCATCGACTGTCGCCCTTGTGGCCGCTACGGGCGCAAAGGCTGCCGACGCCGTCATCGAACAGGAACCAGCTCCTGTTGTGGTTGCTCCGTCCTTCACCTGGACCGGCGCCTATATTGGTGGCCAGATCGGCTACGGCTGGGGCAAGTCGAACTTCGACGGCGATGCGTTCAGCTATGGCAATGTCAAGCCGGATGGTTTCCTCGGCGGCGTTTATGCCGGTTATAACTTCGACCTCGGCAACAACGTCGTTCTCGGTATCGACGGTGACGTGACCTATAACGACGTCTCTAAGGATATCGACGTATTCGCCGGCGGCGTCCCAGTTGGCGATTTCGAAACCAAGCTTCGCTGGTCCGGCGCCGTTCGCGCTCGCGTCGGCTATGCGGTTGATCGCTTCATGCCTTACCTTGCTGGCGGTGTGGCCTTCGGCAACATCAAGAACAGCGGCAGCATCGACAATATCGGCAGCTTCTCCGAAAGCAAGACGCTCACCGGCTGGACCGCAGGTGCCGGTGTGGATTACGCCGCGACCGACAACCTGATCGTTCGCCTTGAATATCGCTACACCGACTACGGCGACAAGGACATCGACTTCGGTGGCCTGAACATCAATCAGGACTTCAAGACCAACGAAGTTCGCCTCGGCGTCGCATACAAGTTCTAAGCTCCAGGCAGCTTGTGATTGTGAAGGGCCCCACTCCGGTGGGGCCTTTTTTTGTGCATTGAAGATTTACGTCCCTTTAAACTGCCGCATTTACCCTGCACCGCATTAGGCCCTATTTGCTTTTACGGCGCAAAAACCCGTAAAGCACGCAGACATTGTTCAAAATGACCGGTCCGCATCACGGCATGGACCGGCAATCGGGTGGGCGGCTCCAGACTGACATGGCATCGCGTGACGACAAAAACCGGCGCATCGAACCTTCCTTCGGTGGCGAAGAGAAAAAAGACGATGAGGTTTTTCGCGTCGACGAGGAGGACCGCATGGCTCGCTCGCAGCAGCCCCGACGCAGGCAATCGGATGGACCGGAACCGCGCGCCTCGCGCCGCGGCAAGAAGAAGCCGCGCGGCTTCTTCGGCTTTGTGCGGCGCTCGATCTACTGGTGCCTGGTGCTCGGCCTGTGGGGCGGCATCGCCTTTGCGGGCATGCTGGTCTATTTCGCGGCCAAGATGCCACCGACGACTGACTGGGCCATTCCCGACCGTCCGCCCAATGTGCGCATCGTCGACGTCAACGGCAACCTGATCGCCAATCGCGGCACGACCGGCGGCGAGGCGGTCACCCTGCAGGAGATGTCTCCTTTCATACCGAAGGCGGTCATCGCCATCGAGGACCGCCGCTTCTATTCGCATTTCGGCATCGACCCCATCGGCCTTGCCCGCGCGGTTGTAACCAATGTCGTTTCTGGTCGCGCCGTTCAGGGCGGCTCGACGCTCACGCAGCAGCTTGCCAAGAACCTGTTTCTTTCGCCCGACCGCACGCTGGAACGCAAGGTGCAGGAAGTCATGCTCGCCCTGTGGCTGGAGCACAAATACACCAAGGACCAGATTCTGGAGATGTATCTGAACCGGGTTTATCTCGGTTCTGGCGCGTTCGGCGTCGATGCAGCCTCGCGGCGTTATTTCAACAAGTCCGCCAAGGAGGTGAACCTGATGGAAGCGGCGACCCTGGCCGGTCTCCTGAAGGCTCCGTCGCGCCTGTCACCTGCCCGCGATCCGGAAGCCGCCGCCGCGCGCGCCAAGCTGGTGCTGGGGGCGATGCGTGAGGAAGGCATGATCGACGACAGCCAGATGGCCATCGCCGAAAGCGAACCGCCGACACGGGCGCCTTCCTACTGGCAGGGTTCGGAAAACTATGTCGCCGACAAGGTGGTGGCCGCGCTGCCCGAACTGATCGGTGAGGCGAAGGACGACATTACCGTTCACACCACGATCGATCTCAACCTGCAGCGCGCAGGCGAAGAGGCTATCAAGGACCAGATTTCCCAGAACGGCAAAAAGATGAATGCGAGCCAGGGCGCGCTGGTTTCCATCGACAGCACCGGCGCGGTTCGCGCCATGGTCGGCGGGGTCGATTATGCCACCAGCCAGTTCGACCGTGTAACGGATGCCCGTCGCCAGCCCGCCTCCTCCTTCAAGCCCTTCGTCTATCTGACGGCGCTTGAACAAGGCCGCACACCGGATTCCGTGCGCAACGACGCACCGGTCCGCATCGGCAAATGGACCCCCAGCAACGACAACGGCAAATATATGGGGCAGGTGACGCTGGCCACAGCACTTTCCCACTCGCTGAACTCCGTCGCCGCACAGCTCGTCATGGAAGTCGGCCCGCAGACCGTGATCGACACGGCGCACAGGCTCGGTGTTCAATCGAAACTCGAGGCCAATGCCTCGCTGGCGCTTGGCACGTCGGAAGTGACATTGCTGGAACTGACCGATGCCTATGTGCCTTTTGCCAATGGCGGCTATCGCGCGCCGGTCTATTTCATAACCAAAGTGACCGATTCCGAGGACAAGGTTCTCTACCAGAAGGAAGATGGCGTCGGGCCGCGCGTCATAGACGAGCGCAATGTCGGCATGATGAACGCGATGCTGCGACGCACCGTCGAAGACGGGACGGCAAAGCGCGCCGCCTTCGGCTGGCCCGCCGCAGGCAAGACCGGCACCAGCCAGAATTTCCGCGATGCATGGTTCGTCGGCTATACCGCCAACCTCACGACCGGCGTGTGGTTCGGCAATGACGATGGCAAGGGCATGAAGCGCGTGTTCGGCGCGACCTTGCCGGTCGCGGCCTGGAAAAGCTTCATGAAGGAAGCGCACAAGGGCGTGCCGATCGCCGAGCTTCCCGGCCATTACGACATCCAGAACATCGTCCCCGGCGGCAGCGACGGCATCGACCCGAATGCGCCCTACGACCCGGGCCTGATGCCGCAGGATCCCTATGGCGGCCAGCCGATGGCGGGTAATGGCGATGATGGCTATTGGCCGCCTGCGCCGGATTCCACGATGCGCGGCACCGTCCAGCAGCCCGGTGCTGTGGCCTACCCGGCCAATGCCAATGACGATTTCCGTCCGTTGCCCCCGGGCGATGTCGGCGGCGGACAACCGCAACAATCGGGAAAATCCACGACACTGCTCGATATCATAATGGGGAACTCGCAATAGACCTTAGCAACAAAAGTCATTTTAGAAGGAAGGCAGAGAATGAATAGTTCATCGAAACCGGTCTGCCGGATCGTCCGTCCGGGAAACACTTATTCCGGGAAACAGGGCCTTGATTATTTTGAAGGAATTGCAGCCGAAACTGTCGGTTCGGAAGGCATTTGCATGCATCTTCTGACCATCCCGCCGGGTGCCCGCGCCAAGGCCCATCTTCATGCGTCCCACGAGACGGCGATCTATGCGCTTTCCGGGGAAACGCATTGCTGGTTCGGCGAAAAGCTCGAGGAGCATGTCATCGTTCGCGAAGGGGAGATGTTCTACATTCCGGCAGGTGTCCCGCATCTTCCGGCCAATCTCAGCGACAAACCCGCGACAGCCATAATAGCGCGAACCGATCCAAACGAGCAGGAAAGCGTCGTCCTGTTGCCGGAGCTGGAGCAATACGTTCCGCGCTGAGCGAGCCATGAGCCCCGGTTCCCGATGAATTTCACTCACCGGGAACTGGTGAATCGCGCAGTCGCTCTCACTTTTCAGAATGTGCTCCGATTCCCCTCGAAATCTTGAGCGGCTTGGTCTATTCAAGATCGGAGAGCGAGGTTTCCATGTCCCCAGTCACCAAAACAGACGTTGCCGGTTCCGATACTTCCAAGGCAGATGCCGAGCGCAAGACGCTGGTCCTGACCGGCGCCAGCCGTGGTATCGGCCACGCGACAGTGAAGCGCTTTTCGCGCGCCGGATGGCGCGTCATTACCTGCTCGCGACAGGATTTTTCCGACAATTGCCCGTGGCCGGCTGGCCCGGAAGATCACATCAAGGTGGACCTCGCCGATCAGGAGGATGTCGGCAAGGCAATTGCCGAAATCCGCCGCCGCCTCGAAGCAGATGGCAGCAAGCTTCATGCACTGGTCAACAATGCCGGCATTTCGCCCAAGGCGGAAGGCGGACGCCGCATGAATTCCATCGAAACGCCGATGGCGGTCTGGCGCGACGTGTTTCAGGTGAACTTCATGGCGCCGATCATGCTGGCGCGCGGCCTGTTCAAGGAACTGGAAGCGGCGCAAGGCTCGGTCGTCAATGTGACCTCGATAGCTGGCAGCCGCGTACACCCTTTCGCTGGTACAGCCTATGCGACATCCAAGGCCGCACTCGCCGCGCTTACCCGCGAGATGGCATCCGATTTCGGCCCCTACGGCATTCGGGTCAATGCCATCGCACCGGGCGAGATCGATACGGCGATCCTTTCGCCGGGAACGGACAAGCTGGTGGAACAGCTTCCTATGCGCCGCCTCGGCAAGACATCGGAAGTGGCGGAAACCATATACTTCCTTTGCTCCGAAGCCTCATCCTATGTGACCGGCTCGGAAATCCATATCAATGGCGGCCAGCACGTCTGACACCATGCAAGGCGCGGAGATTGAAATTCTCCGCGCTTTTTGTTTATCTCCATTCAATCGATTTAGAACCAGAGAAACGACCGATGATCCTTTGCTGCGGTGAATCCCTGATCGACATGCTACCCCGTGAAACCGCAGCGGGCGAAACCGCGTTTCAGCCCTTTGCAGGCGGTTCAGTTTTCAATACGGCCATCGCGCTTGGACGTCTCGACGTCCCGACCGGATTTTTCTCCGGCATCTCGTCGGATTTTTTCGGCGAGATATTGCGCGACACGCTGGCGCGCTCCAATGTCGATTATTCCTTCGCCGCCATCTCGGATCGTCCGACGACGCTGGCTTTCGTGCGCCTGGTGGATGGGCAGGCCCGCTACGCCTTCTATGACGAGAACACGGCCGGCCGCATGCTGGCCGAGAGCGACATGCCCTATGTGGACGACGCCGTCGACGCCATGCTGTTTGGCTGCATCAGCCTGTTTTCCGAGCCGTGCGGCAGTGTCTATGAGGCACTAATGACGCGCGAGGCGCCTAAGCGGGTCATGTTCCTTGATCCGAATATCCGCACCAGCTTCATCACTGACCGCGAAAAGCATCTGGCCCGCATGAAGCGCATGATCGCGCTGGCCGATATCGTCAAGCTTTCCGACGAAGACCTCGACTGGTTCGGCGAAAAGGGCAGCCACGATGAAATCGCCGCCGAATGGCTGAAGCTTGGGCCTAAACTGGTGGTCATCACCAAGGGTGCACATGGGGCCGATGCCTATACCGCGCGGGCAACCGTGCGCGTGCCCGGCGTGAAAGTGGACGTGGTCGACACGGTTGGCGCAGGCGATACGGTCAATGCGGGCATTCTCGCCAGCCTTCACAATCAGGGTCTTCTCGACAAGGATGCGCTCGCGGACCTTACCGAAGACCAGATTCATTCCGCTGTCGCGCTAGGGGTGCGGGCTGCTGCCGTAACCGTCGCCCGCGCAGGGGCAAACCCGCCATGGGCGCATGAGATGAAGGATTGACGCACGGCAAAGCCGTGACATGATGCCTGCACGAGCATTGCCAGTTCGCCATTACCGGTACGGGCATTTCCAGCAAAAGTGCGAAGCGGTTTTGCGCGGACAATGCGCAAAGGAAAGCTGACGCATCATGAGCATCGAATTTCTGCTGACATCCTTCATCATAGTTGCGTCGCCCGGCACCGGCGTGCTGGTAACGCTTGCGGCAGGCCTGTCCCGTGGCGCACGCGCATCGGTCATTGCCGCGCTCGGCTGCACGCTCGGCATAGTGCCGCACATGCTGGCCGCCGTGACCGGGCTTGCTGCCCTGCTCCATGCCAGCGCACTGGCTTTCGAGCTGATCAAATATGCGGGCGTCGCCTATCTGCTCTATATGGCCTGTATGACGCTCAAGGAGCACGGCACGTTGAAAATCGAGACCGATGACGCGCCGCGTTCAGACGGGGAAGTCATCCGGTCTGCGATCCTCGTCAACCTTCTCAACCCCAAACTGTCGATATTCTTCTTTGCCTTCCTGCCGCAATTCGTGAATACGCAGCAGGGCGCAACGGTGGCGCGCATGGTGGAACTGTCGCTCGTCTTCATGGCCATGACATTCGTGGTGTTTGCAATCTACGGTGTCTTTGCCGCTGCCGTCCGTAACCAGATCATCTCACGCCCCGCCGTGCTTGCATGGATGCGCCGCAGCTTTGCAGCCGCGTTCGTCGCGCTCGGGGCCAAGCTCGCACTGACCGAACGATAGACCATGGCCCAGAACATTTATGACCGCGACGATTTCTTCACTGCCTACAGCCAGTTGCCGCGCTCGGTACACGGGCTGGACGGCGCACCGGAATGGCCCTTTGTCCGTTCCCTTCTGCCCGACCTGACAGGCCGTGACGTTGCCGACCTCGGTTGCGGTTTCGGCTGGTTCGCGCGCTTCGCCCGCGAACAGGGCGCGGCCTCTGTCATCGGTTATGATCTTTCGGAAAACATGCTCGAACGCGCGCGCCGCGATACGCCGGATGACGCTGTCCGCTATGTTCAGGCGGACATGGAAGAGCTGGACCTTCCCGAAGCGAGCTTCGATCTCGTCTATAGTTCGCTGGCGTTTCATTATATTCGCGATTTCCCGCGTCTTTTGAAAACGATCCATGCGGCTTTGCGGCCGCAAGGCCGTTTCGTATTCACGATCGAGCATCCGATTTTCATGGCACCGCTAGCGCCGGGCTGGATCGAAGACCAGAATGGCGGGAAGCACTGGCCTGTCGATCATTATGCCGTGGAGGGCGAGCGGCGGACCGACTGGCTGGCGGAAGGCGTCATCAAATATCACCGCCGTCTCAGCACCACGGTCAACGCCCTGATCGATACAGGATTTGCCATCAATCGCCTGGAGGAATGGCGCCCCTCCGCGGAGCAGATCGAGGCATGGCCGGGGCTGTCGGAGGAAATGGAGCGGCCCATGCTGTTGATAGTTTCCGCTAGCCGACAGACGGCTTGACCAGCCACATTTCACGCTCTTTATAGGGAGGGGCGGGACACGAATCAGACTGGCGAGGAGAAACCATGGACGTGTTGCGCATTGCAGCCTTTTCGCAAGGCAATCAGGGCGGCAATCCCGCTGGAGTGCTGATTGCCGATCACCTGCCCTCCCCGCAAGACATGCAGAAGATCGCCAAGGATGTCGGCTTTTCCGAAACCGCCTTTGCCGCGCCGGAAGGCGACAGCTGGCGCGTTCGTTATTTTGCGCCGGAAATGGAAGTTCCGTTCTGCGGCCATGCCACCATTGCGCTCGGCGCTGCGCTGGCCATGCGCGAGGGCGACGGGCGTTTCGCGCTCAAGCTCAACAATGGCGATATCAGCGTCGATGGCCGCAAGGAAGGCGAGTTGTTCGCCGCCAGCCTGCAATCGCCGCCAACCCGCCAGCGCGCTGCCAACGATGCGGAAGTGGAGCAGGCGCTGGCGCTGTTCAGCTTTGAAAAGGACGATCTGGCGCCCGGTCTTGCTCCCGCGCTGATCCACGCCGGTGCGGACCATATCGTGCTGCCGCTTCGTTCCCGCGAGAGGCTCGCCTCGATGCATTACGACATGGCGCGCGGGCGCACCCTGATGAACCGGCAGGGCTGGACGACGATCCTGCTTATCTATTCCGAGACGCCAAGACGCTTCCACAGCCGCAACCCGTTTGCATCGGGCGGCGTTTATGAAGACCCGGCCACCGGTGCCGCGACCGCGGCCTTTGCCGCTTATCTGCGCGACAGCGGCTGGCCGCATGGCGGCGAGATCGAAGTCTTTCAGGGCGAGGACATGGGCAGCCCGTCGCACCTGCGCGCCCAGATCGGCAATGAGCGCGGCGGTTCCATCCGCGTTTCCGGCACCGCACGGCTGATGGAATAGCAGCGCATCCCGAAAAGCGTGAAACGGTTTTCGGATAAGATGCGCGTCAAAACAAGGATTAAAGCGCGTTGCAGCTCGTCACACGCGAACGAGCTGCTCCACCCGTTCTTCATTTCCGAAGAACTTGAGATAGCGCGCCACTTCCTTGGGATCGCCGGTCGCCTTTTGCGGATTGTCGGAAAGCTTGACCGCCGGATGGCCGTTGGCATCCGTCACCTTGCAGACGAGCGAGATGGCATTCAGCCCCTCGATTTCCTTCGGGGCGCAGCCCGCGAAATCATTGGTGAGATTGGTGCCCCAGCCGAAGCTCATGCGCACGCGCCCCTCGAAGTGACGATAGGTTTCCTCGATCGTATCCACATCGAGCGCGTCGGAAAAGATCAGCAGCTTTTCGCGCGGGTCCTTGCCGCGTGACTTCCACCATTCGATGATGCGCTCGCCGCCTTCGATGGGCGGGGCGCTGTCGGGGCGGAAGCCGGTCCAGTCGGCAACCCAGTCCGGCGCATTGCGCAGGAAGGCAGCCGTGCCGAAAGCATCGGGCAGCACGATCAGAAGATTGCCGCCATAATAGCGGTTCCAGTCCTGCAGGACGCGATAGGGCGCGGAACGCAGTTCATCGTCATTCCTTGCAAGGGCCGCCAGCACCATCGGCAATTCATGCGCATTGGTGCCAAGTGCTTCGAGGTCCGTATCCATGGCCAGAAGCACATTGCTGGTGCCGGTAAAGGCATCGCCGATGCCTTCCTTCAGCGCCTCGACGCACCAGCGCTGCCACAGGAAGGAATGGCGGCGGCGCGTGCCGAAGTCGGAAATCTTCAGGCCCGGAAGCTGGCGCAGGCGTTCGACCTTGCTCCACATCTTGGCCTTGGCGCGCGCATAGAGCACGTCGAGCGAGAATGGACCGAGGTTTTTCATCGCCGCGCGCGAGCGCAACTCGTTGATGATGGCAAGTGCGGGAATTTCCCACATGGTCGTATGCGACCAGGCGCCATGGAAATGCAGCTCATACTGCCCATCCTTGCGGCGCAGCTCATATTCCGGCAACTGAAAATCATGCAGCCAGTTCAGGAATTCGGGCTGGAAAATCTGCTTGCGGCCATAGAAGCTGTTACCCGCCAGCCAGATCATTTCCTTCTTGGAGAAACGCAGCGTGCGGGCATGGTCGAGCTGTGCGCGCAATTCGCCCTCGTCGATTTCATCGGCAAGGCGCACGGAAGTGGTGCGGTTGATCAGCGAGAAGGTTGCATCCACCTTGGGGTAGAGGCCCCAGATCATCTGCAGCATAAGAAGCTTGTAGAAGTCCGTGTCCAGAAGGCTGCGGACGATGGGATCGAGCTTCCATGCGTGATTGTAGACGCGGCGCGCAATATCAGTCTTGGCCATGACGGCCTCCATTGCATGAACTTGTACTGCAACCGCCCCAGAGGAATTGCAGCAAAAAGAAAGGCGGGTTTTCACCCGCCTTTTTAATCGGTTCACTTCTGTTTGGGAAGCTCTACGACGATTTCATGTTCGCCATCCGGCTTGATCGGCACGCCCTCTTCCGGCTTGCCGATCTTGCGGCCATTGAGCTTGACCGCCTTGTCCTTGCCACCGGCCACGACCTTCACGCGGTAGAGCGCTTCGCCGAAGCGGAGTTCCGCTTCATAGCCATCCCATTCCGGCGGCAGGGCCGGGTCGAGATGCAGGCGGTCGCCGCGTTTGGTGACGCCGAGGATACCCTCGGTTGCCACGCGGTAGAACCAGCCGGCGGAGCCGGTATACCAGGTCCAGCCGCCCTGCCCGCGACGCGGCTCGACGGAATAGATGTCGGCTGCGATCACATAGGGCTCGACGCGGTAGATATCCGGATTGCGGCCATGGCTGACCGGGCTGATGAGCGAGAAGAGCTTCCAGGCTTCCGCCGTCCTGCCCATACGGGCAAGCGCCATGATCGCCCAGGTCGCGCCATGGGTGTACTGGCCGCCATTCTCGCGGACACCCGGCGGATAGCCCTTGATATAGCCCGGCTCCTGCACGGTCTTGTCGAAAGGCGGCGTGAAGAGACGCAGCAATTCGCCCTCGTCATCCAGCAGGTATTTTTCGAGCGAGGCCATCGCCTGTTCGGCGCGTTTCGGATCGGCCACGCCGGACAGCACACTCCACGACTGCGCGATGGCATCGATCTGGCATTCGTCGCTGTCCTTGGAACCAAGCGGCGCGCCGTTGTCGAAGAAGCCGCGGCGATACCATTCGCCGTCCCAACCGTCGCGGTCGAGCGCAGCCGTCAGGCTTTCCAGATGGGCTTTCCATATGTCGACGCGCTTTACGTCCTTACGCGCTTCGGCAATCGGAATGAACTTGCCGAGCGTATAGGCGAGGAACCAGCCGAGCCACACGCTCTCGCCCTCGCCCTTCACGCCGACGAGATTCATGCCGTCGTTCCAGTCGCCGCCAAGGATCAGCGGCAGGCCGTGCTTGCCGGTGCGCGCAACGGCGAGATCGAGCGCCAGCGCGCAATGCTCGTAGAGGCTTGCCGTCTGCCTGGAGATTTCCGGCTGATAGAAGGCATCATGTTCGCCCTCCTCCAGCTTGCGCCCTTCGAGGAACGGCAGCTTTTCGTCGAGGATGGCGCGGTCGCCCGTCGTCTCGACATAGAGCGAGGTGCCATAGCCGAGCCAGACGACATCGTCCGAGATGAGCGTGCGGACACCCGCACCCGTTGCCGGCAGCCACCAATGCTGAACATCGCCTTCCGGGAACTGGCGCGATGCGGCGTTGAGGATCTGCGCACGGGCAAGCGTCGGATCGATCAGAAGCAGCGACAGCGTGTCCTGCAACTGATCACGGAAGCCGAACGCACCACTTGCCTGATAGAAGGCAGCGCGGGCCCATATACGGCAGGCGATTGCCTGATAGGGCAGCCAGCCATTGACCAGAAGGTCGAAAGCCGGGTCCGGCGTCTTGACCTGAACGCGGTCGAAGAGGCCTTCCCACTGCTGCCTCGCGGCAGCAAGCATATCGCTGAACGAAACCTTGCGCGTCTCGGTAATCAGCGCCTTTGCCTGTTTCTGGTCGGCGGCATTGCCGAGCAGGAAGACGATTTCACGGGCTTCACCCGGCCCGACTTCAATGTCGAGGGCGAGCGCGGCACATGGATCGCGGCCCGCTTCAACGGTGCCCGATAGCGCCTTGCCTGCCAGCACGATCTCCGGCTTGTCCACCGAACCGGTGGTGCCGATGAATTCGCTGCGGTCGGCCGTAACCGATTGCGGCTTTTCGGTCGCGGCAAAGAAGGCGACCTGCCCCGACTTGTCGGGATGATACGGATTGCCCGCAAAGAGCGCGCCCAGTTCCTCGTCCTGCGACGGCACGATGAAAGGCACATTCTTGGCGCGGGCATTGCCCAGCACCCATTCGACATAGCCATAGACGCGCAGCTTGCGCTTCGAGCGGCCCTTGTTGGTGATCGTGAGGCGCGAGAGACGCACCGGCTTGTCCGCATCCACGATATGGGTGAGGTCAAGCGCCAGCTCGCCATGCTGGGCCCCGAAGCTCGAATAGCCGTGGCCATGACGCGCTTCATAAGTCACCGCCTCGTCGCGCAGCACGCTTCCGGTCGGCGCAAAGGTGCGGCCCGTTTCACGGTCGAGGATATAGATCGCCTCGCCCGGACGGTTGGTGACCGGATCGTTCGCCCATGGGGTGAGCTGGTAATCGCGGCTGTTGCCTGCCCAGGTGAAGGCAGAACCTTCCGCCGAGACGTGGAAACCGAAATTCGGATTGGCGATCACATTGATCCACGGATGCGGCGTGGTTGTGCGATTGTTGATGCGCACCACATAGGAGCCGTCCTCGGCAAAGCCGCCATAGCCGTTCCAGAAGCGGAGGTCGTCGCCTGCCGGAGCAGGACGGTTCACCGTTGGCTTGACAGCCGGGCGGCGTTCTTCCGTCCCGCGTTCGATGGCGATGGGCGCGAGACCGGCGGCACCGAGCCCCTGGCTCGAAGCCTGTCCGCCAATCGCGGTCTTGGCATCGCGCGCGGCGAGATCGACGGTGATTTCCTCGCTGCGGCGCAACTGTTCGGCCAGCGAGCCGTTCTGTGCGTGCATGACGATACGCGCCGAAGCGAGCAGCGTGTTGTAGCTTTCGTCGCTCATCTGGTCGCGGCGCACCGCGAAGATGTGCGGCTGGCCGCCACCACGCGCCCGGAATCCTTCGACGATCCAGTCGATGGCGCGCTGCGTATCCTGCGCATAGGAGAAGGCGCGCTCGTTGACCGCCACGACATCGACCGTGAGGCCCTTCGAGCGCCAGTATTCCTGCGCACGCAGCACACCGCGCAACACGTCGAGATCGGCTTCATTGTCGATGCGCAGCGCGAAGATCGGATAGTCGCCGGAAATCGACATCGGCCACAGGTCCGACTGCTTGCCGAGGCCGCTGGCGATGGTTTCAGGCGGCTGGCGCAGCGTCCGCTCGGGATAGAGCAGATAGGCGGCGACCTTCTGATAATCCGCAGCCTCCGCGGGTTTGATGCCGATATGATAGAGCTGCACCTGCGACGATGTCCAGGAAAGGGAATATTCGCGGGCGAAGGTTTCGGGGTGACGATGGGTCGCCACGGCGTGTTCCACCGCATCGCGGCTGCCGCCTGCGAAGGTCCAGAACACGAGGCTCACTTTCTTGTGCGCCGGAACGCGGACGCGCGTGCGCACCGAAGCAATCGGGTCGAGCACGCAACCCTGGCTGCCGGTGAATTTGGCGCCGGCGTCGAAGGCTGCCGCATCGCGCAAGGAACGGCCACGTCCGACAAAGGCACGGCGGTCGGTTTCCACTTCCGTTTCGCGGATCGAGCCGGAAAGATCGGTCACGAAATGCGCGACATGAATATCGGGATCGGACGGCGCGCGCTTGCGGCGCTTGGCATAGATGGTCGAACCGTTATCGGAGATTTCGGTTTCCACGAACATCTTGGCAAAGGCCGGATGGGCGGCGTCGCTGTCACTGTCGGTTAGCACCAGTTCCGCATAGGAGGTGACCTCGATCATGCGGTCGCGGGCGGAGGTGTTGATGATGTCGAGCCTGCGGCCCTCACCATCGGATTCCGACGACACGATGACTTCCATGACCGTCTTGATATCACCGGCGGTCTTGTAAAATTCCGCCTTGTCCTCGGTGAAGACCGTCTTGGTTTCCTCATCCGGGTTGCGGACCGGTTCGCCGGTTGCCGACCACCAATAGCCGCTTTCCATGTCGCGCAGGAACAGGAAAGTGCCTTGCAGGTCTTCCGACGCATCGGCGTGGAAGCGGGTGATGTCCCAATTGTGCCAGCGGCTGTAGCCCGAGCCGTTGGCCGTCACCATCAGCGCATATTGTCCGTTCGACATCATATGCGTGGTGCGCGGCGCCTTGAACGGCTTGTCGACGATCCGCATCGGCGCATCGTCGAAACCGCCGGAATCCACGCGCATCGGGTTTTCCGTCTTGGCGTAGATCATCGGAATTTCGCGCGGCGCCTTTTCCTGCAGCAGCAGTTCGGCAGCCTCGATCACCGGATCGGAGTGGAAACGCTCGCGCATCCGGCCTTCGAAGATCACGTTGTTGACCGCGATGATCGACATGCCATGATGGTGGGCATAGTAGTTCTTCACGACGGCGCAGAGTTCGCCTTCGCGGACACGCGACGGGGTGAAGTCCACCGAATCATGGAAGCCGTAGCGTCCAAGCGCGCCGAGCTTGGCAAGACGCTTGAGGTTGGCGACGGCGGCGGCAGGCTGGTATTGCGCGGCGAGCAGGCTCGCATAGGGCGCGATGACCGCGTTGCGCGACAGGCCGCGCTGCAGGCCGAGATTCGGCACGCCGAAGTTGGAATACTGGTAGTTCATATGCGCGTCGCGCGCATTGAACGCCGCTTCCGAAATACCCCAGGGCAGGCCGCGCGAGGTCGCATAGTCGATCTGGCGCTGCACCACGAGCTTGTTGGTCTGGTCGAGCAGCGAACCGAGCGGCTCCGACATGACCAGCGGCGGCATCAGATATTCGAACATCGAGCCGGACCAGGACAGCAGAGCGCCCTTCCAGCCCACCGGGACCAGAAGACGGCCAAGCTTGAACCAGTGTTCGACCGGCACGTCGCCCTTGGCGATGGCAAACAGGCTCGCCAGACGCGCTTCCGATGCGAGAAGATCGTAGCAGCTTTCGTCCAGCTCGTTTTCCTGCACGCGGAAACCGATGGAAAGCAGGCGGCGTTCCTTCCGCTCAAGGAAGCCGAACTGCATGTCGAAGGCAAGCTGGCGCGAGCGGGTCGCCAGATCGCGCAGGCGCTCGCGCAGCGCGTCCGTGTCATGCTCGCCGATAGAATCGTCGGTATGCGCCTTGCAGGTATCGACCAGAATGCGCGCCCATTCCACCGCTTCCGCGCTTGCGGAGGTTTCGATTTCGCCATCGAGTTCGTCCATCAGGCGAACGATGTCGGTAGCGAAAAGCGACAGGTTGATGGTGCGGAAGGATGCCGTCTCCGGCTCGTCCTTGATGGACAGGACGGCACGGCGGAAATTGGCGATCCGCTCTTCCAGACGGCGGCGCAGGGGACGCAGTATCCGGCGGTCGTCGGGGATTTTCGCGATGGACTCTTCAAGGATGTCGTTGACATCGAGAATGCCGTCGAGGTCGCCCTGCATGTAGACGGAGGGTGCTTCCGCCCATTCTTCCAGCGCAGACGACAGCGTAACCAGATGACCGGCGAGATTGCCGCTGTCCACCGCCGACACATAGAGGGGCCGCATCGGCGTCAGCGTGTTGGTCTCGTACCAGTTGTAGAGGTGGCCCTGGTACTTCTCCATCTTTTCGAGCGTATTGACGGTTGCGGCGACACGATCCAGCGTTTCGCCGAAGCCGATCCAGCCGAAATCGCGCGCGGCGATGACCGACAGCAGATAGACGCCGATATTGGTCGGCGACGTGCGCTGCGCGACGATGGGCGCCGGGTCTTCCTGGAAATTGTCCGGCGGCAGATGGTGGTTTTCCTCATTGGTGAACTCGGCGAAGTAACGCCAGGTCCGGCGCGCATAGCGGCGCAGGTCCGACTTGTCGGAAGAAAGCACTTCCAGCGTGTCCTGCGGCTTGGCCGAACGGCTGACGAGCCAGGCGATCAGCGGCGAGGCAAACCAGATGACGGCGAACGGTGCGGCGATCAGTGCAGCATGGCTTTCAGCGGCAAGGGGGAAGAAGATCGCCAGACCCGCAATGGCCATGGCGGGCCACATGAGCTGGAAATAGAAAAGCAGCGTATCTGGAGAGGTTCTCGCCTGCGCCGCCGTGCGCCATTCCAGAAGGTTGCGGTGTGAAACGAACAGACGATAGACCGTGCGCGCAATGGCGTCCGCCATCAGGAACGCCGAATGGGCGATGAAGGTGGTGCGCAGCGCCACATCCGCCGTGCCGAGCGCAATGTCGGTCAGCACCGACTGCGCATGGCCTTTCAGCGAATAATCCATGTTGCGCGGGATGAGATTGGTGACGATCCCGAAGGTCGGCGCCACGAACATGGAAAGGATGAGAAAGCCCTGCCAGACGGCGGCAGGCCCGATCGGCAGCACGCTCCAGCCGACGACGGCTGCGATCAGCCACAGGATCGGGTTGAGCGAGCGGCGCAAGTTGTCGACCATTTTCCAGCGCGTGATGGCGCTGACGCCTGCATTGGTCGAGAACAGCCATGGCAGAAGCTGCCAGTCGCCGCGTGCCCAGCGATGGTGGCGCGAAACGTCGACATTGTAGCCGGTCGGATAATCCTCGACTACCTCCACATCGCTGACCAGCGCGGCACGGGCATAGCCGCCTTCCAGAAGGTCGTGGCTGAGGAGCGTGTTTTCCGGCACGCGGCCCTTCAGCGCGGCCTCGAAGGCGTCGATGTCGTAAAGGCCCTTGCCGGTGAAGGTGCCTTCGCCAAGCAGGTCCTGATAGGTGTCGGACACAGCAAAGACATAAGGATCGATGCCGCGATTGACCGAGAAGACGCGCTGCAGGAATGATGCTTCGTCGCCCGTCGTCAGCGATGGCGTGACGCGCGGCTGGAGAATGCCATAGCCACGGATGACCTTGCCGGTCTTTTCGTCAATGATCGGGCGGTTCAGCGGATGGCTGAGCTTGCCAGCCAGATGTGTGACGGATTCCGGCGTCAGACGCGTATCGGCGTCCAGCGTCATCACATATTTGATTTCCTTCGGCAGGCGTTCGTCCGGCGGGAAGAAGCTCGTATCCTGATCGCCGCGCAGCAACAGGTTCAGCTCATGCAGCTTGCCGCGCTTGCGCTCCCAGCCCATCCAGCAGTTCTGCTTCTCGTTGAAGAGGCGGCGGCGGTGCAAAAGGAAAAAGCGCGGCTGGTCGTCGCCCGTATAGTGCTCGTTGAGCTTGGCGATTTCCTCACGCGCATATTCGTAGATTTCCATA
Organism: Brucella sp. IR068; assembly: GCF_049065885.1. Lineage (NCBI taxonomy): Bacteria > Pseudomonadati > Pseudomonadota > Alphaproteobacteria > Hyphomicrobiales > Brucellaceae > Brucella > Brucella sp. IR068. The sequence goes on along the minus strand of NZ_JBAKHE010000003.1, from coordinate 32,424 downwards.
TCCGCAGGCGTGATCTCGTGCTTCGCATCGGTCCAGTCGCTGACCAGCGCGAAGTAGATTTCGCCACGCGGATTGGTGAGATAATGCACTTCGAGATTGCGAATCTGCTCGTCGATGGAATCGCGCGAGGTGATGAAGGTCGGCACCGCGACCAGCGTGCGCGCCTCTTGGGGCAAGCCTTCCTTATATTCAAAACCGATGAGGCGCGTCGGCTGCACGAACCACGGCACCAGCGCGTTGAACAGCGAATAGGACGCATCCATCGCCGGGAAGAGCGCCAGCAGCGTGAACAGCGTACGCAGATCGGTCGAAAGACCGGCGCGGATCATGCAGTAATTGACGAGAGTGAGAATCAGGATCGTGAAGATCGCCGTCGGAATGAACAGGCCCAAGAGGCCAAGGCCGCGATAGAAACGCAGCGCCCTGACACCGAACGGCGCCTTGTAACCGCAGACCCTTTCAAGCTCGGTGCGGCCTTCGCCCGACAGGTAATAGGCGATTGCACCCTTGCCCTCGGCTTCCGGATGACCGGCCTTTTCGGCCCGGTGGCCCTCTTCCGCCAGCTTGAGCGCCGCCCAGGTGATGTCGATTTCGCTCATGTCCGAATAGCGGGCGAGCTTTTCGATGGTCACGCGGTAGGCATTGCGGGAGCGGAAGTCCAGAAGCTCGAAATCGCTGTGGTCGCGCAGGATCGCATCGACCTCATTGACGGTTTCAAACCAGGTTTCCCAATCCACGTCATCGATGGATTTCAGGCTGCGGATGACATTGCCCATCGTGACGCCGCCGGTGGACTGGCGGGCATGTTCCTCTACGATTGCGTCTTCCGGGTTGCTGCCTTCCTGTTCCAGAATCCGCTCCAGCCAGTGGGCAGCTGCCGTGGTGTCGGTGGAGGAGGAACGCAGGCGATAAAGGAGATGCGTCGCGAAGGTGCTGTCGCGGGCGGCATCGGCATATTGCGCCAGGACCGAATCCAGCTCGGCTCCGTCGGCAGCGACCACGATGCGGTCGGCAGCCGTGTTGGCGAGATTGCGCATGATGCGCGCGCGGTCGACGCGCAGCGCCAGACGTCGCGCATTCTCGATCAGGAAATAGCGCACCGCAGACGGCAGCGCCCACAACTCACCGATCTTCAGCGGCTCGACGGTCTGGAAACCCTTGACGATGGCCGTCAGCGTCTTCAGCGAGAAATTGCTGTCCGTATGCGCGACATAGAGCCAGGCCAGCGCGAAAATGCGCGGCATGCCCTCGTATTTTTCAACCGGCGCCTTGTAGAGCGGCAGCTGGCGGATGAAGCGGCGCGGCAGGTCGCGGCGCGCCTGCTGGACGTTCTTGTCGATCTGGTAGTGGTTGTCGAGTAGCCATTGCGCGGCAGGGGTGATGGTTTCACCCGCGCGCGAGGCGGCATCGGAGGCGCGATAGGCATGCAGGATCAGCTTGCCGTTTTCCGACAGGCGCTGATCGAACGGGAAGGCAATATAGCCCGGCAGCGGAATGTCTTCGCCCCGCGCCACGGCAGCGGCAAGCGCGCCAAGTTCTTCCTCGGTTTTATACAAGGCCCGGATGGGCGACGGCTGTTCGGGGGGAATCTGGCCCGACGCATCGCGTTCGCTGGATTTGGGCTCCATCGAAGGCTGCTGCATCGGCGATTTATTCTCGGTAGAGGTTGATTTGGAGAGCGAAGAAGACAATTCCGGCATCTGCCTTAACAGCCTTTCCGAAGGAAATGAGTTATATGCGGCGGGTGGACACTGACATTAGTCTGAATTTTCATTTCAGGGAAACGGCAGTATCCGTGATCGGTTCCCTGAATGTCGGCTGCATTTGGCTAAAATGCGACGGCGCAATGTGCTGATATTCAAACCGTTTAAATCGCAACGCACAATTCTTTCCGCCTATTAATGTTGCGTTATGAAACACCCCGTTTCCTGCAACCCTAACATATTGAAAACAAAAATAATACCACCTCTGGTAAGGCGCCGGGAAATTTCGGCGCCGCGCGCCTCGCATCAGTCAATATGGAGGAAGCCCGGCGGATGCGCGGGAATCACCGCGCATCCGCCGGGCCTCGTGTTTCGACAGACCGGCCATTCACCGTAAAGTGACGATCACGAAGCTGGTTCGGATGTCGGAAAAAGCTTCCAGTAACGTGGGCGGAAAGCGATGCGGCTTTTTTCCGCCGCGGGATGTTCGGCCGGGATTTCGATCTCGACCCGCTCGCGCGCGCCGCCGACTTCCAGTTCGACGCGCCGCTTGCCGCCCGAACGGCGGCTCGCCACCACCGTGCCTGCGATGCAGCCGCCGCAACCGTCCAGCAGTTCGACATCGTGCGGACGGAAGAAGAGCTGCGCGTCCCCGTCGGCCACGCCTTCGACGGTCAGGCCGATATTGCGGTCCACCAGCCAGACCTCACCCTTTTCGACCCGGACGGGAAGCGTGCTCGATTCTCCGATGAAGCCATAGACCCCCGGGGAATTCGGATTGTCGTAGACTTCGTCCGGCGTGCCTACCTGCTCGATACGGCCCTGGCTCATCACCACCACGCGGTCGGCCAACTCCAGCGCCTCGTCCTGATCGTGGGTCACGAAAACGGTGGTGTGGCCCGTCTTGTCGTGGATCTCGCGCAGCCAGCGGCGCAGCTCCTTGCGCACCAGCGCATCGAGCGCGCCAAACGGCTCGTCGAGAAGCAGGACTTTCGGTTCGATCGCCATGGCGCGGGCCAGAGCGACGCGCTGGCGCTGGCCGCCGGAAAGCTGTGCCGGATAGCGCTTTTCCAGCCCCTGCAACTGGACGAGATCGAGCAGTTCCAGCGCGCGGCTGCGAATGGCGTCGCTCGACGGGCGCGTCGCGCTTGGGCGCACCTTGAGGCCGAAGCCGATATTGTCCGCAACCGTCATATGGCGGAACAGCGCATAATGCTGGAAGACGAAACCGACATTGCGCTCCTGAACGCTCTTCTGCGATGCGTCCTCGTCGCCGAAGAAGATCGTCCCCTCGGTCGGCGTTTCCAGCCCGGCAATGAGGCGCAAAAGCGTGGTCTTGCCCGAACCGGATGGCCCCAGCAAGGCGATCAGCTCGCCGGAACGAATATCCAGCGAGACATTATGCAACGCCGGGAAGCGAGCGAACTCCTTACGCACTCCGGCAACACGAACTTCCATTCCCAATCCTTTCCCCTGCCGCCATGCGGGCGACCGTCGATTTAATTTCAATGCCCGTTTCCGCTGCCAGCCAGTTCATCGCCATAGCGCAATTCGAGCGCCGTCTTGATGGCCAGCGTCAGCAACGCCAGAAAAGCCAGCAGCGACGCCACCGCGAACGCACCGACGAAGTTATATTCGTTGTAGAGAATTTCCACATGCAGCGGCATCGTATTGGTGAGACCGCGAATATGTCCAGAGACGACGGAAACCGCGCCGAATTCGCCCATAGCCCGCGCATTGCACAGCAGCACGCCGTAGAGAAGCCCCCATTTGATATTGGGCAGCGTCACATAGCGGAAGGTCTGCCAGCCATTGGCGCCGAGCGAAATCGCCGCCTCCTCGTCGCCCGTACCCTGTTCCTGCATCAGCGGGATCAGTTCGCGCGCGACGAAGGGAAATGTGACGAACACCGTCGCCAGCACAATGCCCGGAACGGCGAACAATATCTCGATGCCATGCCGCGACAGCCACGGCCCGAGCAGGCTGTGGCTTGAGAAAAGCAGCACGAAGACGAGGCCTGAAATGACCGGCGAGACGGAAAACGGCAGGTCGATCAGCGTCGTCAGCAGCGCCTTGCCCTTGAATTCGAACTTGGCGATCGCCCACGCCGCCGCAATGCCGAAGACCAGATTGAGCGGCACGGCAATGGCTGTAACCAGGAGGGTCAGCCTTATCGCAGCCCACGCATCCGGCTCGACCAGCGCCGCCAGATATTCGCCCGCTCCCTTGCGGAAGGCTTCAACGAAGACCGCGATGACCGGCAAGATGAGGAAGAGCGCCAGAAAAGCCAGCGCCAGAGCGATCAGCGTGACACGCGTTAGCGGGCTCTCGGTGACGGCGCTCCGGCTTTCGCGGGGCGCGCAAGAAGCAGGTTCATTCGCCATGACCATATTTCCTCCGTGTCCACGCCTGGATGAGATTGATGAAAAGCAGCATCGCAAAGGAAAGCGCCAGCATCACCGTGGCAAGCGCGGTCGCTCCGGCATAATCGTATTCCTCAAGCTTGATGACGATCAGGAGCGGCGCGATTTCCGACACATAGGGCGTATTGCCCGCGATGAAGATGACGGAGCCATATTCGCCGACGCCGCGCGCAAAGGCGAGCGCGAAGCCGGTCAGGATGGCCGGTTGCAGGCTTGGCAGCAGCACCCGCCAGATGGTCTGGAACCGGGAAGCGCCAAGTGTTGCCGCAGCTTCCTCCACCTCGCGGCTGATTTCCTCCATGATCGGCTGCACCGTGCGCACCACGAAGGGCAGGCCGATGAAGATCAGCGCGATGACGATGCCCGCCCGAGAGAACGCGACGCGAATGCCCAGCGGCGCCAGCAGGCTGCCGACCCATCCGTTCGGCGCATAGATCGCGGCAAGCGCGATACCGGCCACGGCCGTCGGAAGAGCGAAGGGAATATCGACGATAGCATCGACGAAGCGGCGTCCGGGAAAGCGATAACGCACAAGAACCCAGGCGAGGATGACGCCGAAGACCACATTGACCAGCGCCGCGATGAAGGCGGTGCCGAAACTCGTTTCGAGCGCTTTCAACGTGCGCTCGTCGGTGACAAGGCGCCAGAAGCCGGAAATCCCGACTTCGCTGGAACGCAGCACCAATGCCGCAAGCGGAATGAGAATGAGAAGGGTCAGATAGGCAACACTGAAGCCGAACGTCAGCCCGAAACCGGGAATGACGCTCGGCTTTCTGAAGTGCGACCCTGCCCTGGCCCGTGCAGGGAGCGAAGTCATGCGCTGGTTTGTTCCCTCTTCAGTATTTGATATTACCGATTGCTCACGGTTTCCGGGTTATTTTCCCGGCTTGTAGAGCTGGTCGAACGTCCCTCCATCGCCAAAATGATAGGGCTGCGCCTTGGCCCACCCGCCGAAAATCGGATCATCGATCGTTACCAGCGTCAAATCGGGAAACTTGCGCTGCTTGTCGGCCGGGATGATTTCGGGCTTCGACGGACGGTAGAAATGCTTGGCGGCAAGCGCCTGGCCTTCCGGCGAATAGAGATATTCGAGATAGGCCTGCGCCAGCTTGGTGGTGCCGTTTTCCTCGGCATTCTTGTCCACGACCGCGACCGGCGGTTCGGCCAGAATGGATTGCGGCGGCACGACGATGTCGAATGCATCCTCGCCAAATTCCGCGACCGAAAGATAGGCTTCGTTTTCCCAGGCGAGCAGCACATCGCCCAACTGGCGCTGCACGAAAGTGGTTGTCGAGCCGCGCGCGCCGGTGTCGAGCACGGGCACATGGCGGAACAGCTCGCCGATGTAATCCCTGATCTTCTGTTCGTCGCCGCCAAACTGCTTGTGGGCCCAGGCCCAGGCGGCGAGATAGTTCCAGCGCGCGCCACCGGAAGTCTTCGGGTTCGGCGTGATGACCTCGACGCCATCCTTCACCAGATCGCCCCAGTCCTTGATGCCCTTGGGATTGCCCTTGCGCACGAGGAAGACGATGGTTGACGTATAGGGGGCGGAATTGTTGGGCAGGCGCTTGCGCCAGTCCTTGTCGATCTTGCCCGACAGCTGGGCAATGGCGTCGATATCGCTTTCAAGCGCCAGCGTCACCACGTCGGCCTTGATGCCGTCGATCACCGAGCGCGCCTGTTTGCCCGATCCGCCATGGGAAGCGCGAATGGTGACGGTTTCGCCGGTTTCCGCCTTCCAGTGGGCGGCAAAGGCGGCGTTGTAATCCTTGTAGAGTTCACGCGTCGGATCGTAGGACACGTTGAGAAGTGTCTGGTCGGCGAAGCTTGATCCAACCGTTCCGGCCAGCGAAGCCGCAGCCACCAATGCCGCCAGAGTGAGCGAAAATCTCGATATCTTCATGACCGCCTCCATGTTTCATTGGTCAAGACAGTATCAGAGCTCTTTGACGACAGGATGCCACAAGCCGGTCGTTATTTGAAACGACTTCGAAAAATCCGCGCAGTTTTAAGGAGATTTCGAGGATAATTTTTTCACCGGCAGGTCGAAACATGCCAGCGATAGCATCATTAACTCATTGGGCCGACGCGGGTTTGACGGAAGGCGCCGGCGTGCCGCTCGTGGCCAGTTCAAGCTCAGGCTGCCTCGGCTCGTTCCAGCCCATGAAATTGTAGACCGTGTAGCGCCAGAGACCGATCTCCTCGTGAAGCGCCACATCCGTGACAAGGAAATAAAGGGCAGTTGAAGACATGTTGGTATGGGAGCCCGTCAGAAAACCGGCGGCGACCGGCTCGGGTTTCACGCCGAAATGCGCCAGATAAAGAAGATCGCGGGTCAACATGGGCGCGGCCTGCAACAATACGACTCTCGCCGGCCTGATCTCGCGCAGGATCGCAGCCGTGTTTTTGGAATTCTGCCAGCTGTTGCGGCTCTTTTCGTCAAGCAGGATGGAAGCCGGATCGATCCCGGCCTTTTCAAGCTGCACGGCGATGGCCGTGGCCTCGGAAACGCCGGTGCCGCTCACATCCGCGCCGCTGGCGATGAACTTGCAGCTGAACCCCTTGTCGACGCACTGGCGGTTCATGGCAGCTGCCGCCAGAAGCGGAGCATAGGAGAAGGCCAGCGGCTCGACCGCTTTCTGGCCGCGCTCGTCAACGACCTGCGTTCCCGTGCCGAAGATGATGAAGGCGGTATTGTCTTCAAGCGGCGTCTGCAATTGCGACGAATAGGGCGATTGCAGGCGGTTCATCAGGTAATCCGGGACCAAGCCTGAAGCAATCGCGCCATAAAGAATGACTGCAAGGCCAATCAGCACAGTACCCGTCTTGCGCCATTTGAAACAGAAAAGGATTAAACCGAAAGCGGCAAAGGAAAGCATGATATTGATCGTCATGGAAAATCACCGCTTTCAATATAATATTTCATCAATCGGCGGATTTGTGATATACGTGAACGAGTTGCTTGAAAACAACCCCAAGAATTTCGGAAATAACGATCTGTTTGTTGTGAGAAGCCGCTGTTCAGGATGCGCCCTGCCCCGAAAGGGTGAGGCCCGGACTGGGGTTGCGGGGGGCAAGTATTCATCCGGGCCTCGGCCAGTCTCGCGACCGGCAGGCTAACAACGGATGAAACCCGTTTCGGTTGCACGAAATCTCGACAGGCAGCGAATATTTTTTCGCTTTCATTTGCAAGCCCTTCGGCGGTCGGATCGCTCTTGAACCGTACAGGCGAAGAGTTATTCTTCCGGATGGATTGGCTGACCAGAGGATTTTTCACCATGGCATTTGGCAAACGCTCTATCGGCACGCTTTTCGTGATTGCCGCAGGTCCGGCACTGCTGCTGGCGTCGTCTCTTTCCGTAGAGGCCGAGGAGTCGAATCCGATCGAGCGGGTAGATTACATCTGCGAGCGCGGGGTCGTCGTGCCGGTCACCTATATCCGCAAGGGCACCGCGCCCGGATTTGCGGTCCTCGACGCCGAGGGCAAGATGATCGCGATGCAATGGCATGAAAGCCTGAAGAAATATGTCGCCCTCGACGAGCAGGACAGCTATCGCTGGAGCGACAATGACGGTCAGGCGGTGCTGAGCCATCTGGAAGCCGATCACACCGCCAAGGAGGTGACGCTGCTTTCGGCCTGCCGCTCGGACGATGCGGAAGAATAGGAACTCCCGCTACGGGACGAGGTAATGCCGGTCCCACTGATCCTGCGGCACTTCATCGCCAATGTCGTAGCGGAAGGACACGATATTGATGTGGTCCTGATCCGTCTTGCAGACGAAGGACAGCCTGTACCAGTGCTCGCGGCTGCGGAAGGCCGCGCCATCGGCCTTGATGGAATTTTTCTTGGTCACAGGATCGGAAAAGGCATAGGCCAGAACCTTGTCGACGGAAAACTTGCCTTGTTCCCGCGTGATGCGCTCCATGGCTTCCACGTCGCAACGCTGCTCGAGGCGGGTCGCCGGGTCGAGCTTTTCAAGCTGGGCCTTTTCGGAAGCATTCATGGCGAAGGACGGAAAAACCGCCAGGCCGAAGGAAAGGAAACCGGCAAGGGCGGACGCAGGCAACACAAGGGACATGCATTTCATCGGACTTTCGGGAACTCCTCGCGCGGATATTGTTGGTCACAATAATAAGCATGATTTGTTGCCCTGTCTGGATTATCACCGGAAAGTTACCGGTGACTAACAGCAAAGCCGACCTGCGCGAAATTCGACCCTCCAGAGCAGTTCAAAAACGGAATCGGGAAACCGCTCTATCTTCTCGTTTTCACGCCTTATCCTGCGCAAAACCGCATCGCACTTTTGCTGGAAATGCTCCAATGCGGGTTATGGTGCGCGGCTCAGCCCTGCCGCTTCCACATAGGTGCGGTTGCGGCCGTCCTTCTTGGCGGCATAGAGGACCTTGTCGGCCTTGTCGACCGCCTGCCACAGGTCGCCCTGCTCCTGAAGGCGGACGCAGCCGATGCTGCATGTGACGCTGGTTTCCTCCGACAGGCGCTGGAAACGATGGGTTTCGATGTTCCGGCGCACGCCCTCCATGAGTTCCAGGACGTTATCGGCCTGCATATCATGAAGACAGATGACGAATTCCTCGCCGCCCGTGCGGGCAATCAATGAGCGCTCGCCGAGGAGCTTGCGCAGGATTCCGGCAAATTCCTGCAGCACGGCGTCGCCGGCCGCATGGCCGTAGTCGTCGTTCAGAGCCTTGAAATAGTCGATATCGCAGACGGCAACCCAGCCCGATGCGCCCCTTTTGGTATGCGAAAGGGCATTGTAGCGCATTTCCAGCCCACGCCGGTTGAGAAGGCCGGTCAGGGGATCGCTGTCACGTTCATGGGAAAGCTCGCCGATCCGGTCATGTCCAGCCGCTGCCAGCAAGGCGAAGCCGGTGAGAACCGCGGCGATGGCCGTGGAGAACACCGTCCATTGCCAGAAGACCGTCGCCGCGAAATTCTCGCCGTCGACTTCGCCGAGCAGGGAACGGGCAGTCAGGAGCGTGCGCGGCACCAGTTGCAGCGCCACCAGAACGAGCATGACCAGCAGAAGCTTGTCCACCAGCGGACCCTTGAACAGGCGCCGCGCCCGCCAGGCGAAGGAAAGAATCAGCGTCGCCATGCCGAGATTGAGCACATAGACCCGTGCCAGAAGATTGGACTCGACATAGCAGAAATACCAGACGCCGCCGACAATGAGCGCGAAGCTCAATATGTAGAAGGCGGAGGTCAGGCGCAGCCCGCTGCGCTGCAAAATGCCATAGCCGCCGACCAGCGTACCGCCCACATAGAATGCGGCCGAAAGCACCGTGTTCAACCGGTCGTCGGCGGGAAAATTGCCAAGCTGCACCAGCATGGCAAGGCCGATTAGCAGGAAACAAGCCCCGCAGGACACAAGAAAACGACGCCCGCGATCCGACAGCCAGGCCGTGAAAAAAGCGAGTGAGAATAATAGAAGGACGGCGGGGAGTACGAACTTCATATAAACCGGATGTGCAATTTGCAGTTTCAATAAGAATCCTTATTGCGTCCTCTCATCAAAATTACAATTCAGTAAATTAACACGTTTTGTGAACCGACATGCATTGAGCCGCCAGCCCGGACGTCTTGCCCCGCCGTGCTTTCGCTCTTGATTTCATCGGGCCGTCCGTGTTTGTAACCTGCAAACAGTGCTGCCATATGCGCTATCATGCGCTTCACGCAGCCCCGTCGCGAAAGGTAGAGACATGAAGCCCGTTTTCCTGCAACTGCAGTGCACGCCCGGCAAGACCTACGAAGTTGCCGATACGCTCTTTCAGCGCGAAATCGTCTCCGAGCTTTATTCCACCAGCGGCGAATTCGACCTTCTGGCCAAGATCTACATTGCCGAGGATCAGGACATCGGCAAGTTCATCGCCAGCAATGTTCTCGACATTCCCAATATCGTGCGCTCGCTGACGACACTGACCTTCACCGCCTTCTGACGCTCCTGAAAGCTGCCAGCGGGGCGGCAGATGCAGCCGGGGAAACCGGTAAAGGTTTGATTCACCATTAACGAATTATCATGCCGGCGAAAGGAACCTCTGCTTGCGCTCGCGCATTTGTTGCGTGATGGGCTTACCTCGAAAAGGGAGGCAGCGAGACAAGTGATGAACGATCTTGGACATCGGCGGGTGCTGGTGGTGGAAGACGAGGTTTTCGTCGCCCTTGACGTTGCCGCGACTGTCGAGGACGCGAACGGAACCGTTCTCGGCCCGGTCGGCACCGTGCGGCAGGCGATAGATATCATCAACCGCAATGAAATCGACGCTGCCATTCTGGACGTGAACCTCGCCGATGGCGATGTGGAAGCCGTGCTGGACCGGCTGAAAAGCCGCGATGTCTTCGTGGTCATCCATACCGGCGGCGGGCTGCCCGCGCGCCTGGCGGACCGCTATCCGGAAGTGCCGGTTTTCCAGAAGCCCATCCCGCCATCCGTGCTGACACGCACGCTCGCCTCCGCTCTTGCCTCTCACATGGCCTGACGAGGCAGGATGCAGCCGACATTTCCCGATTTCGCAACCGTGCTGAAGGAAGTCGAGGCTGATCAAGGCCCTGCGGAGGAGATTCGCGGCCCGCAATTCGGATTTGCCTCAGCCGTTTTTTCCGCCAGCCTGTCCGACCTGCCGGCCTCCCCTCGCCAGCCGGACGATCTGGAAAGCCTGTTCGACATTGGAAGCCCGCCGGAAGCGGCGCCCGATCCGGAGCACGAACGGCAGGAGATTGCGGCGCGCATGCAAAGCCAGTCGGCGGACGCCATCCGCCGCGAGCTTGACCTTCAGCCGGGCCTGAAGCGCGCCGAACTGCAGCGCCGCCGCCGCAGCTTCGCCGCCAGGAACCACCCCGACCGCCTGCCGGAAGAATTTCGCCCTGCCGCCGAACAGCGCATGAAAACCGCGAATGCCCTGCTGGACAAGGCCATGGCCGAAGCCTTACGCTGACGCGCCAGAGCATTGCCAGTTTGAATTGAACCATTGGAAATGCCCTGCCTCCTGATTGCAGGCTTTATCCTGCGCAACCCCGCTTCGCACTTTCGCTGGAAATGCCTAAAGCAACTTCCTTACGTTTTGCGCGCAAAATCTTTTGCCTTATAACAATAACGTGCTAGATTGGCTTGTCTGTGCCTGCGAAAGCTGTCGCACGCCGGAACCCTTTCCGTTGTCCGCAAGCCCGCAAACGGTCCCGCTGCTCCCCGTACACCGGGGCAAAATGGGCGATATGGGGCAATTTGCGCTTTGCTCGGCGGGAGCGGTTCTGTCATATCGACGTTACACATTGGAATAGTTCCTAAAAGGTTTGAAAATGCCTCCTTATCGTTCGCGTACAACCACCCACGGCCGCAACATGGCCGGCGCGCGCGGCCTATGGCGCGCCACCGGCATGAAGGATGAGGATTTCGGCAAGCCGATCATTGCCGTGGTGAACTCGTTCACCCAGTTCGTGCCCGGCCACGTGCACCTGAAGGACCTCGGCCAGCTCGTCGCGCGCGAAATCGAAAGCGCTGGCGGCGTTGCCAAGGAATTCAACACCATCGCGGTCGATGACGGCATCGCCATGGGCCATGACGGCATGCTCTATTCGCTGCCCTCGCGCGAACTCATTGCCGACTCGGTCGAATATATGGTCAATGCCCATTGCGCCGATGCGATGGTCTGCATTTCCAACTGCGACAAGATCACCCCCGGCATGCTGATGGCAGCCCTTCGCCTCAATATCCCGGTCGTGTTCGTTTCCGGCGGGCCGATGGAAGCAGGCAAGGTCGTCTGGGACGATCAGGTCAAGAAGCTCGACCTCGTCGATGCAATGGTTGCCGCTGCCGACGATCATTATACCGACGAGCAGGTCAAGACGATTGAACGTTCCGCCTGCCCGACCTGCGGCTCATGCTCGGGCATGTTCACCGCGAACTCGATGAACTGCCTCACCGAAGCGCTCGGACTGTCGCTGCCGGGCAACGGCTCGACGCTCGCCACCCATGCCGACCGCAAGCGCCTCTTCGTGGAAGCCGGTCATCTCATTGTCGACCTCGCCCGCCGTTATTACGAACAGGACGACGAAAGCGTGCTGCCGCGCTCGATTGCGAGCTTCCCGGCCTTTGAAAACGCCATGACGCTCGACATCGCCATGGGCGGCTCGACCAACACGGTCCTGCATCTGCTTGCCGCCGCGCAGGAAGCCGAAATCGATTTCACCATGGCCGATATCGACCGCCTGTCGCGCCGCGTGCCGGTGCTCTGCAAGGTCGCGCCAGCCAACAACACGGTTCACATGGAAGATGTGCACCGCGCAGGCGGCATCATGGGCATTCTCGGCCAGCTCGACAAGGCAGGCCTGATCAATACCGATCTGCCGACCGTGCACAGCGAAACGGTTGGCAAGGCGCTCGATCATTGGGACGTGACGCGCACCAACAGCGAAATGGTGCACAAGTTCTATTCGGCTGCACCGGGTGGCGTGCCGACGCAGGTTGCCTTCTCTCAGGAGCGCCGTTTCGACAGTGTCGATACAGACCGCGAAAAGGGCGTCATCCGCTCCAAGGAACATGCTTTCAGTCAGGATGGCGGTCTGGCCGTGCTTTACGGCAATCTGGCCGAAGACGGCTGCATCGTGAAGACGGCAGGCGTGGATGATTCCATCCTGAAATTCTCCGGCCCTGCCCGCATCTTTGAAAGCCAGGATTCGGCTGTGCTCGGCATTCTGAACGGCAAGATCAAGCCGGGCGACATTGTGCTGATCCGTTATGAAGGTCCGCGCGGCGGCCCCGGCATGCAGGAAATGCTCTATCCGACCAGCTATCTGAAGTCGAAGGGCCTCGGCAAGGCATGCGCGCTGATCACCGACGGACGCTTCTCGGGCGGCTCTTCGGGTCTCTCGATTGGCCACGTCTCGCCGGAAGCGGCCGAAGGCGGCACGATCGGCCTGGTGCGCGAAGGCGATATCATCGATATCGACATTCCGAACCGCAAGATTCATCTGGCTGTAGACGATGCGACGCTGAGCCAGCGCCGCGCCGAGCAGGATGCAGCAGGCTGGAAGCCAGCAGAGGAACGCAAGCGCAAGATTTCCACCGCGCTGAAGGCCTATGCTTCCATGGCAACCAGTGCTGCCAAGGGTGCGGTGCGGAAATTGCCGGATTGATAGATAACTGAAGGTTAAGCACTATCGCGATAGCATTACGCGGTAGTGCGCACCAAAATGCCGATTAATATTCTTTAGATGCGCATTGTTGTTACATTTAAATCTTCCAACTGCATCGACAGGAATTGATATCAATGAGCGAAAAATACGATCCTCGATCAGTTGCGAATTTGCTACTAGATGAGGCGGACGGGCTCAATATTCCGATAAAGCATATTGCTTTGCAAAAACTTTTATACTTTGCCCACGGGCTAAAATTGATACGCACCCGCACTCCATTGCTTTCTGGATACTTCGAAGCTTGGCAATATGGCCCAGTTCATCCAGCCGTTTATAAAATATTTAAAAGATGCGGAGCAAATACAATAAATATTCGAGCGCAAAAAACTGATATCCTCACAGGAGAAAAGCTGCCCCTAGATGTAATTGAAGATTCAGATACGAAACTTTTGATTCAATCGATACTGAACTCTTATGGAAATATGTCGACAAGGTCGCTCGTTGATTTATCCCATACCGTAAACTCCCCTTGGGCTTACACTGTGGACAAAGCAAGAACGAGCGCCACCTTGGGGTTGCGTATCACGGATGATGTAATTTTAGATAGATTCCGCTATCATCTTATTACAGTTAGTGATTCTCAATCCAACGGAGAAACTGTTGAAGAAGCTCCCTTCAATTTCAGAAACTGACTTGGCTCGCTTTGCTGTTCTGCCTATTGATCGGCAAGTCGGACTTCTCAAAGGATATCGTGTATTTTCCGGAAGGGTTCCTACTTACAAAGCCCTTCGAGCTACAACTCCCGACATTCTAAATATTGGCCATGATTTGTTTGGCGAACCTAAACCGACAGACATTCGAGCGATTACCAGACTTATAATAAAGCGCGTGCATACGCCAAGAGAATTGCGAATGAATGTGCGTACCGCGCGAGCGCTCTATACTCTTGCTCAAAACCATGGACTTACAAGCAGAAAAGAGTTTTTTCCTCCATTTGTTATTCGAGCAGGAATTGAGGTGTCATATTCGCTTCCTTTGATTTCAAATTTGCATTCAGAGCCTTTCACCTTCTTCATCGATCCCCGAAATCAGCACAGGCTTGATGAAACAGCTCGACGCTTTGTATTTTCGATGATGCATGAACGAACCCGAGAGTTGGACCCCGATTTTCAGTCCCTTAATCTCGGAATTATACAGTTCAACAACTCATTTACGACCCGTACAGCTCAACTCTACAGCGATAAAGGATTAAGTCTTTTCAGTATGGATGAGCTACGATCGATGATTAATACGACTTATAATCTCTGGGAGGAGATTTGGAACGAACGTCAGTACAAAGGCCCTCCAGCTTCTACCGGAACTCACGGCCTATTCTGAGTTAAGGAGCTAACTACGGGCATCAGATCGTTCTTCACCGACTCCGGCGTAAACGGGCCGACATGCTTGTAGACGATCTTGCCTGTCTCATCGACGAGGAAGGTTTCCGGTACGCCGTAGACGCCCCATTCGATGGCTGAGCGCCCGGCGCGGTCGGCGCCGACGGCGGCAAACGGATTACCGAGATCGCCGAGGAAGCGGCGCGCATTTTCCGGCTGGTCCTTGTAATTGAGGCCAACCACGCGGATGCGCTCGTCCTTGGCGATTTCCATCAACAACGGGTGTTCCTGACGGCAGGGAACGCACCACGATCCCCAGACATTCACCAGTGTCAGCTTGCCGCCCGGACCCGTTTTGAAATCTTCGCTGTTGAGCCCCGGAACAGGCGCGCCGTCGCGCACCAGACCTTCGACAGGCGGCAGGTTCGTCTGCGGGGCCTGCTTGCCGATGAGCGCCGAAGGTATCGTCGTATTGTCCTTGCCCGACAGAAGCTGGACCGCGAACACCGCCGCCAGTGCGACGAAAATCGCCAGCGGCAGCAGGGCAACCCAGGTGGAGCGCTTTTTCGGCGCGGCGGGCTTTTCGGTCGTTTCGGTCATTGTGCCTTACCGGGGACTTTCGCGGAACGGCGGCGCACGCCCTGCACTTCCAGCCGCTTCAACTCGTTTTTCTGGATACGCTGGTCGATCAATATCCAGCCGATGGTGACGACAAGTGCCGCGACCGTGATGCCATATGAGGCGAGAACAAAGCCGAGGTGATTCATACCGCGTCCTCCTGTGCCTTGCGGTTGCGGTCGGCTCCCCGGTTGGCCCCTCGGTCGGCCCCTCGGTCGGCATTGCGGGCGGCAAGCTTCTTCATCGACGCGACGCGGCGGCGCCAGATTTCATTGCGCATGGCCATCATGTGGAGCGTGAAGAACAGAAGCGAAAAGCCGATCGCCATCACGAAAAGCGGGCGCAGCATGGATGCGTCGATGGTCGGGCCGTCCATGCGGAACACCGAGGCTGGCTGGTGCAGCGTGTTCCACCAGTCGACCGAGAATTTGATGATCGGGATATTGATGAAGCCGACCAATGTCAGCACCGCCACCGGCTTGGCGCTCTTCGCCGGATCATCCATGGCCCGCGACAGCGCGATGATGCCGAGATACATCAGGAACAGCACGAAGACCGAGGTCAGCCGCGCATCCCACACCCACCATGTGCCCCACATCGGCTTGCCCCAGAGCGAGCCGGTGGCAAGCGCAAGCGCGGTGAAGACGGCACCGAGCGGCGCGGCGGCGCGGATCGATACATCGGCCAGCGGATGCCGCCAGACCAGCGTGCCCAGCGCTGAGACCGCCATGATCGAGTAGCACATCATGGAAAGCCATGCGAAAGGCACATGGATATACATGATGCGGACCGTCATGCCCTGCTGGTAATCCTCCGGCGACAGGAAGAAGACCATGTAGAGGCCAGCCGCCAGAAGCAGCGCCGAAAGCCCGGCCAGCCATGGCAATACCTTGCCTGCAAAGGCAAGGAACCGCGTGGGATTGGCCAGATCGAGCCAGCTCGTGGTTTTAACGGCGTCTTTGGTCATGTCTTTTTCCATGGCCTATGTTTACCTTCCGCCCCCGTGCCGTTCAATTGACCGAAATCAACTGCGTCAATCGGTCGAACATGATCGGTTCCGAAAACGAGTGCCCACTTTTCGGGATCATGTTCAATCCGCCGAACTTTTCAGGGCCGCGCTCGCCGCCAGAGGCCCGAGGACGGCAAAGAACAGGGTAAGTGCAGCAAGAATGAGGAATGGGGCCAGAAAGGGCGCATTGTCTACCGTCGCCCCGTGCGAAGCTGATACACCGAAAATGAGCACCGGAATGGTGAGCGGTAGAACGATCACCGACACCAGCAGCCCGCCGCGCGGCAGCGCCACGGCAAGGGCTGCACCCACTGCACCGATGAAGGCGATGGCGGGGGTGCCCACCAGAAGCGTCAGCGATGTCGCGCCGATTGCCGATGCATCCATGTTCATGAACAGGCCCAGCATCGGCGATGCGATCACCAGCGGCAGCACGCTTGCCACCCAATGCGCCACGCATTTCACGAAAACCGTGAAGGGTAGCATGTGGCTGTCCGCGCCGATCAGCAGCAGGTCGAGCGAACCGTCCTCCCGGTCGGCCTGAAACAGCCGGTCGAGGCCCAGAAGCGTTGCCAGCAGCGCGCCGATCCACAGCATGGCCGGGCCGATGCGCGCCAGAAGGTTGAGGTCAGGCCCGACGCCGAAAGGCATGACGGCGATGACCGCGAGGAAGAACAATATGCCAATCAGCGCGCCGCCACCGGCGCGGAAACTGAGGCGCAGGTCTCTCAGGAAAAGCGCCAGCATCAGGCAGCCTCGAGCGAACAGGCGGCCATGTCGAGCGTGCGGACACCTTCAAGGCCAAGGGGAATATGCGTTGCGGCGACGATCATGCCGCCCTCCCGCATATGCCCGCGCATGATTTCCGCAAAGCGGGCTTCCGACGCCTTGTCGAGACCGGCGGTCGGCTCGTCGACGATCCAGAGCGGACGGTGGCTGACCAGAAGCTTGGCGATGGAAACACGGCGCTTCTGCCCCGTCGACAGATAGCCGAACGGCAGATGCTCGACGCCGGGCAGGTCGACCGCCTCCAGCGCCTCATCGATCTCAGATTGCGGGGAGCCGTTGAACTTCTGCCAGAAGGACAGGTTCTCGCGCACGCTCAAGGCCGGTTTCATTGCGTTCTGGTGTCCGAGATAGTGGCAGGCGGCGCGCACCGGCAAAACTGTGCCATCCTCGCGAAGCTCAACCTTGCCCGCTTGCGGCGCGAGCAGGCCGCAAATGATTCGCAAAAGCGTGGACTTGCCAGAGCCGTTGGGGCCGGTCACCACCAGCGCCTCGCTGTCACCGAGCGCAAAAGACAGGCCAGCGAAAATCGTTTCGCCACCCCTTTCGCCCGCCAGATTGTCGGCTTCCAGCCGCATTTTATACCCTCTAAGCCCCGATGGATGATTGCCAGACCATTAGAACCGGAACCCCGGAATATCCATGGAAAGGCATCGCAACATTTCGCCGCAAGGGGCCGAATTCACGATATTCTGTCTGGAATCGTTTTAGAAAACTCTCTATATGAGGGCTACCACGCCAGCGGTCGGCGTGGAAACCATTTTTGGCCGATCTCAACCTGTTGCCCGTAAGGATGCAGGCTTCGGGACGGACAGCGGAAATGACTGCACCCGCACCTTGGCGCGTCCTTGAAACGCTAGCCTAGGCGTTCGTCCTGGTTTTCCGGCCAGCAGCATAAGGACGAACGCAGTGTCGCACATCGACAGCTTTAAATGCCGCAAAACCCTTACCGTAGGCGGTAAGGATTATGTTTATTACAGCCTGACCGAAGCCGAAAAGAACGGCCTCGAAGGCGTTTCCAAGCTTCCATTCTCCATGAAGGTTCTGCTTGAGAACCTGCTCCGCTTCGAGGACGACCGCTCCGTCAAGAAGTCGGACATCGAAGCTGTTGCCAAGTGGCTGAACGACCGCGGCTCCGCGGGCGCGGAAATCGCCTACCGTCCGGCGCGCGTTCTCATGCAGGACTTCACCGGCGTTCCTGCCGTCGTCGACCTTGCAGCGATGCGCGACGGCATCAAGGCGCTCGGCGGCGATCCGGAAAAGATCAACCCGCTCGTTCCCGTCGATCTCGTCATCGATCACTCTGTCATCGTCGATGAATTCGGCAATCCAAGCGCGTTCAAGGCCAATGTGGACCTCGAATACCAGCGCAACGGCGAACGCTACCGCTTCCTCAAGTGGGGCCAGCAGGCATTCCAGAACTTCCGCGTCGTTCCTCCGGGCACCGGCATCTGCCATCAGGTGAACCTCGAATATCTGGCGCAGGCCGTCTGGACCAAGGAAGAAGACGGCGAGACCGTCGCTTACCCCGACACCTGCGTCGGCACCGACAGCCACACCACCATGGTCAACGGCCTTGGCGTTCTGGGCTGGGGTGTTGGCGGCATCGAAGCTGAGGCGGCCATGCTCGGCCAGCCGGTTTCCATGCTCCTGCCGGAAGTCGTCGGCTTCCGCCTGACCGGCAAGATCAAGGAAGGCGTGACCGCGACCGACCTCGTGCTCACCGTCACGCAGATGCTGCGCAAGAAGGGCGTCGTCGGCAAGTTCGTCGAATTCTTCGGCGAAGGCCTCGAAAACATGACGCTGGCCGACCGCGCAACAATCGCCAATATGGGTCCGGAATATGGCGCGACCTGCGGCTTCTTCCCGGTTGATCGCGAAACGCTGAACTACATGAACACCACCGGCCGCGACGAGCATCGCATCGAACTGGTCGAAGCCTACTGCCGCGCGCAGGGCATGTGGCGTGAAAAGGGTGCAGCCGATCCGGTCTTCACCGACATTCTCGAACTCGACATGGGCGACGTCGTTCCGTCGATGGCCGGCCCGAAGCGTCCGGAAGGCCGCATCCCGCTGGAAAACATCGGTTCCGGTTTCGCGACCTCGCTCGAAAACGAGTACAAGAAGACCACCGGCCAGACCACGCGCTATGCCGTTGAAGGCGAAGACTACGACCTTGGCCATGGCGATGTCGTGATTGCCGCCATCACGTCCTGCACCAACACCTCGAACCCGAGCGTGCTGATCGCCGCCGGCCTTCTGGCCCGCAATGCGGTCGCCAAGGGCCTGAAGACCAAGCCATGGGTCAAGACCTCGCTTGCGCCCGGTTCGCAGGTTGTCGCCGCCTATCTCGAATCCGCTGGTCTCCAGAAGGATCTCGATGCGCTCGGCTTCAACCTCGTCGGCTTCGGCTGCACGACCTGCATCGGCAATTCCGGTCCGCTGCCTGCTCCGATTTCCAAGACGATCAACGAAAAGGGCCTGATCGCGGCTGCCGTCCTGTCCGGCAACCGTAACTTCGAAGGCCGCGTCTCGCCGGACGTTCAGGCGAACTATCTGGCTTCGCCGCCGCTCGTTGTCGCCCACGCTCTCGCCGGTACGGTCACCAAGGACCTGACCAAGGAGCCGCTTGGAGAAGACCAGAACGGCAACCCGGTATATCTCCGCGACATCTGGCCTTCCTCGCAGGAAATCCAGGAATTCATCGCCAAGAACGTAACCCGCAAGATTTTCTCGGAAAAATATGCGGACGTGTTCAAGGGCGACGAAAACTGGCAGGCCGTTCAGGTGCCCGCTGGCCAGACCTATGCATGGGACGACAACTCGACCTATGTGCAGAACCCGCCTTACTTCGTCGGCATGGGCAAGTCGGCTGGCACGATCGGCGACGTCAAGGGCGCCCGCATTCTGGGCCTCTTCGGCGACAAGATCACGACCGACCACATTTCGCCTGCCGGTTCCATCAAGGCGCAGTCACCTGCCGGCAAGTATCTGCTGGACCATGGCGTCGGCGTTGCCGACTTCAACCAGTACGGCACGCGTCGCGGCAACCATGAAGTGATGATGCGCGGCACTTTCGCAAACATCCGTATCCGCAACCACATGCTGGGCGAAAACGGACGCGAAGGCGGCTACACGATCCACTATCCGTCGAAGGAAGAGACCTCGATCTATGATGCTGCCATGCAGTACAAGGCCGAGGGCGTTCCGCTCGTCGTCTTCGCAGGCGTCGAATACGGCAACGGCTCCTCGCGTGACTGGGCTGCCAAGGGCACCAACCTGCTCGGCGTCAAGGCCGTGATCGCGCAGTCCTTCGAGCGTATCCACCGCTCCAACCTCGTCGGCATGGGCATTGTGCCTTTCGTCTTCGAGGAAGGCACCAGCTGGCAGACGCTTGGCCTCAAGGGCGACGAAATCGTCACCATCGAAGGTCTGGCCGATGTGCGCCCGCGCCAGAAGGTCGAAGCCTCCATCACCTATGCCGACGGCACGGTGAAGAAGGTTCCGCTCATCTGCCGCATCGATACGCTGGACGAGCTGGACTACATGAAGAACGGCGGCATCCTGCAGACCGTTCTGCGTGACCTGGCTGCCTGATCCACACGCACCTGAAATTCAGAAGCCGCCGGAGAAATCCGGCGGCTTCTTTATTTGGACTGAACCCGTCCCCGCACAATCTGTTGTGAGCCAAATTTGAGAGGAGATTCGCGACCCTTACGAATCTCACCGCAACGTGAATTCCTATTGATCGCAAGGCTTCTTACATAATAGATGTCAGCGACAATTATTGCAGGATGAAACGAAGTGATACTCCACGCCCCCTTCTACGGGACAGGTCCATGGCTTACAGGCGAGCATCTGCCCGGCTGGCGTAGCATCTGTGCCGTGCTGGGGCTGGCGGTTACCGGCTGCATCTCCATGCAGGGCCCGGCGCGGGCGCAGGACAGCGACAAGAAGACGACCGTTCTGGAGCTTTACACCAGCCAGGGCTGCAAATCCTGCCCGCAGGCCGACCGCAACCTCGCCAGATATGCCGATGATCCCAATGTTCTGGCGCTGTCGTTTCACGTCAATTACTGGGATTACATGGGTTGGCGCGACACGCTTGCCAATCAGGAAAACACCGACCGGCAGAATGCCTATCGCAATTCCTTCAATGCGCGCATGATCTATACGCCGCAAGCCGTCATCAACGGTACTGCCGAAGTGAATGGCCGCGACAGCGAAGCCATCAAGACGCAGATCGCGGCAAACAAGCTGGATGTGCCGGTTTCGATCAAGCAGCTCGATGACGGGCGCCTGTCCATCGATATCGGCGCAGGCAAAAAGCCCGACGCGCCTGTGCACGTGGTCCTGTTCTATTTCCGCGATTCGGTGACGATCCCGATCACGGAGGGCGAAAATGCCGGGGAATCCATCACCTATCGCAATACGGTCAGCGATACCGATACGATCGGCATGTGGGACGGCAAGCCGTTGAAGATCGAGATTCCGGCGTCAGAACTGAAACGTAAGGATGTTTCGGGTTGCGCGGTGGTGTTGCAGGAGACCCGCAACGACAATTCGCTCGGCGCCATACATGGCGCAGCCATGTTCAAGCAGTCGAGGCCCGTGGGCCTTTAGAGCGGTTCCTGTTCTAACAGTATCGCCGGAACCGCTCTAACTATTTGTTTTATCGCATTATCCAACGCATCAAAGCGGGATAAGAAATCAGTCCAGTGAACTGATCCCCGCGTAGAGGTTTCACACTTTTGCTGGAAATGCTCCAGGCAGCCGGTTCGCGCACGCAGCAATGCGCGCATCGGCGGTGTTTTCTTCCAGTAAGTTCAGCGGGAAAGCGTCGATCCAGGCTTCGCGGAGCGGTCATCGACCGGAGTGGAAACCGGGCTCGCGGCCAGGCCGGGAAAAGGTTGGTTCGGTCCGAGCAGTCCTTTGGGCGGGGGGCTTGGGGTCGGACTTGCCCGAACCGAACCGTCTCAGGCAACGTGTAGATGCTGAAGCCATAATCGGGCTGCAATGCGAAGCTGACAAGGCGAAAATGTGGCCAACAATCACCATTGCAAACACACATTCTCTTTTCGTGAATGACGGCTTCCCGCCGCTAATCCCTATTTATTGGGGCTTCTTTCGGCCCATGAGCGGCAGCAAAACAGGCCCGCGGACGCGGCCCCTTGAAATTGCTTCACAAAAGCATCACCCTGTTGTCATGCGCCGGGTCCGGTTCGCTTCACCACCCTTGCTGAACACCGATCCCGGTTGCACGCAGTTTGTTCCTGAGCCTGTCCGGCTTCCGGGCGGCGCTCCGCAAAAGGCTGAAAGGAAGGAAATGGATACGTCAAGCGCAGCGAATGAGGATTCGTCGTCCCTTTCTCCCTCGTCTGCTTCGTCAAAGGTCGTTCCTCTCGACCGTGCGCGATCTGCTCCCGTCAGTTTCAACCGGCATGAACTCGGCAAAATCCTGAACATCTATGGCCGCATGGTCGCCTCCGGCACGTGGCGCGACTATGCCATCGACCATCTGAGCGACCGCGCCGTGTTCTCCATCTTTCGCCGGGCAAGCGAGATGCCGCTTTTCCGCATCGAGAAGAACCCGAAGCTGGCGCAGAAGCAGGGCGCCTATTCGGTCATCGCCGCAAGCGGGCTGATCATGAAGCGCGGCCACGAACTGGAGCGCGTGCTGCGGGTTTTCGACAAGAGCCTCAAGCTCGTCGAAAGCTGATGCTTCGAGACGCCGTTTCCAACCGCCTCTCAGGATGAGGGAGGCGTAAGCGGCGGGGTTCCCGGTTCCGTTGAGCGACCGCCATTGAGCGGCAGTTGCATCAGCACCGTGTCGAGCCAGCGCCCGTGTTTGAAGCCCGAACCCTCGATGCGCCCGCAATGGGCAAAGCCGAGGCTTTCATGCAGCCTGACCGAACCGATATTGTGTTCGCCGTCACCGATCACCGCCAGCAACTGACGGAAGCCCAAAGCGGAAATGCGCTCGATAAGCGCGCGCAGCAGCAGCTTGCCGATGCCCTTTCCCTTGGCATCCGGGGCGATATAGATCGAATCCTCCGCAAGCCAGCGATAGGCGGGCCTGACGCGGAAATGGCTGGCATAGGCATAGCCCAGCACCCGGCCATCTTCCTCGGCCACGAGGATCGGAAAGCCCTGCGCCACCAATGCTGCGAAACGCCTTGCCATTTCATCGGCGGTCGGCGGTTCGATCTCGTAGGAACCGGCGCCGGTCAGGACGGCTTCCGAATAGATCGCGGTGATTGTTTCGATATCGGCAGGCTGGAAATCACGAATGACAGGCATGTTGAAACCGCAGCAGCGTGGGAGACGGGTCCCTAACATGCATCAGAAATCGCCCGGAAAAAAGCAAAAAGGGCAGCGTTTCCGCTGCCCTTTTGTTCAAGCACTCTTCGTCTGATTATTCACGGTTGCCCATGAACTGCAGCAGGAAGGTGAACATGTTGATGAAGTCGAGATAGAGGCGCAGCGCGCCCATCACGACCTTGCGGCCATGCGCATCCGAAGAATCGCCTTCGTAGTACATTTCCTTGATCGACTGCGTGTCGTAGGCGGTGAGGCCTGCGAAGATCAGGACGCCGATCACCGAGATCGCGAACTGCAGCGCGGTGGAGCCGAGGAAGATGTTGACGACCGAAGCCAGGATCAGGCCGAACAGGCCCATGACCAGGAACGAGCCCATGGCGGACAGGTCGCGCTTGGTCGTGTAACCATAGAGCGACAGCGCGCCGAAGGAAGCGGCCGTCACGAAGAAGGTGCGAACGATGCTCTGGCCGGTGAAGACCAGGAAGATCGACGACAGCGACAGGCCGACGAGAGCTGCATAGCCCCAGAAGACGGCGTTAGCCGTGCCGACCGACATGCGTTCGATGCGGAAGCTCAGGAAGAACACTGCCGCGAGCGGCGCAAGCATCACCACCCAGCGAAGCGGGGACGTGTAGAGCGCCACACCAAGGCTGGTGAGCATCTTGCCGTTGGCGAGCTGGGCGACGGCTGCGGACGGGTCCGTGGTCGTTGCGAGCGCTGCAACGGCAAATGCGGCAAGGCCGGTAACGGCCAGGCCGATAGCCATCATGTTATAGACGCCGAGCATGTAGCTGCGCAGGCCCTGGTCGATGCCTGCATCGGCGCGAACGCCGCCTACCGGCCTCTGCTGCGCCTGAATATTGCGAAAGTCAGCCATGACTTAAATCCTCTTGCCATGTCCCGTCCGGTGTCGGGGCGCTCATGAAGGCCGAGCCGCCGCCAGGCGCCGCTGGCGGGACCCCAGCATGCCTGCCTGACATTATGGGGATTTCGGCCTTCGCGTACAAGTACCACCTGTAAAAAAACGTGATGGGGCGACTTGAAAAGCCGACCACATTATCCAGGCGATCCAAGGGGTTACCTCATTGGAAGCTTCAGGATTACAAAAGCTTCATATCGTCCTCAGCACCTGTGCGGGCTTCTGCCCGAGGACGCGCCACGTGCCTGCAAGGCCGAAACCGACCGTCAGCACCAGCGCGATGGCCACGGTCATCAGCGCGACATCGGGCAGGAAACTCGCCTTCAGCTTCATGATTTCCACCACGACATACCATCCCGCCACGCTGCCAGCGACCAGTGCGAAGAGCGCCGTCGCCAGCCCAAGCAGCGTATATTCAAGCACATAGGCCGTGATCAGGGTACCCCGCGTCGCGCCGAGCGTCTTCAGCACCACCGCATCGTGGACGCGGGCGCGGTTACCGGCGGCAAGCGCCCCGCCCAGCACCAGAACGGAAGCCGCAAGCGCGATGGAAGCGGCGGCGCGGATGGCGGTTGCAAGCTGGCCGATCAGATCATTGGCGACATCGAGCGCATCGGTCACGCTCACCGTCGTGATGGCGGGCCATGTCCTTGTGACCTGACGCAGTACATCAGGCGCAAGGTTATTCTGGCTGTCGGGAATGGTGAGCGTCGCCAACCATGTCGTAGGCGCGCCGGCGAAGGTGTTGGGCGAAAACACCATGACGAAGTTCATCGCCAGCGTTTCCCACTGGACCTGACGGAAGCTTGCAATCCTTGCAGTTATGTTGCGGCCAAGCACATTGACCGTCACCGTGTCGCCGAGCTTCAGGCCGAGTTCCTTGCCTTCGCGCTCCGCGAAGGACACCAGCGGCTCGCCGCCATAGCCAGCGGGCCACCATTCGCCTTCCGTCAACGTCGAGTTTTCGGGGACGCTATCGGAAAAGGTTATGCCGCGGTCGCCGCGCAGCACCCAGGCTGCTTCCGGCGGGATGGTCATGTCGCGCACATTGGTGCCGTTGAAGGCGACGATGCGGCCGCGCAGCATCGGCCCGGAAGTGAGCTTGCCGTCCGGCACGATGCCGCTCACCAGTTTGGTGAAGTCGCCGATGTCGCGGTTCTGAATGTCGACGAAAAAGAAATCGGGCGCCTGCGCGGGAATGTTTTCCGTCACCTGGCGGCGCAGATTGCCGTCGATCAGGGCGATTGCCACCATCAGCGTCAGGCCAAGGCCCAGCGAAAGCACCACCGAGGGCGTTAGCGCGCCCGGACGATGGATGTTGCCCACTGCGAGCCGCAGCGCCGTCGAGCGCACGCGCGGCACCCGGCGGGCAAGCCAGCGGATGCCGTCCGCAACGAGCCGCAACACGCCGAAGGCAGCAATGGCCGAGACGATGAAGATCGCCGCGATGCGCCGGTCATAGGCGACATAGAGCGCGAGCCCCGCAAGCGCTGCAATCAGCAGAACCGCAAGGGCGAGATAAAGCAGCCGCGGCAGGCCGCGCTGCTCAAACCCCTGTTCGCGGAAAAGCGCCGTCGCCGGAATATCGCGCGCGCGGCCAAGCGGAATGATCGCGAAGGCAAGCGTGGTGATGAGGCCGAAGATGGCGGCAAGCGCCAGCGCGCCGGGGAAGAAACCGCCGCCACCGGCGACCGGCAGGTAATTGGCAAGCGCCAGCGCCGCCGCATAGGGGATGATCGCCGCCAGCCCCAGACCGATGGCGATGCCGATCAGGCCGATCACCATGATCTGCACCAGATAGACCAGCACGGCGAAGCGCGCAGGCGCGCCCAGCGACTTGAAAGTGGCGATCACGCCGCGCTTGCCGTCGAGATAGGCGCGCACGGCATTCGCGACGCCGACGCCGCCGACGATCAGGCCCGTCAGGCCCACCAGCGTCAGGAATTGCGAGAAGCGCTCGATATTGGCGCTGAGCGCCGGAGCGGCATTGGCGCGGGAGCGGATGTTCCAGCCGGCATCGGGAAAATCGGCGGCAGCCTGCCGCCTGACTTCGGCGATGGCGGCGTCGGGCGCGCCTTCCGGCAACGCCACCTTGTAGATATGATCGACAAGGCTGCCAGGCTGGATAAGGCCGGAAGCGCGCAGGCCGTCCAGCGAGACCAGAAAGCGCGGCGCGAAATTGAAGCCGGAAGAAAGCAGGTCCGGTTCGCTCTCGATCAGGCCGCGAAGTTCAAAGGTCTGCGAACCGAGCAGCACTTTCGCGCCAAGCGACAGGTCCATGCGATTGAGAAAGTCCTGGCTGACGGCGGCGCCATAGATGCCGTCCTTCTCGCCGGTTATATCGGCCAAAGATTGCTGCGGTTGAACCTTCAGTTCGCCATAAAGCGGATAGGCGGCGTCGACCGCCTTTACTTCGACCAGCGACTGGTCGGAGCCATCCGGCATGCGCGCCATGGAGCGCATGGTGGCGCTTTCGGCAAGCCTGCCCTGCCTTTCGATGAAGGCGCGTTCTTCCGCCGTCGTTTCGCGCTGATTAAGCGCGAAGCTGACATCCCCGCCGAGAATGCTCTGGCCTTGCGCGGCAATGCCGGTGCTGACCGAACGCGCCACCGAATTGACCCCGCCGATGGCGGCAACGCCAAGTGCGATACAGGCGAGGAAAATATAAAAACCGGCAAGCCCGCCGCGCATTTCGCGCAGCGCGAAGCGGAGGGCGAGCAGGAATGACTGTGCCGCACTCATGCGCCAGCCGCCAGCGTTTCAGGAACGGTGCCGCCCTGCGCGGGTTCCTCGATCCGGCCCGAGCGCACCGGAATTTCGATGTCGCAGCGCGCGGCAAGCGCCGGGTCATGCGTGACCAGCACCATGGTCAGGCCGTTCTCGCGCTGCTTGGCGAACAGGAGGTCGGCAATCTGACGCCCTGTGGTGGTGTCGAGATTGCCGGTTGGCTCATCCGCGATCAGGATCCTCGGGCTTGGCGCAAGGGCGCGCGCGATCGCGACGCGCTGCTGTTCGCCGCCGGAAAGCTCGGACGGATAATGGGTGAGGCGCTCGCCGAGGCCCACGGCGCGCAATTCGCGCTCCGCCACCTCGAACGCATCGCGGCGACCGGCGAGCTCCAGCGGCACGGCGACATTTTCGAGCGCGGTCATGTTGGGAATGAGGTGGAAGGACTGGAACACGATGCCGATATTGGCGCCACGGAATGCGGCCGCCTGATCTTCGCTCATCCGGCTGATGGTCTCGCCCGCGATCTTCACAGTTCCGTTATCGACATGCTCCAGCCCGGCCAGAACCATCAGCAGCGTGGACTTGCCCGAACCGGACGGACCGACGATTCCGACTGACTGTCCTTGCGATATATGAAGGGAGACGCCCTTCAGCACATGCACCAGCGAAGCGGCGTGACCAAGGGTCAGGTGAACGTTCTCAAGTTCGATAATCGGGCCAACAACCTGTTCCGTCACGCGGTTTTTATCCTATATGAGTCTTTGGAACCAAACAGCGCGTCACAAATTTGAACTTATGTTGCGCCAGTTATTGAAGAGAAGTCCGGCGGGCCATTTGCCCACAGCCCCTCAAATATGGGTTTTCGACGATGCGTTTCAAACTATCAATTCCGGCATGGCTCCCTATTTTTGCGGTAATGGCGTCTTTCATGGCGGCAGGCCCCATCGCGACGGCGCAGGCGCAGGAAGAACCGACCGGCCTTGAAGACGCACTGCCGACCGAGCAGCTGTCGCAGATCAGGATCGTCGGCTTCGGCGACAGCCTGATGGCCGGCTATCTGCTGCCGTCCAATGCCGCCTTTCCGCAGCAGCTTGAAAAGGCGCTCAACGACAAGGGCGTCGAGGTTTCGATCGAGAATGCGGGCGTGTCGGGCGATACCACCACCGGCGGGCTTTCGCGCATCGACTGGTCGGTGCCCGATGGCACCGATCTCGTCATCCTCGAACTTGGCGCCAATGACGCGCTGCGCGGCATCGAGCCCGACATTACCGAAAAGAACCTTGATGAAATGCTGGCGCGCCTCAAGCAGCGCGGCATTTCGGTCATTCTTGCCGGCATGATGGCCCCGCCCAACATGGGCAAGGACTATGCCGCCCGGTTCAACCCGATCTATCCCAAGCTGGCACAGAAATATGGCGTGCCGCTCTACCCGTTTTTCCTCGACGGCGTAGCAACCAAAAAGGACCTTTTGCTCGAGGACGGAATGCACCCCAATGAGAAAGGCGTCGAAACGATGGTCTCCAATTTTATGCCCACTATCGAAAAGAGCCTGACGAACATGCAAAACAAGGGGACATCGGGAGGCTGACGCCCGCCGGGAGCATAAACAGCTTGCCCCCGGTATGAAACTTTGATTCGCTTCAGGTGTATCGGCGAATATCGAATCAATTTCGATGGAACGATGCACTGACTCTCTAGGTTAGAGTGTCCTTTATGCATCCTTTGGATGCCCGGCGCTCTGACATGGAACGCTTCGAGGAGGATGCCTTATGCCGCGTCTTTTCACTGCCCTCGAAATCCCGCGCGACGCCGCGCTTTCGCTCTCGCTGCTGCGAGGCGGTCTCCCCGGCGCACGCTGGATTGATGTCGAAAACTACCACATAACGCTACGTTTTATCGGAGATGTGGAAGGCCACGTGGCCGACGAGGTTGCCAATGCGCTCGATCGCGTGCGGCGGCCCGAATTCATGCTCAACCTGTCGGGTGTCAATGCGTTCGGCTCCAAGAAGCCGCACAGCATCTATGCGGGTGTATCCCCCTCGCCTGAGCTCAACGCCTTGCAGGCTGAAATCGAAAGGATCTGCCAGCGGCTTCACATTCCCGCCGACCCGCGCAAGTTCACGCCGCATGTGACGCTGGCGCGGCTGAGAAACGCCCGCATCGACGATGTGGTGCGCTATCTTTCCTCACGCGGCAACTTCGCGACGCTGCCCTTCAAGGTGGGACGGTTCGTGCTGATGTCGTCCCGCGATTCGGTCGGCGGCGGACCTTACATCGTGGAAGAAGCCTGGCCCCTGGTCGCCACGTCCTTCATGGGCCAAAACTGGTCGGCAAGCGCGATGGAAGCCGCCAGAACCATCCGGTAAACCTTCTCAAAATCCCCGGTCCCGCCATAATAGGGATCGGGGATTTCAACCGCCCGCCCTTCGGCAATTTCGGTGAAAAGCCCGATATGCGCGCTTGCATTCGCAGGCTGACGCCCGGCGATCATCCGCATATTGTAGCGGTCCATCCCGAGGATCAGGTCGAAACGGCTGAAATCACCTGCGATCAGCTGGCGGCAACGCTGCCCGGAAATATCGAGGCCATGCCGCGCCGCAACGCTGATGGAGCGCTCATCCGGCTCCTCGCCGGTATGGTAGCCATTGGTTCCGGCGGAATCGACCAGCACATGGCGGATGCCGCGCTTTTCCAGCACATGCCCCATCACGCCTTCGGCAAGCGGGGAACGGCAGATATTGCCAGCGCAAATAAATAAAATGCTGGCCGGGGCTTTTGCGGCGGCTGATACGGTCACGGAACTCTCGCGCTCATGATAAGTTTGTTCAGGAACCGCAACATAGGCGAAAGACGATGGCACGCAACCGGCTGACGGAAAACGAATTGAACGAAGCGCTCAACGAACTGGAGGGCTGGCAGAAAACCGATGGACGCGAGGCCATCTCCAAAAGCTTCAGGTTCAAGGATTTCAATGCCGCCTTCGGCTTCATGACGCGCACGGCGCTTCACGCGGAAAAGCTCGACCATCATCCCGAATGGTTCAATGTCTATAACCGCGTCGATGTCACGCTTTCGACCCATAGCGAGAACGGCATTACCGAACTCGATATCAAGCTTGCGGGCAAAATGAATGCTATAGCCTGAGTTTAGAGCTTTGAAATATAGACATATATTTTCCGGCGCTCATAATTGAAGCTGCCATCGGCGTTGCGGCTGGAATAGGGAAGGACGCGGGTCAAGTTGGTGCGGTCCTGCCAGTTCTGCCCGAGCTTGCCGCCATGGACGCCGCGGATATAGACATCGCCGAGCGAGATGGCCGCGTGGAAAATATGCCCCGCCTGAACGTCATAAAAGCCGATGGCCTTGCCAAAGGGCAGCGCCGAATAGCCGTTCCATTGCTCGCCCGCCCTGAAATTCAGGATGGGTATCCAGTTCTGGCTCGACGTGCCGCGCAGGGTGTTGAGCGAGATTCCGGCGCCGAAGAGGAACCGCAGATAGACGGCGGCGTCGTAGCATCCGGCCTCGAACAGATCGATGGTGATGTAATCGTCCTCGCTTCCGGCGGCCAGCAACTGGTTGCCGCGAAACAGCCGTGTTGAACGGTCGCTGCGGATGAAGTTTTCCCCATAGCCGGTCAAATGCATCAAACCCTCCATTCATTCCGCACCTGCTTCGTCGCGCGTCCAAAACGCTTCCGAAGCGATCCGGTCGAATCGGTATTTTGGGGATTTGGCGGGGGCGTTGTAGCTGATGGTTCTGGCAGGATCGGACCGGGGCGAAATCGCCCGGACTTGCAAGGAAGGCACGAACTCCCCATTTTTAGCGCTGCAGTTGCATTCCTCGTGATGCCGGGCTGCAAAGAGCAATTTTTGGGCTCCGGTGCTCGAAAATCACTCTTTTCGCCACGGCCTGACGAGTTTTCAACTGTAGCGTTAACCGGTCATGGCCCGTGTCAACGCAATCGGGACGACAGGAGTTGAACGAGAATGGATGACGTCAGAATCGGTGAAATCCTCGAACCGGGCAGCGAGAGCGAATTCAAGAAGCGCAGCAACCGGGTGAAGAACGGATTCTGGAAGGCCGCGCGCCGCGCCGGTCGCATGGTGCCGTTCATGGACGAGGTGGTTGCAGCCTATTACTGCGCGCTCGACCAGAAGACGCCGACCCGCGTGCGCATGACGCTGATGGCGGCGCTCGCCTATTTCGTCCTGCCCTTCGACGCCATTCCCGATCTTCTGGCCGGTATCGGCTTCACGGACGACGTTGCCGTGCTGATGGCGGCGCTGACCGCCGTTCGCGCCCATATCACGCCCGCGCACCGGCTGGCTGCGAAGCAGGCGTTGGAAGATGAGGCAGTAGGGCAGTGAAGGATATGTGCGTTGCGGTCGTGCGCAACAAAACATACTCCCCTACTCCCTTACTCCCTTACTCCCTATTCCCTTAACATACTGCCTTACTGGCCTACTGCCTTATTGCCTTACCCGACTGCCTTACTCACGCCGCTTTCTTTTCATTCAACTGAATCAAGGGATGGCGGGGCGACTTGGCTGCTCATTCAAAAGTTTTCTTTCGAAACTTCACCGTTTGGTAACCCAGATTAAGGCAATTTAATCGGCAACTGAGCGGGACGGCGTGATGAACGGCGGCATCCCGATATTCAAGTTTGAAGCAAACGAAAGAGAACCGGTAAAAACCAATGCTTGGAAAATCGATCGTCGCGGCTTCTGTGTTCATGATTGGGATGGCGGGCTCGGCACTCGCCCAGACCCCGAGCCAGATCAGCCAGTTCAATGCCTGGGGCGCCTACAGCTATCAGTCGGGCAACGGCAAGGTCTGCTATGTCCTCTCCGTACCGACCCAGAAGGCTCCGGCCAGTGTCGATCACGGTGACAACTTCTTCCTCGTGAGCCAGAAGCCCGGCCAGAACATCTCGTTCGAACCGCAATTCATGGCCGGTTACGACCTCAACACCAATGCCAAGGTCGTCGTCTCCATCGGCAACCGCAGTTTCAACATGTTCGTCAACGGCAAGTCGGGCTGGATGGAAAATGCAGCCGAAGAGCCGCAGCTTATCGCAGCCATGCGCGGCGGTTCGGAGATGAAGGTGCAGGCGCAGTCGAAGCGCGGCACCAAGACCAACTACACCTATTCGCTGAAGGGCATTTCGGACGCGCTGAAAGCCATCCAGAAGTGCAAATGATCCAGACGATCGGATAGAGTTCAGAAGCCGGGCCATGTGCCCGGCTTATACATTTGAGGCCGGAACGGTAAACTTCGTTCCGGCCTCGTTTGTCATTGGGGTGAATGCAACACCGCACTGACGGCTGCAAAGAGGTTGGGTCGTGCCCGGCAGGAACTTTCGTTCGTAAAAAAGCAGAACCCTTTGCA